>CAYIIH010000117.1:5925-21505 GCA_964363225.1 uncultured Verrucomicrobiota bacterium | reverse complement strand
CCTCACTTCTTTACTCCACTCCAAAAAACAGGAGTTTTCGGCCAGATACTAAGTAAGGGTGGCCGGAAAAAAACCGCAGAGACGCGATCGACGCAGAGAAGATTGAATTGGGGGCGGGTCGGAAACCATTCACCCAAAAAAGAGCAGTTGAACCGCAGCCAAACGCGGATGGACGCAGATGCAGAGGGAGTTGCGACCAGGAGGCCTTTCACCCCGTGGGTGAAGTGTTCTGCTCCCTCTCAATCCGTGGACAGAAAGAATTTATCTGCGTTCATCTGCGGTTTCCAGGTTCACCATTCAGGGACCGAATCTGATTTGGCTCCTCTTCATTCCTCTCAGCGTCCATCGCGTCTCTGCGATTCAATTGGGGCGCTCGAACCGCATAGTCACAGCTTAAGCTTCTGTGCCTGACGGCTTGTGCGCTTTGCTTTCGCACGGTGGCTGCCGATCGGACCGTCCGAACTTGGAGTAAAGGGCGTTGCCCAAAGGGAGGAGCACGGCCGCCGTCAGGAGGCCGGCCAAGACGTCCACGACATAATGATAGCGGCAGTAAATCGTCGAGAGGCAAAGCAAAATGACCATGACGCCATGCAGATGCCGGATGGGACGAAGATACCGTGTGGAAAAGTAGAGCGTGCAGAGGGCCACCGCCACGTGACTGCTAGGAAAAGCCGCTCCCGGCGCCTCAAAATAACGGTAGATGATCGCCATGATTTGGTAGAACGGCCCGGACCTGATCGCCTCCGGAAAGATGGGGGCTGCGGCCGGCTGCACGTCCTGCGGCAAATGATACTCTTCAAATTCACGAAAAAAAACGCGCGGCCCCATGACCGGAAGAAAAATGTAGAGAACGTAGCAGACATAAAAGACAAAGGAGACCACGGAAACGTAGTGGAAGAATTGTCCGCGGTCCCGGAGATAGAGAGCCAGCCCGACACCGACAATCATGAGGTAATAGGAGAAATAGGCTGCATAAAGGATTTCGCTGAGCATCAGGTAGGGCAGCCGTTCCATCAATGCCAGGCTGGGCTGCAGGCCAAAAAGGCGCTCTTCCAAGCGAATCAGAAAAGGATCGAGGTAATCAGAAAGGAACATCCGGTTCAGTGCGCCTGTCTCGCGGTAAAAAGCCGCGTAGAGGAGAACCGGATAAAAATGGCGCAGAAAATCGAGCACAGTGCCCGGAGTTCGGACCGCCTGACTCCGGATCAGGAGATGAACAAACCCCATGCAAATCACGTGCCCTAGGACCAGGAATGGCCACTCCGGGACCGCTTCGTTATGAAAAAGCACTATCAACAATCCAACCAGAGCCAGATACGCCTGGGTTGCGTAATCGATGAACGTGTAATGCTTCATGCCTCTCAGAGCCATTGCTCCCGGCGGTACCAATCGAGCGTTTCGGCGATCCCGGACCGAAGCGCAGTGGCGGCCACAAAACCCAGTTCGTCGCGCAGCCGCGCCGTATCGCACACCCAGCCAGGAGCCCGCAATTCCCCGTACTTTTGGCAGCTCAAAATGCTGGGCCGCCCGGTCAGACGTGAGAGCGCCTCCTGAGCCAGGCACGCGGGCCAGAGAAATGACAGAGGCAGAGGCAACGGCAGGGTCCAAACCTTCATCTGGCGGGCAATTTCGCCGGCCAGCTCACGAACCGTCAGCGCCTCCGGCGAGGCCACATTATAAGTCCTGCCGGCCGCCGCCGGGTGCGTCAGGCATGCCACCGCGGCTGCGGCCAGGTCTTTGGCATGGACCAGGCTGATGGCCTGGCGCCCGCCGCCAAAGCTTGGAAACACGTGGCGTTGCAGCGCCTTGAAAAGCAGAAGGAAGTCGGTGTCGCGCGGACCATAGACTGCCGAGGGTCTCAGGATCACGAACTCAGTCCGGCAGCCTTCCTTCACTTCACATTCGCCGGCCAGTTTGCTCTGGCTGTATTCCGAGACGGGGCTGGGAGGGTCCTCCTCCCGCGCGGGCGCATCGGCTCGCGCGGGTCTGGAAGCAGCCAAGCTCGAAATGTGGACCAGCCGCTGGATTCGGTTTCCTTGCCGCTGGATGGCCGCCACCAGATGGCGTGTGCCTTGGTGATTGACGGCGTAAAACTCGGAGACGCGCACGGCCTTGGTGCATCCGGCGCAATGGATGACGTGAGTGGCATCCTGCAGCGCCGCGTGGATGCTTTCCGGATCGGTTATGGACCCGAAGCGCACGCTCACCTGCGGCAGATGTTCTGCGATAAAGGCTTTTGAGCTGGTAGGGCGGAGGAGCACAGCGGTCGCGATGCCTTGGGCGCGGAGACGGTCCAGGATATGGCTGCCGACGAAGCCGGTTGCGCCAGTAAGCAACACTTTCATGCGCTTTTGCCCTCGGCGTGGGTTGCGCTCAAGCGCCAGGCGGGCTCGATCTGGCCGCGGTTCAAATCAAGCCTAATTCTTTCCCCACCTTTTTGAATTTCTCCAAAGCGAGGTCGATCTGCGAATCGGAATGGGTAGCCATGAGGCTGAGGCGGATCAGTTCTCTTTTGCGAGGAACGCCCGGCGGCACCACCGGATTGACGAACACCCCTTCCTCTTCCAGCCGCTTGCACATTTTGAATGTGACGAGCAAATCGTGGCAGTAAACCGGAATGATGGGGGTCTGGGAGGCGCCCAGGTCGAACCCGAGTGAAGCCAGGCCCTTTTTCATCCGGTCGGTGTTTTGCCAGAGCCTGGCGGTGCGTTCGGGTTCCCGGATCATGATGCGCAGCGCCGCCAGCACGGCGGCCGCATTGGCTGGACTCATGCTGGCGCTGAAAATAAGTGGCCGCGAATGGTGCTTCAGATAATCAATGGTGTCCGCGTCCGAAGCGATGAATCCACCCAGGCTGGCCAGCGATTTGCTGAACGTGCCCATGATCAATTGCACCTTGTCGGTCAGGCCGAAATGGTTGGCCGTGCCCGCTCCGTTCTGGCCCAGCACGCCGATGGCATGGGCGTCATCCACCATGACCGCCGCCCGGTGCCGTTGGGCCAGACGACAAATCTCGGGCAGGTGAATAATGTCGCCCTCCATGCTGAAGACGCCATCGACGACGATGAGCTTGCCCGCCTCCGAATCAATCGTTTTCAAGCGGTTCTCCAGGGCTGCCATGTCATTGTGGGGCAACCGCAGGAATTGTCCCGGCGAGAGGAGACATCCTTCGGTCAAGCTGGCATGGTTGCTTTTGTCCGCCAGGATGAATTCGCCTTTGCCGACCATGACGCTGATGACGCCGAGGTTGACCTGGAAACCGGTGCTGTAAAGCAGGGCGGCTTTCTTGTTCACCAAGCGGGCCAGCGCCTCCTCCAGTTCCAGGTGAATGTCCAGGGTTCCGTTCAGAAAACGCGATCCGGCGCAGCCTGTGCCGTACTTGTCCACGGCCGCTTTGGCGGCTTCCTTGATTTCCGGATGGTTGGTCAACCCGAGGTAGCTGTTGGACCCCATCATCAGGATTTTTCGCCCGTTCATGGTGACCTCGGTGTCCTGGGCCGAGGTGATGGTCCGGAAATAGGGATACAAGCCCATCGCCCGCACTTCGGCGGCGCTCGTGTAATTCCTGGTCTTGGCGAACAACGGCAAGAACTCCGGACCCGCCTTTGGCTTGGTTAAGCCGATTTTCTTGCCGGGCGCCGCCAACTCAGCTTCGTGCGAAATAGAGATGGCATCCGGCGTCATGGCCGGGGGCTGTTCAAGGGTGGGCGTCGGGTTATCACGAGTCATATTCAGTGGGAATGGATGTTGGGATGCAATTCGGACCTTTATGGAACACTCTGGTCAAAAACGCAATCAGCACGGGGTTCACAGCAAATAACGATAGGCTTCTATGCACGCTTTTCTCCGCAATTGAACCGTTCTCAAGATTCCACGGGCAAAGCCTCAGTTTAAAAGATGCTTTCTGTCAAGAGGTTTTGGGGGCTGAAACGGGCCGAAAAGCCTCGGGTCAAAGCTGAAATCCACCCCTCAACCCGCGCCAAACGGCTTGTCCAAAGTGTTGTGCGGTGTCTGGTTGGCGGGAAAAAAGGCTGCCGGGGCAGCGGACTGCCGTCCTGCACTTACCCCAGTTCTTCTCGATCGCCGAAGTCTGACGCCGTCTTGCTTGAGGCCGTGCTCGGTTCCCACGTAGCGCAGGGTTCCAACCTGCTGGATCGCGGATTTCCAATCCGCAGCCCTCGCGCCGGTCGAACGGTCTGCCGACTGGATAGTCGGCGACACAGCGCATCGCGGCAACGCCGCAACCAAAAGAGCGCCGACATTCTTGTCGGCTTTGGCGCCGACGTGCGATTCGGGCCGACAAGAATGTCGGCGCTCCTGCGCCACGCCAGAAAATCCTCGCGGCGCGCGAGGGTTTTTCCGATGCCCCCGGAGCGCGGCGGTTTGGTGGAGGCGGGCTAAATGCTGATGAATTCGGCGCTCCAACCCCCTTCTGGAATCTTCGCGGCTTGAAAAGATCCTGCCGGACAGCAGCACGCGCTTTTCCCCAGACTCCGGCAGGAAGAAGCGGCTTTGCCGCCACCACGTTCTATCAACTGTGCCACGCGAGCCTGGCACCGGCTTGGAGCCCGTTGCGAGCAATCCTGGGGCAGGTCGGAAAATCTTGATCTCCATCAAGTCTTTCCACCGCCCACTTGCCCAAGGTAGGTCCAAGAGTGTAATCGGGGAAAAACGAGAAGCTTGGAGCGCCATTTGAATATGAACCGACGAACCTTTATCAAAACCACCGCCGGCAGCAGCGCCTGGCTGATCAACCGGGCTGCGTGGGCCGCTGATTCGGGAAAAACCGGCTCCGCCAACGAAGAACTTTTGGCGCAAGCGAAGAAGCGAATTGCCCAGCATCGCCAGGGCGCGGGCGTCGTGTCCGTGCGCGGGGCCGATGGAAAAGCCATCGCCGGCGCCACGGTCAAGGTGGAGCAGGTGCGGCATGATTTTCTGTTTGGCTGCAATTTTTTCCGCTTCGGGCGGATCAGCGATCCCGAGCGCGAGGGGGAGTACCGCCGGCGTTTTGCCGCCCTGCTCAATTACGCCACGCTTGGCTTTTACTGGCCCTATTACGAACCCGAACGCGGCCAGCCGATCTACGAATACACCGACCGGGTGGTCGATTGGTGCCGCCAAAACGGCATCGCCTGCAAAGGGCATCCTTTGGTGTGGGACTTCGCCGACCCGCGCTGGCTGCCCAAGGATTTCGCGGAAATCCGCGCGCTGTCCAACGCCCGCGTCCGCGACATCGTGGCGCGCTTCAAGGGACGCATCGACCTCTGGGACGTGGTCAACGAACCGACGCACCTGGGGCGATTCAAAACGCGCACCGGAGAATGGGCGATCTCGATGGGGGCGGTGCCCTACGTGGCGGAACACCTGAAAATAGCCCGCGCCGCCAACCCGGCCGCGACGCTGCTGGTCAACGATTATCGCACCGACCCGCCCTTTTTCAAAATCCTGGAGGGATTGCGCGAAAACGGGAAACTCCTTTTTGACGCCATCGGCATTCAAAGCCACATGCACGGCGGCGGCTGGCCCCTGCGCCGCATCTGGGAGGTGTGTGATACCTACAGCGAATTCAAAGTGCCCATTCATTTCACGGAAACCACCATCGTGAGCGGGCCGCGCGCCGAACGCGAGAAGTGGGGCGCGACCACGCCCGAAGGCGAAGCAATGCAAGCCGAATATGTGCCGCAGTTCTACACCCTGCTCTTCGCCCATCCGGCCGTGCATGGGCTGACCTGGTGGGACTTCTCGGACGATGCCGCGTGGCAGGGCGCGCCGGCCGGCTGGATACGCAAAGACATGTCGCCCAAGCCGGTTTACGAGCGTCTGCTGGCGCTGATCAAGGACGAATGGTGGACCAAGACCGGGGGGAGCACCGATGCCCAAGGCGAGTTCACGGCCACCGCTTTCTACGGCACCCAGCGCCTCACCGCCAAACTGCCCAACGGCCGCACCGTGACGCAGGACGTGCCTTGGGAACGCGACAAACCAAATCGGTTCGAACTGGTTGCGGCTTGAGCCGATAGTTCACTTGCCGCGGAATGCTGAAGCAGCGCTGGTTCAGCGCCCGCGGCGGTCCCAGCGCGGCAACGCCGCAACCAAAGGAGCGCCACGCCAGAAAATCCTCGTAGCGCGCGAGGATTCGTGCAGGTTGCAGTGCAGAGCGCTGTGACAACCGCGACTCGACGGAGCCTCGCGCTGCGCGTGAAACCGGGTGGAACGAAAGCTATTCTTCGGAGAGTCGGGTTGTTAGTTTGCCTTGCACATCCAGGCAAACCAAGTCGCCCTGGGCATTGCGGCAATAGATTCTGCCGTTGGACAGAACCGGGGCCGACCAACATTTTCCTCCCAGCACCTGCGCGCGGGCCAGCGCCTGGAACCGGGCCGGCGAAGCTTCGGCAATGATCAATTCACCTCGGCCGGCCAGGACGATTAATTTGCCATCGGCGGCCATGAGCGTGCCCGTTCCCAAGATCGGCTCCGACCATTTCACGGCCCCGGTCTTGAAGTCGAGGCAGCGCAACGGCGGATGGTCGTCCTCGGCCTGGCCGTCGATGCCATAAATGTAATCCCCGACCAGGACGCAACTATTGAAATGATTGCGCATGTTCTTGTTCTTCCAGACCAGGGAAGTTTTGCCGGCGCCAAACTGAATGACGCCGCAACCGGTGCCGTATCCGGAAGAAAGGAAGACTTTGTCGCCGGAAATGATGGGATCGGCTGCATTCACATCGTAGCTCGTTTTCCAGGGATGCCGCCACAGTTCTTCACCGTTTTTGATGTTGACCCCGACAAGGTGTTTGGCTGCAAAAATGGCCACGGCCCGTTGATCGCCCATGGCCAACGTGACGGCCGAGCCGTAGCCGGCGGCGTCTTTGCCTGTGGACCACAGCACTTTCCCGTTGGCCTTGTTCAGCGCCAGGCCGGCTGATCCGGCGTTCAAGATCAAGAGATGGCCTTCAATCAAGGGCGAACTGGCAAAGCCCCACTCGGGGATTTTCACACCGGTTTCCTGCGGAATGTTCTTGGACCATTTGATTTTTCCGGTGGCGGCCTCGAAACAAAAGAGTTGCCCTCGCTTGCTCAAAGTATAGACCGCATCGCCATCGACGGTCGGTGTGACGCTGGTCCCGCCTTCGTAGTAATGGGCATCGACGGGACTGGAGTAAGAATGCTTCCAGATTTCCTTCCCGCTCTCGCTCTCCAGGCAAGAGACGGATTCGGTGCCGTCGTTATTGCCCATGGTATAGACCCGGCCCTGGCTCACGGACACCGAGGAGAAGCCTGCCCCAACCGAAGCTTTCCAGAGCTGTTTCGGGCCATCCTTGGGCCAAGTGCTGAGCCAGCCGGTTTCCAAGGAGACGCCGTTCAGATTCGGGCCGCGCCAGCGGTACCAGTCATATTCCGCCGCTGGCAGGGCAAAAACATTCGCGAGAAAACCAGCCGCCCAAACAGTCGTGAAGAGGAGGGTCATGGGTCGCCGGAGTGTCCGGCATTGAACCAGGGAGAGGCGTTCAAAAATCATGCGGGCAACACCTAACGCTTGTTCCCGCCACTGTCAATGCTCCCGCAAGACTTCCTGGCCTGATAAGCCGATGCAATTCAGTAGGAGTTGGAGAGCGCCCCCGCCCCGGGTGCATCAAACCGGCGCCCCCGCCGGTTTGAGGTGAGGCGCAGGCAGTCACTAAACAGTTGGATTCATGACACGTGCCAGAAGTGGCAAACGAGGGCGTCTGCCACGGCAGCCAGGGCGGGTTGCGCTCCCCAGACCATTGAATAGCAGTGTCTGATCCGATTGCGTTGCGGGGCCAGGCATGCTTTAATCTGTTTCAGCCACTGAAGATTTATGCCGCGATTTTTTGACTATTTGCCGGGCGCCTTGGCGGAGGGCCAGCCCTTTGCCTTGGGCATCATCTCTGCCATCAAAGGCTCCAGCCCGCAAAAAAAAGGGGCCAAAGCGCTGTTTCATCTGGATGGTCGCATTCAAGGAACCTTGGGCGGCGGCTGTTTGGAGGCGGAGATTCAAGACCGGGCCCGCCGCGCGCTGCTCACGCAAACCCCGGCCACGTTCGAGTTGGTTCTGGACCACGACTTTGGCTGGGATGACGGCTTGATTTGCGGTGGGAAGGTCTGCGGATTGATCCTGCCGCAGGCGGCCCAAGCGGCGGAGATCTGGCAGAAACTGGCCCAGGGCCGGGAGACGCTGACGTGGGGGGTCAAGAAAGATTTTACCATTGCCTGGGGCGGCGAGAGCACAGAGGATTGGCTTTACCAGGAAACGGTGACGCCCCCGTGCGCGTTGTGGATTGCCGGGTCAGGGCACGTCGCCCAGGCCGTCGCTCCTTTGGCGGTGCAACTCGATTTCGAGGTCACGGTTTTCGATGACCGCCCTGCCCTGGCCAACACCGGGTACTTTCCGGCAGCGACACATTTTCGGGTCGATTATTGGGACAAACTTCTGGCGGAGCCGATGCCGGGGCAGCCCGCTTTCGGCTTGATCGTGACGCGCGGCCACCAGCATGACGCCTTAGTGTTGCGCAATTGGATTTATCGGCCTTTTGCCTTTCTAGGAATGATCGGCAGCCGGCGCAAAGCGCGCTTGATCTTCACCCAATTTGTGGAAGAAAAAATTGCCAGCGCGGAACAAATGGCGCAGGTCGCTTGCCCGGTGGGTCTGGATATTCAAGCGCACAGCGTCCCGGAAATCGCGGTCAGCATCCTGGCCCAATTCATTCAAAAGCGCGCCGAGAAATTGTCGGCCGCGGCGCATCGAAGTTGAAACGATCATGAACAAGATCGAACTCACCCGCACCAACATCGTCAAGCTGGCCGTCGATGCGATTGTCAACGCGGCCAACACGACCTTGCTCGGCGGGGGCGGGGTGGACGGAGCGATTCACCGGGCGGCCGGCCCCGAATTGCCGGAGGAATGCCGGACGCTGGATGGATGCGAGACGGGCCAAGCCAAGATCACACGCGGCTACAAACTGCCGGCCAAGCATGTCATTCACACGGTGGGGCCGGTTTGGCGGGGCGGTCGGCATCACGAACCGGAACTGCTGGCTTCCTGCTATGTCGAGTCGTTGAAACTGGCCGTGGTCCACCACGTCAAGACCCTCGCCTTTCCCGCCATCAGTTGCGGCGCTTACGGCTACCCGATTGACCAAGCCGCCCAAGTTGCCATTCAGGAAATCGTGAAATTCCTCAGCGCCAACCCAACCGTGGAGAAGGTTTACATCTCCTGTTTTACGGATGAAGTTTATGACGCTTACGTCGCAGCGTTGCAGCCATGAAGCAGCGTTCGTTGCTGTGCTCCGCCCGGCTTGACTGACCCGAGGCGCAACTTTTTGACCTTGCAGCCCGCCCGAGACTGAGGTTGGATAGCCTAGACGCTTCCCCACCGAACGTAGAGGAAAGCGGCATGCGGTGAAGACTGCGATCGCCAGGTTTTGCGCGGCAAACGATTGGTTGGCGGTAATGCCCCAGCCAACGGGAGGTGCCCGAACTGCCCAGCATTGAGGTGAGACGACTCCCAGAGGCCGAGCACTACCTCGCATCCGGCTCGAGACAAATCTCACCCTGTCCGGCGGCAGCCTCGCCAGCGCGGGGAAAACGGGCGTCCACTGTTTGAACCGGCCAGGTTTCGTTGTTCCGCCTTTAGGCGGCCGAGGCACACCCCACCGGCTAAAGCCGGGAGTCCAACCACGGCAGCACCCGAGTCCATGGGCAATCTTCTCTCCAATATACCTGCGACGGCAGATTCTTTCCCGGCGGTTCTTGGTTGTCCCAAATGTTCCTTACCCAAAACCAACAGCAAACGAACTATGAAAACGCAAAAACAAATCCTCCGTGCTTTGCGCCGGCTCGCCTTGGCGCTCTCGATCCCGGCCTTGGCCCTGGCTGCGTCGGCCCAGTCACCTGCGCCCGACCCGTTCAATCCGGGAGCAAACGACTGGGTCTATTCCCTGGCCATGCAGGCGGATGGGAAGATTCTCGTAGGAGGCAAGTTCACCACGCTGGGCGGGGAGAGCCGCGGCCACATTGGCCGACTGAACGCCGATGGCACACTGGACCCCAGCTTCAATCCGGGAGTCGGCGGTGACTCTAATCCCAATGTGTATTCCCTGGTCGTGCAGGCGGATGGGAAGATTCTGGTCGGCGGCGATTTTTTGACGCTGGGCGGGCAGAGCCGCACGAACCTGGGCCGGCTGAATGCGGATGGCACGCTGGACACCGGCTTCAATCCGGGAGCAAACGGTGTGGTCAATTCGCTGGCCGTCCAAGCGGACGGGAAGGTTCTGGTGGGAGGCTATTTCACCGTGCTGGGCGGGCAGAGCCGCAGTCGCATTGGCCGGCTCAATGCCAATGGCACGCTGGACACCGGTTTCAATCCGGGGGCAAACGAGTGGATCAATTCCCTGGCCGTGCAGGCGGATGGGAAAATTCTGGTGGGTGGCTATTTCGACACGCTGGGCGGGCAGAGCCGCAATAACCTTGGCCGGCTCAATGCCGATGGCACGCTGGATACGGGCTTCGATCCAGGTGCAGATGGTGAGGTCTATTCCCTGGTCGTGCAGGCGGATGGGAAGATTCTAGTGGGAGGTTGGTTCACCACTCTGGCTGGCCAGAGCCGTGAGCGCCTTGGCCGGCTCAACGCCGATGGCACGCTGGACCCGAGCTTCAATCCGGAGGCCGGCGGTGTTGATTATGCATACCTCACTTCCCTGGCCGTGCAGGCCGATGGAAAGATTCTGGTGGGCGGCTATTTCGACACGCTGGGCGGGCAGAATCGCGAGAACATTGGCCGGCTGAATGCCGATGGCACGGTGGACACGGGCTTCGATCCGCGAGCAAACGGCGGGGTCAATTCCCTGGTCGTACAGGGCGACGGAAAGATTCTGGTGGCGGGCTATTTCCGCACGCTGAGCGGGCAGAGCCGCAATAACATTGGCCGACTGAACAACACGGACCCGGCGACGCAGAGTCTTACCTACAATGCTTCCACGATCACCTGGAGACGCGGTGGCAGCAACCCGGAAATCTGGCGGACTACCTTTGAACACGCGGCCAACGGCAGCGACTGGACAAATCTCGGCGCAGGCTCGCGTATTGCGGGAGGTTGGCAGTTGACAGGGCTTTCGTTGCCGCCCAGCGGGTCCATTCGCGCGCGAGGCCACGTTGTGGGCGCTGGCAATGACTCCGGCTGGTTCGTGGAAACCATGATGGCGACTGGCGCGCCGGTCATCTTCAGCCAGCCGGCCAGTCGGACGGACCATAGCAGCGCGACCGCCACGTTCAGCGTCCTAGCCGGCGGCACACCGCCGTTGAGTTATCAGTGGCGCAAGAACGGCTTGATCCTGGGCGATGGCGGGAGCGTCTCCGGCGCGACCGCCGCCACATTGACCTTGGCCGGGGTGTTGCGGAGCGACGCGGGCAATTATTGGGTCGTTATCAGCAATGGCCCAGGCAGCGTGACCAGTGTGGTGGCCACGTTGACGGTGGCGGACCCAGCGATAACCACACAGCCGGCCAGCGCCTCCAGGAATCCAGGGGAGAGCGTCACGTTCAGCGTGGTGGCCATCGGGACGGCGCCGCTGAGTTACCAATGGTGGAAGGAGGGAGCGGCATTGGCCGGAGCCACGGAGCCGTCGCTGACTCTCACCAAGCTGCAGGGTTCGGATGCGGGCAATTATGTCGTGGTGGTCGCCAATGCCTACGGCGCGGCGACCAGTGCGGTGGCGGTCTTGACCGTCAATCAGACGAGCCTGGACCCCAGCTTCGATCCGGCCGCAAACGGTCCCGTCTTTTCCCTGGCTGTGCAGGCGGACGGGAAGATTCTGGTGGGAGGCGGTTTCACCACGCTGGGTGGGCAGAGCCGCGAGCACATTGGCCGGTTGCAGACCGATGGCACGCTGGATTCCTCCTTCAATCCAGGTGCAGAATGGTATGTCACCTCCCTGGCCTTACAGGGCGAAGGGAAGATTCTAGTGGGAGGCTCGTTCACAACGCTGGGCGGGCAGAGCCGCAGTCGCATCGGTCGGTTGCATGCAGATGGCACGCTGGATTCGAGTTTCAATCCGGGTGGAAACGGCTGGGTCTCTTCCCTGGCCGTGCAGGCGGATGGGAAGATTCTCGTGGGAGGCGATTTCAACGCGCTGGGCGGGCAGAGCCGCACCAACCTTGGCCGGCTCAATGCCGATGGCACGCTGGATACGGGCTTCGATCCGGGAGCAGACGGGGCTGTCTTTTGCCTGGCCGTGCAGGCGGATGGGAAGATTCTAGTGGGAGGCGTGTTCACCTTACTGGGCGGACAGAGCCGCAAAAACATGGGCCGCCTGAATGCCGATGGCACGTTGGATGCGCGCTTTGATCCGGGGGCAAATAGCTGGGTCAATTCCCTGGTCGTGCAGGCGGATGGGAAGATTCTAGTGGGAGGCCTGTTCACCACGCTGGGCGGACAGAGCCGCAAAAACATCGGCCGCCTGAATGCCGATGGCGCGTTGGACACGGGCTTTAATCCGGGAGCAGACAGTGTGGTCTATTCCCTGGCCGTGCAGCCGGATGGGAAGATTCTTGTGGGCGGCTATTTCACCACGCTGAGTGGGCAGAGCCGCACGAACATTGGACGGCTGAACAACACGGACCCGGCGACGCAGAGTCTGAATTACGACAGTTCCACGGTCACCTGGACGCTCGGTGGAAGCAGTCCGGAGGTCTGGCGGACCACCTTTGAATACTCGGCCAATGTCATGGATTGGACGAGCCTGGGCGCAGGCACGCGCATCGCGGGAGGCTGGCAGTTGACAGGCCTTTCGTTGCCGACCGGCGG
Source organism: uncultured Verrucomicrobiota bacterium (assembly GCA_964363225.1). Taxonomy (GTDB): domain Bacteria; phylum Verrucomicrobiota; class Verrucomicrobiia; order Limisphaerales; family CAYIIH01; genus CAYIIH01. The sequence goes on along the minus strand of CAYIIH010000117.1, from coordinate 8,682 downwards.
GACCCTTCGCGCGCGAGGCTACGTTACGGGCTGGTTCGTGGAAACGCTGATTACGGTGGTACCCTCACTTGCGATCATGAGCCAGGACCTCAGCTTTGCCAACGGCCAGTTCGGGTTCAACTTCACCGGCCCGGCGGGCCAGATGGTGATCATCGAGGCTTCGCCGAACCTTCAGACCTGGACATCGCTGCAGACCAACACCCTGGGCGCCAGCCCAGTTTACTTCAGCGACCCGGAATCTACGGCCTTGTCCAACCGGTTCTACCGCCTCCGGCAGGGGCCTTGAATGCCGGAAGTCTGCCTTCCTGCTGGGGCGTGGATTTAGGGAGCCAGGCTGTCACGGAATCCGTCGGCGAGACGCCGGCGGATGCGACCGGGACGGTTGCGCTCCCCATCTTCAACGGCATACGGCTATGGCTGCCCGGCGCTCTTGGTGAAGGCGTCGATCCCCCCTTTGATGTTGGCGGACTTGGCGGCGTCCATGACCTTGACGATTTGTTCCCACGGGGCCTGGGCATCGGCGCGGATGGACAGGTTGATTTGCGGATTCTTGGCCGCACTGGCCGCAAGTTGCTCCTGCAGCTTGCTCAAGGTGACCGGACGCGAGCCCAGGTACAGATACGGTTCCTGCTTGCCAATCGTCACCACGAGGCTGGCTTCCGAAGCGCCTTGTTTCGCTTGTTTGGATTCGGGCAGCGCCAGCTTCAAGGCCGGCTGTTGCTTGAAGGTGGTGGTCACCATCAAAAAAATGAGGAGAACGATCAAGATGTCGATGAGCGAGATGATGATCACGGCCGGCGGTTGCCGGTGTTTGCGAACGGTAAATTGCATGGCTCAGGATTTTTCTTTGCCGCGATAGTACTGGCGCAGGAATTTGTCGCAGATCGTTTCCATCTCGACGGCCAGCGTCTCCACTTTCTTGTTGTAATAGCTCCAGGCGATCAACGACGGGATGGCAATCAAAAGCCCCATCAAGGTCGTGTTCAAGGCGATGGCGATGCCTTTGGCCAGAACGGCGTTGTCGGCCAGCCCTTCCCGGCCCAGGTCGCCAAACAAGGTGATCAGTCCGTGAACCGTTCCGACCAGTCCGAGCAAAGGAGCGATGCCGACCACGATCTCGAGCACGACCAATCCCCGCTCCAACTGCACCACTTCGTGCCGGGCGCGAGTCTGGATGGCGTCCACGCTATCGCCCCGCGGCCGGGTCAAATGATCGTAAGCGACCAGGAGCAACCGGCTTAAAGGGGAGGGCTGTTGCTGGCAGATTTGCTTCAGATGCGACAGCGCTTCCGGCGCGCGGCAATCTTCCACCCCGGCCTCCACCTGGGGAGGAATGACCTTGGACCAGCGCAAGGCCAGCCCGCGCTCGATGATGAACGTCAGCCCCACGATGGAAGTGAGGACCAGAAAAAACATGAACGGACCGCCCGCTCTGATGAATTCCAACATAAGTATTGATTGCTTTCCACGCGGCTCTGGGCCGCACAATTCTTAAATTTGTCTATGATTTGTCTGCTTTGGGGTGCCGCCGCGGCTTCAGTCTCATGAGCCGGTTCAATTGTAATGAAAGGTAAACCTGACCTCGCGGTAATCTTCGCCCAGCATGCGGCGCAGATCATTCGGGAACGGCGCGAACGGCGCCGGGTCCTGCACCGCCCGCTGGCAGATCCAGGAGAGCGTTTCGCTCACTTCGTTTTCGTCCACCTGTATATTGGTGATGCGCCCGTCATGATTGAGGCGGAATTCGAGGACTACTTTGCCGGAATAATTGCGGACAAAATCGCGTTCGTCGAGCAAGCTAAACCAGCGCGCCCGGACGGCCGCAATAAAAGCGGCGTCATAGGAGCCAAACGGAGTGGCCGTCACGTCCAGATTCGAGTCGAGGGAAAACCGCTTCACGCCTCCCTCTTGTTTCATTTTCTCTCCCGGCGGCAAACCCATTTTCCGGCGGGCGGCGGCGAGGGTGCGCGGACGCTCGGGCGGGGTCTGGTGCTGGGAATCGGCCTCGCCGTCGCCTTGGTCATCTTTCGGCCGGGGCGACGGTTTGGCAAAAGCCAGTTCCCCCGGGGCGGGCCCGCTTTTCGGTTTGATTTCCGGCTGGGGCGGCTCTGGGTCGGGCGGTTTTTCCACCGGCAACGCGGGCTGCAACGGTTGCGCCTTGGACCGAGGCACCTCCCGCGTTTGCGGCACTTTGGTTTGAGCGCCGTCGATCTTCGGAACGTTGGAATCCATCCGGATGTCAGGATTGGCCGCGCGCGTGTTCAAAGCCGAGTAATATTTGGACTGCTGGGGCGGCTCCAGCGAAGCTTGGGCGGGATCGACATCGACAAACAAGAGCGGCACTTCCCGCCTTTGGGCCTGTTTCTTCTTCTGTTCCGCAGATTGGGAAAGTGATTTTCTCTGCACCGCGGCCAAGACCCAGGAGGGCCAGAGGCCACGCTTCCATAAGCCCATCCGGCTCCCCAGCTCGATCGTGCCAAACAAAGCGAGATGGAAAGCCAGAGAAATACCCAAGGCCCTGACGATCGGACTCGAGGTCAGGTGCAACAGGTTTGCCTGGTAATTTGCCAAAACCATTCGTCAAAAGGATGCAATAGGAGCGCGCACAGGGCAACCGTTAATCAGAGCCTCCTTGCGTCGGCTGCTACGAGGTTCATGGAGAGCCGCCACGGCCTTCTGCCGCGCATAGGGGCCATGAACCGGCAAAGGAGAAGGAGCGCGGACGGCCCTTCCGCGGACAGAGCCAAAGCAGAGGGC
>CAYIIH010000117.1:0-5915 GCA_964363225.1 uncultured Verrucomicrobiota bacterium | reverse complement strand
CCCCCCGCCCCCGAAACACCCACACCTCCGCGCCCGGCGGGCGGGGCCCCCCCCCGCTCCGATGGGGCGGTTCATGGGAAGAATGGGCTCGCCGCATTACGAACCATGCCCGTCAAATCGTCACTACGTCCCTGTATTCGGGAACAATCACTTCCGCCCGAGGCTTCATTTCTTTCAGCGTTTCGGCCAACGCGAACAACTGGGATTCCTCGCCGTGGATGACGGAGATTTTCTTGAGGTCGCCACTGAGCGATTCGACATACCGTTTCAGTTCATGCTTGTCCGCATGGCCGGAAAAGGCGTCGATGGAATGGATGCGCGCGCGGACGGAATGAGGCTCGCCAAAAATGTTGACGATTTCGCGCCCTGACATGATTTGCGCGCCCAAAGTGTGTTCGGCGCAATAGCCGATGAACAGCACGAGATTATCCGGGTTGCCAATGTGATTCTTCAAATGATGCCGGATGCGTCCTGCTTCGGCCATGCCCGAGGCGCTGATGATAATGGCCGGCTGCTTCAGATCGTTGAGTTTCATGGAATGCGCCACTTCGCGGATGTAGGTCAGGTTCTCCATGCCGAAGGGATTGGCCTTTTCCCGCAGGAACCGGTAGATGGAGTCGTTGAAGCATTCCGGGTGCAGACGGAAGACTTCCGTGGCATTCACGCTCAAGGGGCTATCGACAAAGATGGGCACCTCCGGCAATGCCCCGGAGAGCGTCAGTTGATGGAGCGTATAGACAATCTGCTGGGTTCGCCCGACCGAAAACGCGGGGATGATGACCTTCCCCTTGCGCGCCAAGGTTTCGCGCACCAAGCGGCCGACCTCGGCGTTGGCGGTGGACTTGGCACTGTGCTCGCGCCCTCCGTACGTGCCTTCAATCTGAAGGTAATCAACCGCTTCCACCGGCTGCGGATCGCGCAGAATATCATCCTGGCCCCGTCCGATATCGCCGCTGAACAAATACCGAAACCGCCGGCCCTCTTCGCGAATGTCCAAAACCACCTGCGCTGAACCCAAGATGTGGCCGGCATCGCGAAAAGTGACGGTGACGCCGTCGGCCACCGGAATGGGCCGGTCGTAATTCAAAGCGATGAACTGCCGCATGGCCTTTTCGGCGTCGTTCGCGCTGTAGAGAGGCTCGACGGGCGGCAGGTTCTGCTTGGCGCGCTTTTTGGAAATGAACTCGGCATCGGCGCGTTGAATCTCCGCCGAATCCTCCAACATAATGCCGGCCAGGTCGCGTGTCGCGAAAGTGCAGTAGATGTTGCCCGAAAAACCTTGCCGGCACAGGTTGGGCAGGTTCCCGCAATGGTCAATATGCGCGTGACTGAGAATGGCCGCGTCGATCTGCTGCGGAGGGAACGGGAAATTGCGGTTGCGCTCGATCGACTCGGCGCGTTTGCCTTGAAAAAGTCCGCATTCCAAAAGCAGCCGCTGCTGATTGACTTCCAGCAGATACATCGAGCCGGTGGTCGTGCGCGTGGCGCCGAGGAAATGGATTTGCATCGCTTCAGGATGCCGTCCGGCAAGGAGATCGCAAGCTTTTCGGGAAAGTTGGAGGCTACGGATGGCGGAAGGTGATGCGCGCTTTGCCGAGGTCGTAAGGTGACATTTCCACGTTCACTTTGTCGCCGACGCTGATGCGGATGAAGTTCTTGCGCATCTTGCCGGAGATATGAGCCAGAACTTCGTGTCCGTTGGGCAAAGCGACCCGGAACATGGTCCCAGGGAGGACCTGCGTGACCGTGCCGGTGACTTCCAAAGGCTCTTCTTTAGCCATGTGCTACGATGCAAACGCTGTTCAATTGCTCTGATTCTTGCAGTGCCGGGGAGGCTTTCGGCAACGCCGGCCCACGGCCCGATCCTGCAGCGGGCGGACATTGCGCTGTCGGAGCGGCAAAATCAAGCAGTGTTTTGCCTTTCGCAAGCGAGGAATCCACGCGCTTTTCCGGCACGATTTCGACCTGCGAAAAACACGATGGACAAGACAGGGGAAGCCGCTACATTCCGGGGGTTTTGTATGAACAAGAATCCTTTAGTCACTCTGCTGATGGTGCTGCTGCTCTTGAGTGTGCTGGCGGCCGCGGGCCTTTCCTTTTGGTATGTCCAGTCCACGCGCCGGCTTAACCTGCTGCAATGGCAGGCGACCCAGGCCACTCGCAACCGGAATATTGTGCAGAACTTGGCCAACGAGGCTGTGGAATACGGCAAGCGGAACCCGGCGATTGACCCGGTTTTGCAGTCAGTGGGCCTGAAACCAAAGCCAGCCACCAACGCCGCCCCCCTCCCGGCCAAACCTACAACCCGATAGCCGCATGACCTCCCCCGAAAATCCAACGGAACCCCCTCACGACTCGACGGTCACCGTGGAAAACCTGCAACAGGCCTATCAATCACTCCTGGCTCGATTCAGCCTCGTGTTGATCATGCTCCTGATTTTGAGTGGCAGCTTGTGCGTCTTTTTACTGCGGCAAGTGACCCTCGTGCGGCGGCAAGTAAAAGAGCTGAACCAATTCGTGGCTGATTACGACCGGACAAGCGTGCCGCTGATGACCGAGTTCCGCGATAAATTGCAGACCTACGCCAAGACCGATCGAAATTTCAACGCCATTTTGCTCAGATATTTCGGCACCAACGAGCCGCCTGCGACCAGCGCGCCCCCTCGCGTGGTGGCGCCATCCAAGTAATTCACCGGCAGATGGCAAATGCGCTGTTCACCGCCACGTGACAAAAAGCACTTGCCTATTCTTTTGAGAGGTTTCTATGAGACGTGATGGATGCTTTGGCTACCACACTCAAGTTTGTGCGGTTATTGGCAATCCGGTTGCTCACAGCCTTTCCCCTGCGATTCACAACGCCGCGTTCGATGAATTGGACTTGGATTTCGTTTATATCGCTTGCCAGGTTGAGAACGTAAAAGACGCCTTGGCCGGCATGCGGGCGATGCACAGCTTTCGCGGCCTGAGCATCACTATTCCACATAAAATTGAAGCCATGAAACATGTGGATGAGATCGCCGAGGTTGACCGCACCATCGGTTCGATCAACACCGTGGTCAATGAACGCGGCCAGTTGTTTGGATTGAGCACGGATGGGCCGGGAGCCTTGAAGGCCCTTGTTGATGCGGAAGTGGACATGGACCGTAAAAACATCCTCCTGTTAGGTGCAGGCGGCGCGGCCCGGGCGATTTCCTTTACCCTAGCCCGGAATTTCAAGCTGGGGGAACTTTCCATTCTGGACGTTAACAAAACCATGCTTGAGCAATTGACGGCTGATTTGAAGGCGGGCACAGAGGCCCCCGTCAAATCCGAATTGCTGACTGAGGACTCTCTTAAGGCAGCGATGAAGCGTGCGGATGCGATCATCCACTGCACACCAATCGGTATGCACCCAAAGGAAGATGCTTCCCTGATTCCCCGCGAATTGTTTCGACCGGGACAAGTTGTCTTTGACATCGTGTACACGCCGCTGGAAACGAAACTGCTTGGCGAGGCCAAAGCTTGCGGTCTAAAAGTCATCTCCGGAGTCGAGATGTTTATCAATCAAGCGGTCCTGCAATTTGAACGTTTTACCGGCGTTGACGCACCGGTCGAAGTGATGCGTCGGGTCGTCCTGGAGCGTTTGAGAACCTGAACACGGCTTCTGTCCAAATGCGGTCCTGACAGGCAAAGTTTAACCTTGGGGCTCTGACTGGCGCAAAGATGTGCCGCAGGCCGAGCAGAAGTTGGCCGCTTGCGGACTGCGCAATCCACAGCCTGGACAAGGGATTTGCCCGGCGGCCGCGCGCCGGTGAATGATCAGGTTCCGGATGTAAGGAATCCAAGTGAAAGCGTAGGCAAAAATAAAAACGGAGTCTTTCCGGTAAAACACCGCGTAGGCCAGCAGCAACAGAGAGCCGGCCAGGCTCAGCCACCAGAACGCTATCGGAACCACGACCCGTTTCTGCTTTTCCGTGGCGTACCATTGCACCAGGAACCGGGAAAAAAAAGCGACATTGCCAAACCAGCCGATGATTTTCCAGGCATGCCATTCAATGCCAAGAAACTTATCCCCGACGAAGAACAAGTTCCAAAGCGAATCCATATCCGGTATGAGGCGGCAGGCCACCGGGCCCGGCAAATCAGTTCATTCTGCCAGCAGTTTTTCCACTTTCTCGGCCAGTCCCATCCGGACGTTCAAATCCCGGACCACACCCTTTTTGTCCACCAGCCACATTGCAGGAATGCTTTGAATGCCAAATTCCTGGCCGAATTTGTTTTCCCAGCCCTGGCCATCGAAGTACTGCGGCCAGCTCATTTTCTTTTGGACGACAAAGCTTTGCAGCGTTTCCTTTTCCTTGTCGAAGCTGATCCCGATGATCTCGAAGCCTTTCGGATGCAGTTTTTCGTAAGCGGCTTTCACGTTGGGCAGTTCCGCCACACAAGGGCCGCACCAGGTCGCCCAGAAATCGACCAGCACGACTTTGCCCAGCAGTTTCTCCAGGTCCACGTCACGGCCATCGACGGCCTTGAATTTCAGCGTAATCGGTTTGCCGGCCCTCTCGAGGTCCTTCAGAATCTTCCGCGCCGCTTCCTTGGCCTCGTTGTCGGCCGGGCCGGCCACGATTTCCTTGGCCAAAACGCGGCTTTTCTCCCCTTCGCTGTTCGAGGCGATCATCAGGAACATCTGGTAAACCTCCGGGTTTTTGGGAAACTCCTTTTGCAGTTCGCGCGCGCCTTTCTCAAATTCCTCCAGCATGGCCGGCATGCCCTCGGCTTGGCGGCTCATGGCCGCAGTCTGCACGCTTTTGGACCGCAACTCGAAGCGTTTTTCTTCATCCTGCGTAGGGTTGGCCAGGAGGGCTTTCTCCAGGGCCTGCAATTGCGCCAGCCGGTTCGTGTTGCCCAGTTGCACAGCCATCTCCAGCATGAGGTGCTCTTTGTCCTTGGCCTCCGCCACGCGCGCATGCTGCGGGAAACGGGTGTAGAAATCTTTGGCTTTGTCGGCGGCAGAACCGGCCATTTCGCTCATGCTTTTCTGATATTTGGCCATCTCCTCCGGCGAAGGTTGTTTGGCCTGCCATTCAGCAGGGGGCGGCGGCGGTTCTGTGGCTTGGACCAGTTCCTGCCAGGCTTTGTCGGCCTCCGCAACGTCCGCTTTTTGAGCCGAGGAAGGCGGGGAGGCGTTTTCCGTTTGAGCCGAAGCAACGCTCCAGCCCAGCAGGAGAACCAGCGTTGAACCGCAAGCCGCCAAGTGGAAAGAGCGGAAGCCGAGTTTCATGGTCGTCATAAGTCAGGAATGCCGATTTCGGCTCTTGGGCCGAATCTGTTTCCGGCGATTGTCTGCGGACGCGGACGTTTTTCAAACAAAAAACAGTTGTCGGCTGGAATGAGTGCGGGCATTAACCAGCTCATGAACTATTTAGTGGCCGGAATTATCGGGCTGATCAGCGGTGTGACCAGCGGTTTGTTTGGGGTGGGCGGCGGCATCATCATGGTGCCGGCCATGATGTTTTTCATGAAGCTCGACATCAAAGTGGCCGTCGGCACCTCGCTGGCGGTCATTATTCCCACCGCCTTGATGGGATCGATCAAGCATTATCAACTGGGCCACCTCGATTGGCGCATCGCCTTGTCCCTGGCGCCGATGGCGGTGGTGGGCGGCTTTTTAGGCTCGTGGCTGACCAAACCCATCCACGCGGCCAATCTAAAGCAGGCCTTTGGCGGCTTTCTGGTGCTGATCGGTTTGCGCCTGCTTTTCTTTCGTTGACGCGGATTCCCTTCCTTTGATTCTGCCTCCAAGAATCTGAGGCCCACCGCAGGGTGGATTCAAGCAAACGGAGCGCCGGTTTGCAACCGGCTTTGGCGCAACAACCAGCCTGTGCAGCGCCAATGCATGAAGCGTTCCGGGGCCGACAAGCCAGCAGGGGAGGCAC
>CAYIIH010000116.1:0-21679 GCA_964363225.1 uncultured Verrucomicrobiota bacterium | reverse complement strand
CTCCGTGCGCGCCGCAAGATCGAGCCTGGCACCCGGACGGCGCGCACGGAGTGACGCGCCCTACCGCCCTGAACGGGTTCAGGGGCGCAAGGCGCGAAGACTTGCTTCGGCGCATTCTCTACCCTCACGGAGCCAAGCGGAGTGAGGGGAGAGGGCCGGAGTGGGGGGAGAGGGCCGGGAAAAAACCTCGTCATGAACGCAGAAATAATTACTTCGGGTCTGCCTTGGCCTGCTCGGATTTCTTCAGTTCAGGCGCGGGTTGGAAATGCCACTCGCCCTGTTTGTACTCCGCGATGGAGATCGGCACGATGTTGTCCCAGCGTCCATCGAAGATCATGTGTCCCGTGACGCCGTCCCACTCCTCCAGGCCGGCGAGGTAATCCCGCACACGAAAGCGATTGGGACCCACTTTATTGATGGCTTCGATCATCAGCCTGGCCCCGTCGTAGCCGTAAGCGGCGTAAATGTCGGGCTTCTCACCGTAGCGCTTCTGGAATTTCTCGACGAACTCCACCCACGGTTTGTCGGTCCGGCTCGGGTTGAAGAAGTAAGCGATGGTCGTTCCTTCGGCCGCGGGCCCGGCTGTCTGGGCAAAGGCGGAATCCTTCAAGCGATCAAAGCCGAAGAACTGCGCCTTGATGCCCGCCTTGCGGAAGGCCGCGGCGGCGTGGCCGATGTCCTCCGGCTGGCCGTAGAACAGGACGGCATCCGGTTCCGCCGCGCGAATGGCCTGAATCTGGGCCTCGAGATCCCGACGGCCTGCTTTGTAGAGCAAATGTTGCACGGGCGGAAAGCCGAGCCGGCGGACGTAGTTGATGAAGTGCATGACACCGACGCGTCCGGGCCGGCTGCTTTCGCGGAGCACGGCGATCCGTTGGCAGCCCCTTTGCTTGACCACAAGATTGGCCAGGCGGAAGCATTGCTGGCGGTCATCCGGAAAAACGCGCGTCAGCCAGGGGATTTGCGTCTCGGTCAGCGTCGGGTCCGGGTCGGAGGTGTTGATCATGTAGGTTTCGATCTTGAGCGCGACGCGGAGCGCGACGTGGGTGGCGTCGCCGTCGATCGTGCCGAGGAAACCGAGCACTTCGTTATCAGCGAAATCCACCGTGATGTTCGCCGCGCTGCCCCACTGGGGCGCGTCCTCGCGGAAGACGATCTCGAACGGGAGTTCGCCCGGCCGGCGGGCGGCATTGGCTTCCTCGAAAGCCAATTCCACGCCTTGGCGCGTCCTGGCGCCGCGTCGGCCTTCCGGGCCGTAAGCGGGCGGGCTGAGCAGGCCGACCTTGAGCGACTTGAGATTGGGCGGGTCGGGATAATCGCGGCCCGGCCCGCGAAACGGCAGGCGCGTGGTCCAGTATTTGTAGTACGGCTCCACATTGCGATACGGGATCAATTCCTCGGGAGTGTTGGCGTAGTAGGGATACGCATTCGTCGCGCCTGGTACCTGGGCCTTGGCTTTGGCGGCCTGGGCGGCGATTTGTTCCGGGGAAACCGGCTCGCTCACGCAGCCCTCCTCTTTCACCTTTTGCTGGGGCTGCTCTTTCTCTTCATACGCCAACGGCCCCCAGGGCAGCGCGAGGAGTAAAGTGAGCATGAAGAAGCGCAAGAGGGACCATGACGGGCCTGGCCACACCGCAAGCAGGGCAGGTGTATTCGCTTTCATGAGCGCCTCCTATTTCACGATGATGGCCAGCGCTTCGATCTCGATGAGCAGGTCACTGCGGCATATCCGCGCCTGGATGCCGGTGCTGGCCGGGAAGGGATCGAGTCCCAAAGCGCGGAAGAGCTCGTTGCGAATGTTGTTGAATTCTGTGTAATCGCGCTCGATGTCGCGGATGTAGCAGGTGGTGCGCACCACGTCGTGCCAGGTGGCGCCTTCGCTCTCCAGGAGCTTGGTGATATTGTGGTAGGTGCGCCAGCATTGCGCGCGGAAATCGCCGGGATAAAGCGTCTCGCCATGCGGCCCCACGCTGGCGGTGCCGCTGATGAGCAAGTGGGTGATGCCGCCCGGCAAGTCCACGCGCAGCCCGCGGGGGAACGCGCTGCCATACTCGGAGGCCTCGTTCAAGACTTGCGGCGCGCTGATGATTTTTTTCCTGACGGGACTGCGCCCCTTGGGCAGGCGCTTGAGAATGTCCGGCGGAGCCGCCTCCGACGGCGGCAGGCCGAGGGCGCGCCGCTCGGTCTTTTCCGCCTCCGAGTAAACGACGCCTCGGTCCAGTTCGTTGTCCAAATTCGTGATCATCGGATTCATTTGCTGCTGTTCCTTTCTTTGACTTGGTTGCTTGACGCCGTTCCGCATTACTTGTTGACCTCCGCGACGGTGGCGGGCTTTGGTTTCGGAGTGAAAATTCCACGGCTGAGGCCCTTCGAGGTGGCAATCCAGGCCTCCTCGTCATCCACGTAAATGCCCAGGACGAAGCTGTTGGCCAGGGCCGTGGTCATCGTTCGCTTCTCAACCGGCTGGCTGGGCCGGTGGATTTCGATCAAGCCCTCTCCTTTCTCGCCGACGAGGTAATTGACCCAGTAATTGCCGTCGGTCACGGAAACGCCTTTGTCCATGCCGATCCAGGCCACGCGCCGGTGCGGCCAGACAAACTGAACAAAGTTGGAAACGAGCGGGGATTTGGTTTCAACCCAGGTCTTCCACGTGCCACCCTCGTAGCGGGACATGCCAAAGTAAGTGCCTTGCCACAAGATGCCGTCCTCCCAGGTTAACCAGGAAGTAATGTCGTTGATCGGGCCGTCGTCCGGCACGAGGTCATAGTGGAAATCCCGGTCCGGGTCGCGGTATTCTTTGAACGAACCACTCTTGGGATCATGCTCAATGATGCCTCCGCCCCAGACGCCGATATAAACGAAATCTTTGGCGCCCTTGATCGCGTAACACCACGGCTCGTGCATAACCGAGTTGTTGTGATCGTAAATCTTCCAGGCCCCGGTCTTCGTGTCCAATGCGCCCGCGCCGGCTGCGGTCGCCACCCAAACCGTATCGTCAATCATGTCCACTCCATAGACCACGTTATTGGGCAAGCCGCTGTCAGTTTGCAGGTAGCTGGTGATGCGTCCGCCGCTCACCCGGTTCAAGCCCCGCATCGTGCCGGCCCAGAGGTCGCCGGTTTTCGTATCTTCAACCAGGCACAGCACCATCTTGTGGCTCAAGCCGTCCTCAGGGCCGAACCGGCGGAACGTTCCCTCCTCCCGCACCAGCAAACCGTTCCAGGTGCCGACCCAGAGCTTGCCGTCGGTGGTCTTCAAGACGGAATGAACCTTGTCGGCGGGCATGCCCTCTTCCTTTCCGAAGTTCTCAAAGCGTTCGATGATGGGGAAGGGGATGTCTTTGCCGGCGGTCGCATCGGTGGCAGCGACTGCGCGAGACGGATCGAACAAGGTCAGGGCCAACACCGCCAGGGACGCGTTGGCCGGACATTTAAACGTCGGTTTGGTTTTCATAGATTGTTCATAGGCTCATGGCCTGACGCATTGGCAGCATCGTGGTCACAATGTCTTCAGGAACTCAACCAGCTCGTTCAGTTGATGTTTGTTCATGTAGCTGCTGACGCCGTGGAGGTCATTCGTCTGATAGGTGGTCCACAGCTCCTCCAAAGTCCGGGCGCGGCCGTCGTGCAGATAGGGCGCCGATGCGGCGACTCCGAGCAGATGCGGCGTGTCGAACAGGTCGGTCGTGTCCCGCGGCCCTTTCGTGCCCACGGCGCTGGGCAGCCGATTGCTGTAAAGCGGCGGCCGATGGCACGTATGGCATTGGCGTTCGCGCGGTATCTCCTTGCCCTCGGTCGTCTTGGTGGCGAAGAAAACCTGGCGTCCTCGCGCCTGGGCCATCGTCAGCTTGCCTTGTCTGCTCTTCAGCACCGTGCGCGGCGGCGGCTGCGCTTGGAGGAAGGTGACGAGGTCCTTGAGGTCGCCGGGCGGGATGGGGTCTGTTCGCATCAGCACGCGGGCAAAACGCGGGCCGCACTGGACCTCCAAGCTTGAATTCTTCCCGTTCCACTTGAACGGCGCGGTGCCGGCAATGCCTTGGAGCGTCCGGTTGTCCAGCAGATTGTCTCCAATGCCATCGCCGTCGAAGTCGTAAGCCAGCCCGTCCACATGGCCGTCCGGATGGCACGAGCGGCAGGAGAATTGCCGCTGGAAAGTGTGTGCCGCCTTCGTAAACACCCGCTCGCCGCGCCGAATCGGATCACTCAGCCCGCCGTCACCCAACACGATCCTGCCCACGGGGCGCAGGCTCGTCGTGTCCACCATCAGAATGGAATCATCCAATCGCTCGGCAATGAACAAAGCCTTGCCATCCGGACTTAATGCGACGTGGCGCGGGTTCCGGCCGGTGGGAATGCGCCCCAGCACATATTCCGCCGACAGCGCCAGGTCTTCAATCGCTTCCTTGCGGGTGGCATCATCAGCGCCTTTCAGCCAGTTGGCCAGCCGGCCCAAGTCCACAACCGACACGACATCGCCGCCGCCGGATGCGATGTAAGCCTTTTGGCCGGCCGCATCCACTGCAATGCCCGAGGGATCGGCAAAGTAGTCGTTAGCCTCATCGAGCGGGACTTGAATGACGTTGCCTTTGGAGTCAGAGATGGCGAGGCCGCTCGACATCACCCAGCCGTTGGCCACTTGGGTAATGGGCACTAGGTTTCGCACTTTGACAAGCGGCGTCAGCGTCCACAACTGCCCGGGGACGGAACAGACGCCTTCCGAGAGATGCGCTGATTCGAGCCGTTGGCGCGACAGCACGCGCGCGCTGGCCGGGTCCAGGACGGTCAATTCGGCGGCTGGCACGGCCTCTTTGCGCAGGGTGACGGCCAAGCGGTTGGCGACGTAGGCCCGCGAACCGTCCGGCGCTGCGGCGACCGCAAACGGCTCCCGTCCAGCTTGCGGACGAGCCAATTCTTTCAAAGGAGAAACAGACAGCACCGAAATGTTGTCGGAGCCGGAGTTCGCCACCACCAACCGGTCGCCTGCTTTCGTCCGGCAAAAGGCCACGCCCACGGGCGCCAGGCCTACTTCGATGCTTTCCACTTCCTTCAAACCCTGCGTCTCGAGGACTGTGACGCGGTCATCATTTCGGCAGGTAACGTAAAGGCGTTCGCCCGTGGCATCCAGCGCGAGGCCGGTTGGCCCGCCCGCCACTTTGACCTTGCGAATGATGCCGCGCGAAGCGGTGTCGGCCTCCGCGATTTCATCCAGATCATCGAGCGCGATGTAAAGCCTCTTGCCATCCGGAGAAACAGCCAGCCCAGCCGGCGCGCCGTGGCGCGGCCGTTCCTTGGCCCAGGGCATCTTCTCGACGCGGACGAGGTGGCAATGATTGCAGCTCACAAAGCTCAGGTCCTGCCGGCCGCTCCAGCGACGCACGTGCGCCACCGACCAGAAGTAGCTCCCAAAGCCGAGTCCGCCGGCGCCCAAGAGCCCCAAAACAGCAAGGATGATGAAGCTGCGCTTTTTCATGGCCGCGGACTTTGCATGGCGACGGTTTCAAGAGGCGCGCCCAGCCGAGCCGGCGGGAAATTGACGGCCAGAGGACGAGCGTTGCGGGGCGAACGGTTGTGCGGCTCGTGACAACCGAGGCAGCTCCGGTTTTCGCCCGCCCGAACCCAGACCATGGGCGGCAGCCGGCGCAGGACGTTGCCGTGCGCGTCCAGCGCCTCGAATCCCAACGGCACATCAGCGGGCACTTCGGCCAGAAACGAGCCGTCCGGCTGCAACTCCACTTCGCCAAGCGCGCGGAGGACGCCTTGTTCCGTCTCGCTCAACACCCGGATGCGCGTCGCTACAGACGGATTGCCGCCATCCGCCGCTCGATCCGAAGTGCGGTTGGCATCGAGGCAGAGAATGGTGCCTGTTTTCTTCGCCGCCACCATCGTTGAAATATGGCCGGTCGGTTTCGGGCGAGGCGCCAGCCGCGCCGCTTCGATGTCATCCCAACTCGGATCGTCAAAAAGCGGCTGGCCGAGAACCTGCGCCTCGGGGCCGACCTGGAAAATCGCCTGCGAGCCGCGCATTGACCGGCCCATCACTCCGCGCGAATCGAAGCTGGCCAACAAAGCGCCCTCTTCACCGGGCTCGACCGAGCGGCATCGGCCAGCCTGAAACTGAAAGAGGCGCCCCCGGCTGGTGAACGGACGCGCTGTGCGGACGCTTTCCGCCCAAATCTCATTCGTAGCCGAATCAGGATTTGAGGCGAGGAAGCCGACACGCCCGTGGCCCAGCTCCCTGGGCCGATGGACAAACGCGGCTCCGTCATGCTGGCCCGCAAAGGCGGTGACCTCCGTGCCATCGTCGTTCACCGTAAACAGGGCGAGATGCGGCTCGGAGCCATTGGTGGCAACAGGCTGCGCCGAAACGAACAGGATTCTGCCATCGGCCAGGACGGTTAGCTCGACCGCGCTGGCCGAACCAAACGTCAAGCGGCGCGGCGATCCCCCAGGCGACTGTGCGTAAAGCGCGGAGGGACGCGCAGGCTTCCAGCTCTCACCGGCCTTTGGCACCGGCGAACTGAAGACCAGGTCGCCGGTCGCGATGAGAGCCGGGTCCATCGCGCCGCCTGGCATGTCTGTGATTTGTTTGGGGGTGCCTCCGCCGGGTCGCGCTTCGTAAATCTGCCAGGTGGCGGCAGCGCCCGCTTTTCCAGCGAAGAACACACGCCGGCCATCCAGTGAGACGATCGGGCTGCCGGCCGAGATCAGGCCTTTGGAGAGCACCCGGACGCTGCCAGGTTGAAAGGGTGGCAGGGCCAGCACCACCCGGCTGCCGGAGGGATACCGCACATCCAGAATGTCCGTCGCGGCCGCGGTCCCGGTAGGCCCGGTGGGGGCCTGTGTCAGCACCAAGGCACCCGTCGGCGCAGATTCTCCGCAGCCCCCGCAGCCCAGCAGCAGGACCAAGACCGCAATCAGGAAAAGGCTGGAGAAATGGTTCATGGACGGCCTCACGATTCTTCCCGCACCTTCAGGATTTGGTCGGCGGCGATGTTCGTCAGGATTTGCACTTTGCCGCTGGGCCAGCGAATCTCGATTTGCTGCGCGGTGGCCGCAGCGCCCAATCCGAAGTGCAACCGGCGATCGCCCGAGGTCAGGAAACCCATCGGGCAGCGCGCTTCCTGGTACTGCTTGAGATTTCCGGCCGTCACGGTGACCCGGGCCCCGAAGCCGTCCCGATTGCTCTTGGTTCCTTCCAGGTCGAAGCTCAGCCAATGGTGGGGCGACTTATCCCGGTTGCGCAGCAGGAACGGGCGGTCTCCCATGGTGGTCACCAGCACGTCCATTTTGCCGTTATTGTCGTAATCCAACGCAGTGCTACCCCGGGCCTTGATGCGGGCGTCAAAGTACGCTCCTCCTTTGGCGCGGGCGTTGCTGAAGTTGCCGTCGCCTTTGTTCTCCAGCAGCAGGCTTTCCCAGCCCACCAGATGATGAGCGTCGCCATTGGCAATGAAAATGTCTTTATCGCCATCGTTGTCGAAATCAAGGAAGTTGCCGCCCCAGCCGACGAATTGGGCCGTCAGCGCGCCCAGGCCCGACGCCATCATTCGGTCGTCAAAAATCCCGTCCCGCGTTCCGGTATAAAGCGAGCCGTAACCGAGGCGCGTGACAAGGATGTCGGGAAGCGTGTCACCATTGCAGTCGCCAATGGCGGCGGCCATCGAACCGGCCGCTTCCCCGAGGGCGTTGAAGGCTACCATTGCTTTCAAAGATCGGTCCTGAAAGTGACCTTTGCCGTCATTCACCAGCAGCAAATTGGGGGTGGCGTCGTTGCAGAGGTAGATGTCTTGATCGCCATCCAAATCGTAGTCGAAAGCGGTGACCGACATGGCCCGGTGGCCGGGGATGCGAATGCCCGCCGCCTCGCTGACATTCTCGAACGTGCCGTCACCGCGGTTGCGGTAGAGCACGTTGAATTCGGGTTTGTAGGAGAGAGGGCCGGGGTAGGCGTCGGGATTGAAATAGAGATTATAGTTGGGATCGTAAGTCAGGTAATTGGCCACAAAAAGGTCCAGCTTCCCATCCAGATCAGCGTCCAGGAAAACCGCCGAGATGCCCGTGCCGGTATCACCAACTCCCGCTTTATCGGTGGCATCTTCAAACGTCCCGTTGCCTCGGTTGTGGTAAAGGATGTTTTTGCCCACGTTCACAACGTAAAGATCGGGATAGCCGTCGTTGTCATAGTCAGCAGTTGCGGCGGCGGTTCCGTAATCGCGGCCGGCCACGCCGGCCTTGGCCGTGACATCCTCGAAAGTGCCATCGCCGCGGTTCCGGTAAAGGCGGTTGGGCTGCCGTTGCGTGCCGGGAGCGTGGTGAGTGACGCCGGGCAGCGGGCCTGAGTTCACGAGGTAAATGTCCGGCCAGCCGTCCTTGTCGTAATCCAGGACGGCTGCGCCGGCGCCGTTGGATTCGATAATGTTGGCAATCCGCGAGTCACAGTACTGATGCACGAAGGCAAGACCGGCTTTTGAGGTCACGTCCTCGTAAATATCGTTCGGGCCCGCCGGGATGGGAGCGGTGATGGCCAATTCAGCGGTTTCGACACGCGCCGGCCCTGAAGCAGGCGCGTTGTCACGCCGGTTGCAGGCGGTGAAGCCCGCGATCAATAAGAGGCAGACCCCGGCTCCGGCCAGGCGCTGCCCGAAGAGAGTTTGCGTAGGGTTCATGGTGTGGGGCAGCCGGGGGCACATAGACTCTGCTGAGCAATGATACTTATGTCTAATTTATTCAAATGCTGGCGTTTCTAATGGCCGGAACGATGTTTTAGTGGCGGATGGCTGCTTTTCCGTGGTCAACGGGTCTTTTTTGACTGCGGATGGGATCGTCCCAGCGCTTGTTAGCAGTGCGGCTTTGCCACGCTGGGAGGCATCCTGGACGGGGCTGAGTCAGTTTTCTTTGATTTACCTCAAAGCTGCGATTCCAGGACCCGCTATTTTTTGGCCATGACTGAAACGAAAATCGAACAAACCATCGACGTGCGCGAGATGCCGCCTCGGCAAAGGCACCCCACCATCTTCCAGACCTGGAACGAGCTGCCCTCGAGCGGTTCCATTATATTGATCAACGACCACGACCCGCTGCCGTTGTACTACCAATTTGCGGCGGAGCATGAGGGCGGCTTTCGCTGGGAGTATGAAGAAAGCGGGCCGGAAGTGTGGCGCGTGCGCATCAGCAAAGGCACGTTTGCCGACCCGGGCTTTGTGCCGTCGAAGAAAGCCCTTATGCACTCCTGCGCCGCGCCCATCCAGTTTGTGAAGCCGCTGGAGTTGGACACGCGTCCGCTCTTTGCCGCCGGCCAGAAGCCTTGCGATGCGATTGATCAGGCGGTGGCGCGGCTTATCCCCGGCCAGCCTTTGGTCCTGCTCGTTCCGTTCGAGCCGGTTCCGTTGTATGCGAAACTGAAAGCACAAGGCTTTTCGCATCAAGCCAGGCCATTGGACGACGGGACCTGGCGGGTGGAGTTTCGGAAAACCGTCGTGGCCCAAACAGCCTGAAGATGAGCAGCACCCATCTGGCCCTAGCCGGCGGCAAACCGGTCTTTCAAGGCGCTTGGCCTGCGTGGCCCGTGTTCAATGAGGCCGAGCGGCGCCTGGTGCTCGAAGTGCTGGAGTCCGGTCGGTGGTGGTATGGCGAAAAGGTCCGGCAGTTCGAAGCGGAATTCGCCGCATTCCAGGGCGCTCGCTTCGGCGTGACGGCCACGAACGGGACAACGGCCATCGAAGCCGGGCTGAGGGCCTTGGGCATCGTGGAAGGGGATGAAGTCATTGTGCCGCCCTACTCCTTCATGGCCACGGCCAGCTCTGTCGTGACGATCGGAGCGGTTCCTGTCTTCGCGGACATCCAGCCAGATACGCTTTGTCTCGATCCCGCCGAGGTCGAGCGCAAGATCACGCCACGCACCAGGGCCGTTATTCCAGTGCATGTCGCGGGCTATGTGGCCGATATGGATCGTCTCACCGCGCTTGCGCAGAAGCACAACCTCCGCCTCCTGGAGGACGCCGCCCACTCGTGGGGCAGCCAGTGGAAAGGCAGGGGCACTGGCGCGCTGGGCGACTGCGGCACGTTCAGCTTTCAAGTGTCCAAGAACATCACCGCCGGCGAGGGCGGCATTCTGTTGACCGACGATGAGGCGCTGGCCGATCTGTGCCGCAGCTTTACCAACTGCGGACGCCGCAAAGGCTCGGCCTGGTATGATCATGAGTACCTTGGCAGCAATCTTCGTCTGACGGAATTTCAAGCGGCGGTCTTGCTCGCGCAATTGGGCCGGCTCGAGGAGCAGACCATGCGCCGTCAAGCCAACGCTCGGATCCTGGATGATGCCCTGAAGAATGTGCCTGGCATTCGCCTCCTGGCATTCGATTCGCGCATGACCCGGCGCAGCTACCATATCTACCTCTTTCGCCTGGACGAAGCGACGCTGGGCCTATCGCGCGACCGTTTCCTCGAAGCCCTCAACGCGGAGGGCATCCCCGTCTCGAAAGGTTGGTACCGCCCGCTCTACGCCAACGGCGTCTTTCAAAACGCCCATCGCGGACCCGCGCACGGAATCATTTCCCCGCTCGCAGGCAAAGGCGTCGATTACACCAAGGTGCAATGCCCGGTTTGCGAGCAGGTTTGCCGGGATGCGGTGTGGATTCCCCACCAGGTGCTTTTGGCCGACGAGGACCAGATTCGTCTGGTGGGGGAGGCGGTCGGCAAAGTCGCAGCCTACGCGTCGGATTTGCGGTGACGTGTGCGTTCAGGAGTTGCCTCGCTACAAACTCAGGAGGAACATGACGCAGCAGGCCGCAACCAAATCGTCCTCGTCCTCGTCCTCGTCCTTCGTCCTCGGTTACGCCTTGTCGATTACGAAGATGATTTCGTAGTCATGGACTTACTTTAATCTCTGTGAAGAGGCTGCTCAAGAGCACGGAAGAACGAAGTTGCAGCGGACGGCGTGATTCCCTTGAGCACGCCGAAGGCATCTGAAGGCAAGGAATCAACGTCCTTCCAACACCGGCCAGGCTGGTTCACCCCCCCAAATTGCGCCGCAACAAAGCGGTCAGTTTCGCGGGACAGAGGATTGTCACCGTCTTGCCTTTCACCGTCAGCAGCTTTTGCTCGCGGAATTTGGCGAGGGTGCGGGAAAAGGTTTCACTCACCGTGCCCAACTCGGCGGCGAGCACGCGCTTGGTCATGGTCAATTCGATTTGCACCGGGACCTGGCCGTCCGCATTGGGGCACCGTTTCACCAGCCAGTGGGCCAGGCGCGTTTCCACGTCCTGCAACGTCAAATCCTCCAATTGCGCCACCAGGACGCGCAGATGCAGGCTCATCGATCCCAGCATGCGGAGCGCCAGTTCGGGTTGCCGTTTCAGCAAGGCTAGGAAGCCCGATTTCTGGACGAGGAGCACCTGCGATGATTCCAGGGCGCGCGCATCGGCTGGATAGCCCGATTCGGTGGCCAGCGTCGCCTCGGCAAAAGACTCGCCCGCCCGGAAGATATGAATGACCTGCTCCTTGCCGGCGGCATTGACGCGGTGCACATTGATCGCCCCTTTCTGCACGATATAAAAGCCGTGGGAAGAATCGCCTTCGTGGAACAGATACGCGCCCTTGTCCAACATTTTGAGGAGCGTGAACGCAGCGATGTTGGCCAGATCGGCCGGAGGCAGCCCGGCAAAAAGCTGGCAACCCCGCAGGGTGTGGATAATGGCGATCTGCTTAAACTCGGCAAGTGAACTCATCCTATTTCCTGAATGGGTTATGGGCAGCACGGCGACGGTTTCCCGGCTCCCGGACCAGCGCGCCGCAGGCGGTGGAACGTGGTGCTTCGACCAAGGAAGCTTCCATGAGTTTCATTGTGTTCACGGTATTACGGCTGCATCTTCGCAGAAAGCAGGACCGATGGCAACGCTTTGCATTCGGCAGGATTGCCCAACGGACTCCTATTGAACTCACGCTGGGGATACCCCTCAAAACTCGAAATAACGATGCCAATTTATGCTAAGTATTGAACAATCTCTGTGGAGCGGAAAAGCCTTGAGCAGGAGTAACCTGCGCCAAATGGAAAAGCCGTTGATTGCCACTAATGATGTTCTGGAACCAGCGAACCAGGAAGAACGGTCTTTAAAGAGACATTATCACTTCAACCACACCGGTTCGCCGCCCGCGCTCGGCCCGCCTCGCGATTTCCTGGATAACCGCTTCGTCTATTGCGTTATTTCCCAGCGGGCCAGGGGCCTGTCCATCGGGGTGAATATGAACCCCGACAAGTACTGCAACTTTGATTGTGTCTATTGTGAAATTGACCGCACCCGGCGCGGTCGGGATCGCATTGTGGACATCGAACTCCTGGCCGGCGAGCTGGAGAGAACGCTGGCCCTGGCCAATCAGAACCGGCTCCGGGAGATGCCGGCCTACGGCCAGGTGCCGGCGGAGCTTTTGAAGCTGAAAGAAGTGGCGTTGAGCGGCGATGGGGAGCCGACGCTGTGTCCCAATTTCGCCGAAGTGGTGCATACGGTCGTGCATCTGCGGGCCAAAGGCCTTTTTCCGTTTTTCAAAATTGTCCTGATCACCAACGCCACCGGCCTGCAGCTTTCCGATGTCCAAAACGGCCTGAAACTGTTCACGTCCACCGACGAAGTCTGGACCAAGCTGGACGCCGGCACCCAGGCCTTCATGAACGAGGTGAATCGCTCGGATATTTCCCTGGAACAGGTCCTGGCTAATATTCTGATGCTCGGCCGCAAACGCCCGATCGTCATTCAAAGTCTGTTTCCTCTGATTCGCGGTGAACAGCCGCCACCCGAAGAAATCGAGCAGTACGTGCAACGCCTGCGCGAGTTGAAAGATGGAGGAGCCAAGATCATGCTCGTCCAGGTCTATTCTGCGCATCGCCCGGCCATCAATGCCGATTGTGGCCATCTGCCACTGCGGGGCCTTTCCCGCATTGCGCAACGCGTCCGTGAGGCGACCGGATTAAAAGCTGAAGTTTTCTAAGGCAGCTTGTGCTCCGCACTGTGCAGTGCTTTGTCAATGGCCTGTAGCAGGGTCTCTCGCAGGAATGGCTTGCGGAGAATGGCCAGCACCCCCAGGCGCTTCGCTGCTTCCAGGGCCGGATCGGAGGCGTACCCGCTCATGATGATGACCTTGACCTGCGGGTCAACATTCCGCAACGCCCGGATCGTGGCCGGGCCATCCATGAACGGCATCATCATGTCGGTCAACACGAGTCTGATGTCCGCCCGGCGGGCGGTAAAGAGGGGAATGGCCTCAGAGCCGTTGGCGGCGGCCAGCACCTGGTAGCCGTGCCGTTCGAGAATCTGCCGGGCCACGAGGCGCACCGCATCCTCGTCTTCCACCAACAGAATGGCTTCGCCGCGGCCTCGGGCGGCGGTTGGAACCGGGGCTTTCTCAGGCGCGGAGATGGACGCTGCGGTGGCCGGCAGATAGACTTTGAATTGCGTCCCCAGGCCGACCTGGCTGACCACATCCAGGAATCCGCCGTGGCTTTTGACGATGCCCAGCACCGTCGCTAATCCCAGGCCGGTGCCTTTCTCCGGCCCTTTGGTGGTGAAGAAGGGGTCGAAAATCTTGTCCAGAATCTCCGGCGGAATCCCGGTGCCGGTGTCGGAGACGGCCAGCACGACGTGCGGTCCGGCCTGGGTGCCCGGCATGAGTCTGGCGCCGGTCTCGTCCAGGTGGAGGTTTTCGACCGTGATCGCCAGCGTGCCGCCTTCCGGCATGGCGTCGCGGGCGTTGACACACAGATTCATCAGCACCTGATGCAGGGGGGTGGCGTCGCCGTTGACCAGCCACAGGTCCTTGGGCGTGTCGGTTTTAAGAGTGATGCTTTTGGGAAAGGTTTCCCGGATGATCTTGGCCATCTCTTTGACCAGGTGGCGGAGCTGGAGAGGGGCCATCTTGCCTTCCACGCCTTTGGCAAAGGTGAGCAGTTGCTTGATAATGTCCGCGCCGCGCTGGGCGCTGGACTTGATCGTATCCAGCAGTTTCTGCGGTCCCCCCTCTTTGATTTCCTCCCGCAAAAGGGTTTCGGCCATGAGGATGGGGGCCAGGATATTGTTCAAATCGTGCGCGACGCCGCCGGCCAACTGGCCCAAGCCCTCCAGGCGCTGCGCGCGCAGGAACTGCGCCTCCAATTTCTTTTTCTCGGTGATGTCCCGGGCCAGGCCCATGACCGCCGTGACCTGACCGGCCGCATTCCGGACGGGCGCCAGGCGCGTGCTGAACCACACTTCGCGGCCCGCCAAGGGCACTTTCTCCTCCGCCTCATGCATCTGGCCGGTGGCGAAAACCTGAGCGATGGCGGCCTCCTGGGCGGCGGCCGCCTCCGGCGGGAATAGTTCCGAGAGCGGCTGGCCCACTATCATTTCGACCGTGCGCCCCCCCTGCCGGGCCATGAATTCATTCACGTAGAGGTAGCGAAAATCCGGACCGATGAGGAAAATGGCATCTTGCGCGGCCTCGGCCAGCACCCGGTAACGTTCCTCGCTCTCCCGCAGTTCCGCCTCCGCCCGCTGCTGGTCTTCCAGCGCCTTCTCCATTTCCTGACGCGACTGTTCCGCCGTGGTTAAAAGCTGGCGGATTTCCCGGTTGGCCCGGACCAACTCTGCGGTGCGCTCCTGCACCCGGCGTTCGAGATCGGCATTGAGGGACTGCGACTCGTTTTGCGAGGCCTTCAGTTCGCAGCTCAGCCGCTCGATCTCGTCCACCTGACTGGACAGCCGCCACCGCTGACGGAACTGGTTGAGGAGCGACTGCACCTTGGCCCGCAGCAACTCCGGATTGATGGGCATGAAAACGAAGTCAAGGGCGCCCATCGCGTAGCCGCGCGTCACGTCGGCCTCGGCCTGGGCGGTGGCGGTGGCAAACACAATGGGAGTGTGCCGGAAGCGCTCGTTCTCGCGGATCAGGGCCGCCGTTTCAAAGCCATCCATGTCCGGCATGTGCACATCCAGAATTATCATGGCCGGCTGGTGTTTGAGCAACAGGCCCAGCGCCTCGCGACCGCTGCGGGCGGACAGCATTTCCACGTTCCACCCTTCCAGCGCGGCCTGGATGGCGAGGAGCCCGTTGGGATCGTCGTTGACCACCAGGAGAGTGATGCGCTCTTCGCCTGGCAGGGCCGTCGGAGGCGGCGCGTCCGGTTCCGCGCGGCCCAGCGAGGCAGCCAGATGCACGGCCGCCAGCGTGGTCTGCGCCTGGGCGGCGAGCTGGCGCGTGTTCTTAAAAAGGTCCACGTAAGCCGTCACCTTGGCCTGGAGGACCTGGGGCGCGAAGGGTTTGACCAGGTAATCCACCGCGCCCAGGGCGTAGCCGCGCGCCACGTGGACTTGGTCCACAAAGCTGGCGGTGGTGAAGATGATGGGCGACTGGGCGGAGCGCTCGATGGCCCGGAGCCGGGCGGCGGTTTCGAAGCCGTCCATGACCGGCATTTGGATGTCGAGCAAGATGACAGCGAAATCGTGGGCCTCGGCCAGGCGCAGGGCTTCGGCGCCGGAACCGGCTTTGACGAGGTTATGGCCGAGGTCCGCCAGGATAGCATCGAAAGCCAGGAGGTTTTCCAGGTGGTCGTCCACCAGCAGGAGGTTAATGGGAATGTTCATGGGACTTTAGATTGCGGATTGCGGATTGCGGATTGCGGATTGGCCCTCTCCCTCGTGCGACGGCCGGGCGGCGGCGGCCAGTTCGGCGAGAAGTTTCGCGATCCCAGCCACCGGCAAGACGTGGTCCGCCGTGGTCGCGGCCAGCGCGGCGGCGGGCATGACGGAGCTTTCCGCCGTGGCGGGGTCTTCGATGATCACGCGGCCTCCCGCCGCTTTGACCCGCGCCGCGCCGCGCGCGCCGTCGTCGCTGGCGCCGGTCAGCACCACGGCGATGGTCTGCGCGCCGCAGGCCTCGGCAGCCGACTCGAACAGGAGATTGATGGAAGGCCGGGCGCAAGCGTCCGGCGCTTCGGTGGAGAGCGCGAGCGCGTCACGGTCCACAAGCAAATGGTAGTCGGGCGGGGCCAGGAAGACGTGGCCGGGGAGCAGGCTTTGCTTGTCCAGCGCGTCGCTCACGGGCAGGGCTGAGTGCTTTTGCAGAAGTTCAGCCAGGCCGCTGTCGGCGTCGATGGCGCGGTGCAGCACGATCGCCACGGGCCAGGGAAAACGGCCCGGCAGGCCGGCGAGCAACGTCTGCAAAGCGCGGAGGCCGCCTTGGGAGGCGCCGATGACGACGAGGGATTTTGGATTTGCAATTTGCAATTTGTGATTGGGATTACGGTTGGCCGTCCCGCGCCGATTTGCGGGACGCGACCATGATGGCGGTTAGTTCGTTGGCTTCCTGAAGCAGAGGTTCCACCTCATTCATAGCATCTCCAGTTCCTCGATGCCGCTGAGCGGTTTGCCCTGGGCCGAACGCTCCCGCCCAATCGCAAATCGCCAATCGCAGATCGAAAATTGTGTCATCGTTTCTTCCGGTAAATCCGTTCCTGTGCGTCCACCTCCTCGTAGCCGGATTCGCAGGGGGTGAAGCGGAGGCTCTCGTTGCGGCCCAGGCCCAGCAGGCCGAGGGGGGCCAGGCTGTCATAAAGGAGTTGATGCACGCGGTCCTGAAGCGTCTTGTCGAAGTAGATCATCACGTTCCGGCAGAGCACCAGGTGGAATTCGTTGAACGAGGCGTCGGTCACCAGGTTGTGCTGGGCGAAGAGGACGTTCCGACGCAACGCCGGGCTGAGGATGGCGTGGTCGTGGCTGGCGGTGTAGTACTCGGAAAAGGACTGCTGTCCGCCGGCCTTGAAGTAATTGTCCGAGTATTCCTGCATGGAGGCGAGCGGAAAAATCCCGGCCTTGGCCTTGGCCAGGACGGTCTCGCCGAGGTCGGTCGCGTAAATGCGGCAGCGGTCGTAAAGCGTTTCTTCCTGGAGCAGGATGGCCAGGGAATAGACCTCCTCGCCGGTCGAGCAGCCCGCCACCCAGAGGCGAACAAACGGATAGGTGCGCAGCCAGGGCACAGCCTGGGCGCGGAGCGCCTGGTAAAAGCCCGGATCGCGGAACAGGGCCGTGACGTGGACGGTCAGGCCCAGCAAGAACCGCTCGAACGCCGCCGGGTCGTGCAGGAGGCGGGCCTGAAGCTCGGACACGGTGGCGAGTTTTTCCTCCGCCAGCCGGGCGAGGACGCGCCGTTTGATGGAGGCGACGGCGTAATGGCGGAAGTCGTAGCCGTACTGCTGGAAGACGCCTTCGAGCAGGAGCGTCAGTTCCAGGTTCTCCAAGGTGTCAGGGGCGGTGTCAGTCATGGGATGGTGTGCGGGGTGAGACGTGATGCATGATGCGTGATGCGTGATACGTGAGGCGTGAGGTGGGCCGGTTTTCATGGAACAACGCGGTCCATGACGACGGGCTGGAATTTCCAGTATTGAACCTAAATCCGGCAGTTCAAACCGCGAAACACGCCCAATACGCGAAAGGAAAAGGAGTTGAATCGAAAAGCGCGTTCTCCCGTTGGGTGAATCCATCTTTTTCTCCAATCCGTTCTGTTTTCGCGTGGTTCGCGTATTTCGCGGTTCCAACTGCTTTTTCCAGGTTGAAACGCGGGTTGCCTTCGAGATCAGAGATGTGCAATAGTTGAGATATGCAAACGGCGACCATTCGCATCCGGCCCGCCACGCGCCAAAGGTTGGCGCAGTTGGCGGCGCAAACCCAGTCCACCGTGCCGAAAGTGTTGGATGCCGCCGTGGAGGCCTACCGCCGCCAAGTGTTCCTGGAGCAGACCAACCGAGCCTTTGCCCAACTCCATCAAGACCCGAAGGCGTGGAACGAATACCGCCAGGAAATCCAGCAATGGGAAACCACCGGGAATGACGGTTTGTGAGCGCCCCTCCCCAGCGGGGCGAAGTCTGGCTGATTGACTTCGATCCGATCCGCGGCCATGAGCAGGCGGGCCGCAGACCGGCCTTGATTCTGTCCATGGACGCCTTCAACGCCGGCCCTGCCGGCTTGGTGGTGGCAATCCCCATCACCAAGACGATTCGCGCCGTCCCAACGCACGTGGTCATCCACCCGCCGGAAGGTGGAGTCAAAATGGATTCGGCCATCTTGTGTGAGGCCGTTCGCTCGGTCTCCAGGGAACGCTTGTCCACCAAGTGGGGCCGAGTCAGCCCGCAGACACTCGCTGAAGTGGAAGACCGGGTTCGCATATTGCTGGGTCTATAATGTGTGCTGCGTGAAAACCGCGTTGCACGTCCTGCCCAGTTCACGCATCACGTTGTTTCACTGGTAAAGCCACACCCTCAAGAGCGACCCCAACTGCTCCATGTCCACCGGTTTGGTGATGTAATCGTTGGCGCCGGCCTCGAGGCATTTCTCGCGGTCGCCCTTCATCGCCTTGGCGGTGACCGCCAGGATGGGGAGCTTCTTAAACTTCGGCAGCGCCCGGATGCGCCGCAGGCACTCGAAGCCGTCCATCTCCGGCATCATCACGTCCATCAGCACGATCTGGACGTCCGGCGTCTGCTCCAGCAGGTCGAGGGCCTGCCGGCCGCTCTCGGCATAGACCACGGTCATCTTGTGGCGCTCCAAGGCCGTGGTCAGCGCAAAGATGTTCCGCACGTCGTCGTCCACCACCAGCACCTTCTTGCCGGCCAGCAGCGGGTCGCTTTGCCGCGCTTTTTCGATCATCTTCCGCTTCGGCTCCGGCAATTTGGCTTGCACGCGGTGGAGGAAGAGCGCGGTCTCGTCGAGCAACCGTTCCGGCGACCTCACGTCCTTGATGACAATGGCCTCGCTGAACCGGCGCAGTTCCGTCTCCTCTTTGCGTGTCAATTCCGCTCCGGTGTAAATGATGACGGGAAGCAGGGCATGGGCGGACATCTGCTTGAGGCGGCGAATGAGTTCAAATCCGCTCATGGCGGGCAGCTTCAGATCGACGACGGCACAGTCGAAGTGCTCTTTTTCCAGCGCGG
The DNA here is from genome assembly GCA_964363225.1 of uncultured Verrucomicrobiota bacterium. Taxonomy (GTDB): domain Bacteria; phylum Verrucomicrobiota; class Verrucomicrobiia; order Limisphaerales; family CAYIIH01; genus CAYIIH01. The sequence continues at coordinate 2,731 of CAYIIH010000116.1, read as the reverse complement.
CCAGCGCCTCCTCGGCGGTGGCCACGGCGGTGATGTGGACGTCGCTGTTGCCGATGAGTTCGACGATGGCTTTGCGCTCGGTTTCGTTGTCCTCGACGACGAGGAGGTTCCGGGCGCGGCCGTCGATGAACTGGCGGGTCTGCTCCAGCGCGGCCTCCAGCGCCTCCTTGCTCACCGGCTTGCGCAAGTAGCCCAGCGCACCCAACCGCAGACCGCGCTCCTCCTGCTCCTCCACGGAGATGATGTGGATGGGAACATGGCGCCGGGTGGGGTCGTGCTTCCACCGGTCCAGCAGCGCCCAGCCGTCGCCATCGGGCAGGCGCAAGTCGAGGGTGATGGCGGCCGGGTTGTAATCGCGCGCGGAGCGCAGGGCCGCTTCGGCGCCAAGGGCGACGACACCCTTGAAGCCTTTCTCGCGCGCCAAGTCCAACAGCAGGCGCGCGAAAGGCTCGTCGTCCTCGACGATCAAGAGCACGCGGTCGCCGGGCGCCAGCGTGGGGCGGTCGTCGTCGAAGCCGGCGAGGTCAAGGGTTGATGGTTGATGGCTGATGGTTGATGGCGGCGCCGCGTGGGCGCGATCTGGAATTTGAGATTGGAGATTTGAGATTTCAGAGGCGAGAGCGTTCAGGTCCGCCGGGCCGGTCCGTTTCGGGCCGGCGGGACTGCCCGGGTTGCCGCCGCCGCCGCCTTCCGACGGCGGGGAATAACTGACCGGCAGATACAACGTAAAGGTGCTGCCTTGGTCCGGTTCGCTTTGGACGCGGATGGTGCCGCCGAGCATCTTGGCGATCTCGCGGCTGATGGAAAGGCCCAGGCCGGTGCCGCCGTATTTGCGGGCCGTGCCGGCCTCGGCCTGCTGGAAGGCCTCGAAGATGATCTTTTGTTTGTCGGGCGGGATGCCGATGCCGGTGTCGCGCACGTCGAAGGCGACGACCATCCGGGCGCGGTTGAGCCGCTCATGCGTGTCGCTCCAGCCGTGCGTGGCGGCGCGCATGGTGAGTTCGACTTCGCCCCGCTCGGTGAACTTGAAGGCGTTCGAGAGCAGGTTCTTGATGACTTGCTGCAGGCGCTTGCCGTCGGTGCGGATGGCGCGCGCCAGGTGCGAGTCGGTCTTGATCTGGAAGCCGAGTTTTTTGGTCTCGGCCACGTGCCGGAAGGTGCGCTCGGTGAACTCGCGCACGTCCTCGAAGGCCACGTCGCTGACGTCCACGGCCATGGTGCCGGACTCGATCTTGGAGAGGTCGAGGATCTCGTTGATGAGTTCGAGGAGGTCGGAGCCGGAGCCGTGGATGGTCTTGGCGTATTCGACCTGTTTGTCGGTGAGGTTCGCCTCGGGGTTGTCCTGAAGCATCTTCGAGAGGATGAGGAGGGAGTTGAGCGGGGTGCGCAACTCGTGCGACATGTTGGCCAGGAACTCGCTCTTGTACTTGGAAGTCAGGGCCAGCTCCTCGGCCTTGGTTTGCAGGGCGGTGCGGGCGTTTTCCACTTCCATGTTCTTGCGCTCGACCTCGGTCTTTTGCCCGCTGAGGAGGCGGGCTTTCTCCTGCAACTCCTCGTTGGTCTGCTGCAGCTCCTCCTGCTGCTGCTTGAGCAACTCCTCGGAGGCTTGCAGCGACTTGGCCTGCTCTTCGAGGCGTTGGTTCTTCTCGGTCAACTCGGATTGCTGGCTCTGCAGCTCCTCGGCGAGCGACTGCGACTGCTTGAGGAGCTCCTCGGTGCGCATGTTGGTCTGGATGGTATTGATGACGATGCCCAGGCTCTCCATGAGCTGGTCAAGGAAGGTGAGGTGAATCTCGCTGAAGCGCTGGAAGGAGGCGAGTTCGATGACGGCCTTGACCGTGCCTTCAAAGATGACGGGCAGGATGACGAGGTTCATGGGCCGGCCCTCGCCGAGGCCGGAGCCGATCTGGACGTAATCCGCCGGCACGTCGGTGATGACGATGCGCTCCTTCTCGAGGAGGACCTGGCCGATGAGGCCCTCGCCGGGCTTGAAGACGTTGGCGAGGTGTTTGCGCTCGCGGTAGGCGTAGCTGGCCAGGAGCTTGAGGTACACCTCGTCGTGCTGCGGCTCGTTGATGTAGAAGACGCCGTGCTGGGCGCCGATGAGCGGAGCCAGTTCGGAGAGCGTCATCTTGCACACGGCCTGCAGGTCGCGCTGGCCTTGGAGCTTGCGCGTGAAGGTGGCGAGGTTGGACTTCAGCCAGTCCTGCTCGGTGTTCTTCTGCGTAGTGCCCTTCAGGTTGCGGATCATCTCGTTGACGTTGTCCTTGAGCAACGCGACTTCGCCGGCGGCTTCGACCGTGATGCTGCGGGAGAGGTCGCCTTTGGTTACCGCCGTGGAGACATCGGCGATGGCGCGGACCTGGGTGGTGAGATTGGCGGCGAGCCGGTTGACGTTGTCGGTCAGGTCCTTCCAGGTGCCGGCGGCGCCGGGCACATTGGCCTGGCCGCCCAGCTTGCCTTCCACGCCCACCTCGCGCGCCACGCCCGTGACCTGGTCGGCAAAGGTGGCCAGCGTGTCAATCATGTTGTTGATGGTGTCGGCCAGGGTGGCAATTTCGCCCTTGGCCTCGACGGTGAGTTTCAAGCGCAAGTTGCCCGTGGCCACGGCCGTCACGACCTTGGCGATGCCGCGGACCTGATCGGTGAGGTTGGCGGCCATCGAGTTGACGTTGTCGGTGAGGTCCTCTCAAGAAACTGATTCTGTAGTTGGTTGTTTGGCAACCAGTTG
>CAYIIH010000115.1:0-21776 GCA_964363225.1 uncultured Verrucomicrobiota bacterium | reverse complement strand
CTCACTCGATGGTCCAAAGCGTCACGGAGTCCTGGTCCTTGACGAAGAGGCGGTTGCCTGCGACGACCGGATAGCCATAGACCTGTTTGTCGGCGACTTTGATGCTGGCCAGTTCGGTGTATTCCTTCTCGCTGGGCTGGATGACGATCAATTGAGACTTGGGTGTCAAAGCCAGCAGGACCGAGCCGGCGTCAACAATGGAACCGTAAGCGCCACGCCCGCCTGTGGCATCGGTCCATGCTGTCTGGCCGCTCTGAGCGTTGATGCAGAAGAAGTTGCCGCGCTGGGAGAGACCGAAGAGCAGACCATTCTTGAGCACGGGCGTATTGAATTGAACGGCGTTGTCTGGGTTGCTCCAAAGTTCTTTGGCGGCAAAGCCGTCGCCCTGCTTCTCGATCTTCACTGCCTTGGCGCCCCGGCCCTGTCCGGCGTAAATCAGCGTTTGGCCATCCACGATGGGCGTGGCGGCGTTGTAACCCCTCCCCTGAGGCGCAAAGGGGGTCTGCCACAAGAGTTTTCCATCGGCCGCTCCGATCGCCACCATGCTTTTCTCCGTCTGGGTAATTATCGTTTTGATGCCATCCACGGTCATCAACACGGGCGAAGCGTAACCCGGTCCTTCGCCGGCCCATTTCCACTTCTGGTCGCCGCTGGCCAGGTCATACGCAACGATCCCTCCGTTGCTCTGCCCGCCGAGTTGCGCGATGCACAAGTCATCCACGATAATCGGGGACGACGCTGCGAAGAACTGCGGCCAGGCGCCGGGGAAGTCGTCTTTGCGCCATAGCTTCTTGCCGGTGACGGCATCGAGACAGGATAGGGTACCTCGGACACCGAGCGTAACAACCTTTCCGTTGGCCACCGTTGGTGTGCTTCTGGGTCCTGAGTGCCCTGAGGCCGGACCGGTTGCGCCCTGCGCCTCATACTTGTCCTGCCAAAGTTCCTTTCCCGTGCCGGCCTCCAGGCAAAGGGTGACTTCAGACGCCTCCTGCCGCGCAAAGACGTAGAGCTTGCCGCCCACCAGGGCGGGCGTGGCATCACCCTGGCCCACAGTCACTTTCCACTTCTGGGCAAGTTCCTGTGGCCAGGTCTTCGGCGCGGTGAATCCGGCCACTTTCGCATCCCGATTAGGCCCGCGCCACTGGGGCCAATCCTGCGCCGAGGCGTAACTCGCGCTCAACATGAGCGCACAACCCGCAACGATGGTAATCGCTTGATTCGAATTCTTCATGGTAGCTCCTGTTAGATGGATTCTTGGGAAATCAACTTGCTTGTTGGCGGGAGAAAACGGCTTGGCCAGCCTTCAGCCAACTCAAGAACGGCAAAAGAACTGGCAGACGTGGAATCATTCCTGAAGGCCATGTCTGCCGTTGCATCCGAGCTGAATTTGAGCGCTGGCCCGAACCGGCGCCCGCCGGACACGGGCCAGGGGCGCCTTCTCCTCCGGAAGAGATTGGCGGGTAATTACTTCTTTTCGACTACGCGCTTGGCTTCCCAGTCGCGCGATCGGGCTTGGCCGTCCCGCTCGGTTTCGATTTTGCCCTTGATCGTGTCAGCACTGACTTTGCCGCTGTATTTGGCGACCATCTTGTTTCCCTGGAACTCGCGGGTCACGGTGAAGGTGATTTCATCTCCCTTCAGTTTGCCGTCTGCGATGGCTGTTTCCCTGGGTGGGGCGTCCTGGCGTCCGGGAGCCGATATCGCGCCGGTCACCTTTTCGCCTTCCAACTTCAACTTGAGGGTGGTTTTCCGTTCCTGACCGCCTTGGCCAGTCGTGGTCCATGCCCAAGTGCCGGTGGGATCGGCTTTCTTGTCTTGGGCCTGGGCTTGGGCTGCGGCGCCGAGCGCGAGGACCGCGCAGGTAACGACTTTGATGAGAGATGCTAAGGCATGTTGCGTACGTTGCATAATGTTTTTGCGTTAGGTTTTCGTTGCTCGTCTTTACAGAGAATGCACTCCATGGGCAGTCGCTGACACGAGTAATCTATTTCTAAGACGCCAAGCGGCGTGAAAGGTTACACCGTTCTGGCCCGGCACAGCACCGGCCCAAACCGCCCGGGCTAAAGCCGGAGTTAACACGGGCATCGAGCCAGCCGCGCATTCCGAGACATACGCCCCGCTTCGTTGCACCTTGTTTCCGCTTGGCCGGGAGGTTAAGGTGCCACCCATTGTGAACAGGCGAACCACCAACTCCTGAACGCGCTGCCCCATGCTCGACGACGAAGCAGCAGTGGCAGAGGCGATACGCAAGGCCGGTCCGCGACTGGCCTTCCAGCGGCTCATGGCGGAGAACGATGCGCTGATCCGGAGTCCGGAGCTGGACAACGGCCGCTTGATTGCCGCGGCCCGATCCGCCATCTACACCGGCCTGGTTCGCGCATGGGCCGGCGAGCAGCACCGAGCCTTTGGTTACGACAAGCCCTTCGCCGTCGTGGCGCTGGGCGGCACCGGCCGCGCCGAGATGGCCCCGTGCTCGGACAACGACTTCGCCTTCCTGTTCGATGACGCCCTGGAGGGGAATCCGTTCCTCCTCGAACTCCAGCGGCAGGTCCTGCATTCGGACGAGTTTGCGGATGAGCACGGCTTCGATTGCCTGGCCTTCCCGTTCAGCCTCGAGGCGGTGCCCAACCTCGCGGACAAGCAGCTTAATTCCTTCCTGGACATGCGCCCGGTGTACGACCCGTCCGGGTTGGCAGACCTGTTCCGCGAACGCATCCGCTCGACCTTCGACCCCTTCGAGCACTTTCTCCACGTGCGCAGTTTCTGGAAGGATCGGTGGGAGAAGGCCGCCGGCGAGAGCGAGCGTCTCGACCGCTTCGACATCAAGAACGACGGGCTGCGCGTCTTCCTGGCCGGCGTATGGACCTTGGCCGGCCAGCGCTTCGTCCACAGCCACGATATTTACCGGACGTTGGACGACCCCCGGGACCTCGCGGCCTACGAGTTCCTGCTCCGTATCCGGGCTTTCGTCCACACCCGGCGCCAGGGGGAGAAGCGTCCCTGTACCGGCGGCAACCATCCCGAGGACATGCTCAGGTTCGATGACTTTACCGCCTTCGGCGAACTGCTCGGGCCGGAAGCCGGCGAGCGCACGCGGTTCGAGTTCGCCAATGAGGTCCGCGCGCGCCTGCTTTCCGCCCGGCGGCGCGTGGCACGCTTCGCCAAGGCGGTCATCGAGAGGGATCTGAAGGACGGCCGCGAGGTCAGTCCCCGCAGTCCCATCGTGTACGGGGTGGGCGGCCTGTACCACGCGGCCTCGCAACAGGCCCAGACGCCCAGGGACAAAAGCAGCGCCGCCTTGACCCTGCTCCTGGCGTCGCAGCGTCACGGCGTGCCGATCGACCCGTCCGAGTTGCAGACGACGTTCCGCAACGCCGGCGACTGGCTGACGCTTGTGCCGGAGTTGTCCGCCCTGTTCTACGAACAACGGGGCAGCCTGGCCGACTCGTTCGCCTTCCTTTCCCAGTTGGATGGCGCTGAGGACCGCTTGTTTCCCGGGTACGCGAAGTTCGAGTCCTCGCTGGACGGCCGGGTGATGGCCGAGCGCGAGTCGTTGCGGGGAGCGCTGGAGCGGCAGAAGATGCGGGTCTTGGAGCGCTATGTGCGCGAGGGCCGCACGCGGCTGGCGGAGGCCGTCTCCACGGCGCACCTGACCGACCCTACCCGGGGCGTAATGGTGGCGGTCGAGGCTGCGCTCCTGGACGCGGAACATCTCGCCGCCGTCAAGCTGGCCCTCAAGACCAAGCGCCTGCCGCTGACGGCGGATGACCAGGCGGTGCGTCTGGACGAGACCCGGCCGCTGTATGAGCGATACTCTACCGGGATGTCTGACATTCCGCTGGCGGAGTATTACGAGCCGTACCGTTCCCAGTGCGACTTCACGCGCGAGACGGTGAGCCTCGTCGAATTTCTGCTGGCCAACCGGCGCGCGTTCAAGGAGCGTTCTGAGACGGGCATCAACGACGCCCAACAGGTCGAGGAATTCGCGCGGCTCTGCCAGGACGAACACCGGTTGCGCACGCTGTTCGTCTTTGCCTCTGCTGACCGCGCCGAGTGGGAGTCGGAGGAGTCCGACCCGGCGCGCTGGTTCAACACGCGGGAGCTTTATGCCAAGGCGATGATGCGGTTCCGGCCCGGCCTGGATCCGACCCGTTCGCTGAAAGCCGCGGGATACTCGCCCGACCAATTGACCATCTTGAAGGACTTCGGCGAGGACTTCTTCGGCGGCGTTTATCGGCAGTACGCCAACCGCTTCGGCGCCCACCTCGCGCGGCTGGTCGAGGAACCCGGCGCGACGGGACCGAAGGCCAGCCTCCTCCGCGAGGGCACCTCCACGATCATCGGCGTGGCCGCGCGCGACTACCGCGGCCTGGCCGCGTCGATCAGCGGCGCGTTCTGGAATAACCGCGTCGAGCTGCGGCAGGCCCATCTCTTTTCCGCGATGCAGCACGGGCTGGCGCTCGACTTCTTCCACCTGGCGCCACGCGACCAACCCCTGGCTCCTGACCTGCCTCGCTCCATCGAGGACGCCATCCAACGGCAGCTTTACATCGGGGAATCCGATGAGGCCGGCCTCCCGCGTGTCGTGGGGAGTGTTGCGCTGAGGGAGTGGCGGCCCGGGCAGTACTGCCTGCGTTTCGAGACTTCTCAGGACGTGAGCGGCCTCATTTACGCGCTGACCTACAAGGTTTTCCGGCATCTGCGCGGGAACATCTTTGGCCTGACGGCCCACGCCGCGCGCGGTCGGGCGTATGTCTCGGTGTACCACAGCCTGCCGCCGGACCTCTCCTTGCCACAGGCTCAAACCATTGTTGCTGAACATTTCTGAGAGCTTGTACGGAAATCGATTTTGGACATCGTCCGCGTCGTCGTTCTCGTCCTCGTCCTCGATATTACCTTCAATCACGAGGACGAGGAGGACGACGAGAACGAGGACGAACACAAGGCTTGGAATTTCCGTGCACGCTCTAAGATGTGGCACACGGTTTGGAGGTCACCGCCCCGCCGGCTGGAGCGGCAACTCCCCGGCATCGAAAGTGCCGCCAGAGGGATCGTCCGGGACGACCACCTCCGCTTCAAATCGGGCCGGCGGATTGTCCTTTCCGGCAAGGGCGTTGGGGTCTCTCAGCAAGGCCCGGACAAGATAGTTGCCGGGCGCCACTTCGTCGGCGGTCCAGGAACCGTCATCGGACTCTTTTAGTGGAAAAAGGTGGAGGTTGGCGAACGCGGCCCGGTTCTCCGGCCGCCGCTGCCATTGCACCAGGGCTTCCTGATTCGTCCGGATTTCCTCCGGCGGTATCGGCCGCGGTGTGACGATGACAGCCAATGTGCGCCAGCCGGGCTGAGGTTGCCAGCCGTCCGGCCACCGGAGACGTACGACGACCCTCCGGTCTGATTTGCCGAGTTCGATTTGAGTTGTTTCCCCGGACCGGACGTCTAATTCGGCCAACGGCTGGTGGGTCCACGCTTTGGAGCCGTCTGGCTGCGCGTTCGGAACCAGGCGGATCAGTCTCAAGCGAACCGGCGGTGCCTTGGCAAACGTGAAGCGACCCTGCGCATCGGTCGTGACGCGGTAGGCTTCGAAATCAAAGGAAACAGTGCTGAGCTCACTGTCGATGAATTTCAGGAACATTTCTCGACCGGCGGCTGCCTTGCCGCCGCTCCAGTAGGTGCCTTCGATGCGGCCCCATGGTTGCAGCCGGAGCATCGGCTCGGCTCGTAGCAGAGCAGGTGTGGCCTCGGCATAGCCTTGGGCGTGGACGGCGACGATTTTCTGGATCGCCTCGTCCGGCGGCAGACGCACCCGGCCGCTGGCGTCCGCGCTCAGTATAGAGCCGCCGGAAACGCTACTGTGCCGATCGAAACCGCCAGGCAGGAGCCGCAGTTGCGCGCCGGGCGACACCAGGCCGATATCTGCATTCGCCGCCGGGCGACCGTCCGGGAGCAACACAGTAATCGTCGCGGTTTGGGCGGGCTGAAGTATCACGGCGAGTTGCACCTCGCCTTCGTCCGGCTTGAAAGCGCGCGAGATGAAGGGAGCGTAGGCCTCAGCCTCGAACTTGAAGACATAGCCCGGATTCGGCCTGCCCACGATCAACGGCTCTTCGAGGCTGTGGCGGAACGTGCCACCGTCGAAGCTCACCCAAAACCGCTCCAGTGTGCTCCAGAGCGGGCGGGTGCCTCCCTCGAGCGGGTTGTCCTCCGGCCAGCCGCATACAATGCGAAAGCGCGGGACCGGCTTGCCGGTGCTCGCATCAATGACCGTCCCTGCAATAGTCAGTGCCGGTGGCAAAACAACCTGGTGCTCCTGGCCATCCGGGCGAACATGCACCTCGTTCACCCGCAGATAACCGCGCTTCTGGAAGTCGAAGGCCATTTCTTGGTCCGGCGCGTTCTCCCAGGCCACACGGCCCTGTTCGTCGGTCTTGGGACTGAACTCCACTTGCACTGGCGTGGCCCTATTTTCACCCGGCTTGATGGGATCGTCCTCGAGGGTGTTGTACCAAACGTTGGCTCCGGCAATCGGCTGGCCAGCCTTGCTTACCACACGCAGCCGGAGCGTCTTGCCCGGATCGAGGCGGATGCGGAATGGCTCCGCGTTCTCGGCGATTTCCACTCTCAGAGTGGTGGGTGCAAACCCAGCCGCCTCAGCGGTGAGGAAGTTCTCACCCAGCTTGCATCCGGCGATTCCGAATGTTCCATCAATACCTGTAGTTGCTTCGCGGCTGTTCGACTCACCCATGCGCCCGACCAATACTTTGCCGCGCGGCACCGGCCGGTTTTCGGAGTCCACCACCACGCCCCTCACGACGAGAGCGCGGCCAAGCTGAAAGACGTGAGTTCCGGCGCGCAACTGCTTCTCCGCCTCCGGTTCACGATTGGCAAAAACAAACGCGCTCTGAGCGTGTTCCGGGTGGCGCGCGCTGCCGTAAATGCGCGGGATCATGTCCTCAGCAATGCGGTTGATGCTCCAGCGCCCCTCCGCGTCGGTTTCCACCTCGATCCAACCGAACCAATGGTTTTCCGGGCGGGTCTCGCCCGCCGGAACCTCCTCGTCGTTCCAGCCCACCTTCGCCTTGGCCACCGCTTGGCCATCGGCATCCACCACCTTGCCACCGATGGGCACGGGCCGCCCTAGATGCAGCGTGTATTCGGCGGGAATCTTTTCACCGCGGCCGGGCCGCCAGTGCAGGCGGGTGTCGGCGAAACCTTCGATCTGCGTTGTCAACTGAAGCTGCGTCGTGGCCACCTGCGTGAACGGCACTTGGCAGATGCCCAAGCGGTTGGCCTGAAGCTTCTTCCGCGTGAACTTGCCGCCCTCCCAACACCGGTAATCAATGGTGACGTTTGGCACTGGCTGGCCGCTGTCCGCCGCGAGAATCGTGAGGCGCAAGCCCTCGAAGGGCACCTCCAGGGCATTTGCGGCCGCCGACTCCTGGCTGCTTGCCGGAACAACGCCTGGAGTGCCTGACGCCGCCGGCGCTGTTGGCGCTGTTGGTGTCGCAGCGGTTGCCACCTCAACGGCTTCCGCTCGCCGCGGCTGCCGATGATGCAGGTAGAGGAGTGGAACCAGCAGAAGCCCAAGCGCAGCCGCGCCCACGAGAACCTTGGCCCTAGCCGTGGCCAGCAGTGCGGAGAAACCACCTGCGCCGGCAGCGCCGGTCGCCACGCCCGCCGCCACAGGCGCGCCGTCACTCAAAGCAGGCGCCAGGTGCGGGGGTGCCGCGGTCACGGCTCTCTCGGCGAGAATACCGGTCAGCACGCCCAGACTCAGGGTGATGCCCCAGTCAGTGAGCAACGCGCGCAGTTTGTCCACCCCGCGGCTCACCCGCTTTTGCGCGGCGTCCTCGCTTACGCCCAAGGCGGCGCCGACGGCCCGCAAATCGCGGCGTTCATAAAAGCGCAGCAGGATGGCGTCGCGGTCTTCGGGGCCGAGTTCATCGATGGCTGCGTCGAGCACGGGCGCCAGGTGCTGCCAGGCCGGCTCGCCGGTTTGTTCCAGGGAGTTCATTTCCGCGGCAATGCGTTCGCGGGTCTGACGCCGTTGTTCCGCGCGCCGGACATTCGACGCCACGAAACAGGTGTGCCGGTGCAGCCAGCCGCCCAGCGCGCAGGGCCCTTGAAGCAAGGGAGCTTGCGCGCCCCGCGCCTGGCGGGCGAGATCGGCGAAAACCGTCTGGGCGATGTCTTCGGCGAGATGCGCGTCGCCGTCCACGCGGCGAAGCGCCACGGAATAAACGAAGTCAAGGTAGCGGCTGACGAGTTCCCGGAACGCGCTTTCGGAGCCGCGCTGGGCGTAGTCCCGCAGGAGTTGGCTGGTCTCCGTCATAGATGTTCATCCGGTATAAAGCCGCCGGCGGACAAAATCCGACAGGCGCCCGGTGCCATTCTGCACTTTGTCGGCGAACAAGCGAGCGGAGTTTTGTGCGGCAGCCGCTGAAGCCAAACCCGCTCATCGCCGTTGACACCAAAATCCCGCTCGACTTGGCCGAGGACAAAGGACTTCCAATCTGCGTCAGGCCGGTTATCTTTCCCCCATGAAAACTGAGTCGCAGCCCATGCCGGTTGAGCCAGAGAAGCTGAAGCCCGTTCTGCATGAAAAGATCGAGCGCATGGACGGCCAGCATCTGGCGCTGCTCAACCGCGTTCTGCTTCAGCTCGAAGCGGAGGAACTTGCCGACCATCTGAGCGATGCCTTTAACAAAGACCATGAGCAAGGCATTTGGCGGCGCATTCCTGAACTGGTGAAGGAATTCCGCACCGGGCACCGTTACTCATGACGGTTTGCCTCGATACCAGCGTTTTCCTCCAAATCTTCGGGCGGAGGCAGCCGTTCTATCCCATCCTGCGTGCCCTGCTCGATGGCCGGCTCGCGCTCGCTCTCTCCACGGAAATCCTCCTGGAATACGAGGAAGTCACTGTCAGACTCTCCGGCGCAGAACGCTGGCGGAAGGTGGCGGCGTTGCTGGAGTTGCTGGCCCAACTGCACGGCAACATCCTCCAGATCGAGCCGCAGTATCGTTTTGGCGTGATCGCCGCCGACCCGGACGATAACAAATTCTGCGACTGCGCTATCGCGGGCGAGGCGGATTTCGTGGTCACGGAGGACAATCATTTTGCCGCGCTGAAATCGTCTGGCTATCGGCCACAGGCCATCACCCCTGACGAGTTCATTCGTTTCCATCTGCCCGCCCCGTAAAGCCTGTGCCACGCTGAAGCCTTCAGGTCCTTCCCTGACCCCGGGCGATGGCCTTGAACCGTCCTACAGCCACGACAGACTTTTGCCGCCTATGCGACCAGAGTTTGTCATGGGGCGCGCGTGAGGCAAGTGGATGTGCCCGGCCGCTGGACCGCCCACCCGGTCAGGCTGTGTTGCTTTCCGTTGAAGATTCTGCTCCCGGCGGGATACGCTCTGTGACGACACAAAATGGATAATGACAACGCCATCGCGCAGTGCCGGGCGGGCAACATCGACGCCTTCCGGCATCTGGTGGAACGGTATCAGACCGAAGCCTTCGGCCATGCGCTGGCGATTCTGGGCAGTCGGGCGGACGCCGCGGATGCCGTGCAGGACGCCTTCGTGAAGGCCTTCCGGGCGCTGGATGGCTTCCAAGCCGGACGGCGGTTCTACCCGTGGTTCTATACCATTCTGCGCCACGGTTGTTTCAAGCTCGCCCAAGCCCGGATGCGGCGGTCCTGCGTGGACGACGCCGACTTGCTGCTGCTCGTTCCTGCGGAGTCGAACCACCCGTCACAGGATGTCGAGCAGTTGGAGAAAGCCCTGTTGCGGCTGGCTCCCCAGGACCGCGAACTCATCACCTTGAAGCATCTCGATGGCTTGTCCTACGAGGAACTCGCGCGCCGCCTTGAAATCCCGCCAGGGACGGTGATGAGCCGGTGAACCAAGGGTGAAAGCGACGGTCCTCGAGTTTCCTGGCTCCGACAACTTCTCCTACAAACTCGAAGGTGACGAACGCCCGCACCTTCTCAGTTTCACTCCGGGCATGCGATAAAGACCTGTGCAATGGCCAGGCTCAGGCCGGCGAGCAGGCGGGGTGGGCGAAGTCTTTCCCATTGTGCGCGCCGCTTACGGCCGTGCCGCAGCGCCACAGATACATCGCACGCGTCACGGTGTGGAACGGCTGGCGGTCGCGGCGGCTGGCAACGCGCACAAGCCCGGCAGAATCAATGGCAGGATCATAGCGGACAGAATCACACCGCCGGTGAAGCCAGGCAATCGCGAATTGGTGAAACTGCGTCAGGCAGAAAAACGCTCCATACCCGGCAAGAACCAATGGGCCGGGCTTGACGATGACAACAATCTCAGGCGACTCTCCGTCCCGCATGCGAACGATAGTTTCTGTCCTGCTTTGTTTGGCTGCGGCAACGCATCTGCCTGCGGCATCGGTTGGATTCACCGCGACCGGTCACGACAGCCGCATCGACTTGGTGTGGGACCAGCCCGAGCCTTCTGACGTGGATGGCTGGAACGTCTGGCGAGCAGGCCAAGCCGGCGGACAGTTTTACCGGCTGAATGCGCGCCCGCTGGGACACACGGTCTGCAGTGATTTCCTTGGTGAAAATGGACAGACGTTCTTCTACCGGATAACGGGCGTCAGTGGCGAACGTGACGTCTCTACCTCCGCAGTCGTGTCGGCCACCTCCCGCGCGATGACCGATGATGAACTGCTCACCTCGGTCCAGGAAGCCACCTTCCGCTACTTCTGGCACTATGCCCATCCGGTCAGCGGCCTGGCGCGCGAGGGGAGCGGCACCGGCGACAAGGTGACCACCGGCGGCTCCGGCTTCGGTTTGATGGCCATCCTCGTCGGCGTGGAACGCGGCTTCGTGTCGCGCGAAGCCGCCGCGTCGCGCCTCCTCCAGGCACTCACGTTCCTGCAGGAGAAAGCCGCGCGCTACCACGGCGCCTGGGCGCATTGGCTGAACGGCCGCACCGGCCGGACGATTCCGTTCTCCCCACTCGACGACGGCGGGGACATTGTGGAAACGTCTTTCCTGATGCAAGGCCTCCTCGCCACGCGGCAGTATTTTGACCGCGACAACCCGGTGGAGAAAGAGCTGCGCCGGCGCGCGACGGAACTTTGGCGGGAGGTCGAATGGAATTGGTATCTCGGCGAGCCGCCCGGCCCACAGCTCTTCTGGCATTGGTCACCGACCAATGGTTGGAAGATAAACCACCGCATCGGCGGCCACTTCAACGAATGCCTCATCACCTACCTGCTGGCCCTGGCCTCGCCGACGCACCCGATTCCGTCCTCCTGTTACACCAACGGCTGGATCGGCCCGGATCCCAAGAGCTACGTGAACGGAAATTCCTACTTCGGAATTCAACAGCCGGTGGGCTGGCCGATGGGCGGTCCGCTGTTTTTCACGCACTATTCATTTCTCGGTTTCGATCCACGCCCCTGGAGCGATCCCTTCTGCAATTACTTTGAAAACAACCGCGCCATCGCGCGCATCCACCACGCCTACGCCCTCAGTAATCCTGGCCGGCACACCGGCTACGGCGCAAACGTCTGGGGCCTGACCGCCAGCCGCGGTCCCGAGGGCTACAAAGCGTCTGAACCGCGCCAGGACACCGGCACCGTGGCGCCGACCGCCGCGCTCTCCTCGATGCCCTACACCCCTCGCGAATCCATGGCCGCCCTCAAGCATTACTACCACGCGCTCGGCCGGCGCCTCTGGGGCGACTTCGGTTTCAAGGACGCCTTCAATCTTGACAAAGACTGGTTCAATGGCGGTTACCTGGCCATCGATCAGGGGCCGATTGTGGTCATGATCGAAAACCACCGCACCGGCCTGTGCTGGCGGTTGTTCATGGCCAACGAAGAGATGCCGCAGGCGCTGAAAAGGGCGGGCTGGACGAAGCAGGACTGAGTCGTATCCATGCAGTTAAAAAGGGGTGCGCGGGCGTCACGTCCGCAGTTTTCGGCGTCCCGCCGAAAACATTCGGCCGCCACAACAAAAGACTATTGGGGGCACGACCATCGCAGTGGAACCAGTCGGTGGGACGCCGACTGGTGCGACCGGGACGGTCGCGCTCCCCAATTAACGGGGGGAAGCCCATGGCGAGCGGTTCGACTTTTACGTCAGCCCTTCCTTTTTCGACGGCGGCAGCACCGGCAGCGCGCCGGCCTGGCTGTTGAACCTAAAAAGAGCAATTCAACCGCAGATAAACGCAGATGAACGCAGATACGAACGAATTGAATGCCGGCAAGGATTCACCTCCTGGGTGAGCACTGCTTTCCCTGTTTTATCTGTGTCTATCTGCGTCCATCTGCGGTTTTCTTGTTCTCCAACTGCCGGATTTAGGTTGAACAACCTCGGCGAGTACGCGGAGTGGGCGTGCGCGGCAGCGAATTCTTGCTCCAGGGCCAGGCCAGAATTATTTCGCGTCGGAATGCGTCTGATTCCTATACGATGAAATCACTTTCAACAGGTCTGCTCTGGGTGTTTCTCCTGACAATGCCGCCGCCCACGTGTCCGGCGTCGTCGGAGCGACAGCGTCATCCCGTCCCGCGTGAACATCCGCGGCTGCTCGGTTCACGGGAAGAACTCCACGCCCTGGCCCGGCAGCGGCCGGCTGAGTATCAGCGCATGGCCGCTGTGGCGCGCGAAGGAAAAGCGGATGACTACTCCGGCATTATCTCGATGGCGCTCGTCGCCGCGATCGAAGGCGACCGCGATCTCGCCCAAAAGGTCCAGCAAATGGCGATGCAGTACGTCAACGGCCCCATCCGGAGCGGACACGTGCCGTTCGCCATCGACCTGGCCTTGTGCGGCCTCGCTTACGACCTCTGCCATGAGGCGTGGAGCGCGGCGGATCGCCGGAAGTTCCATGACTACCTGAACCGGACCGTGGACGCCAATCTGCAATCCGAGCCTCACGTTTTCCACAACGGCTGGTACGGCTACAAGAACTGGGGCATCGGACTGGCGTGCTATGCCAGCTATTACGAGAACGAGCGGTCGCCGGCGATTCTGCGCGCCCTTGAGGAGGAGTTTCGCACGCGTGCCGCGCCCGCGCTGGAACTGGCCGGTGAGGGCGGCGGTTGGGCGGAGGGTTACTACATCCATTACTGGCTCTACGAATGGCTGTTCTTCTGCGAAGTGGCCCGCCGCTGCGAAGGGGTGGACTTCTACGCGATGGCGCCGAAGTTTTTTCAGCATCGCGCCGTGGCCTCGACGTTCGAAAACTATCCGGGCCTCCGGGAGTACGGCTCGCGCCGTTGCGTGCCCATGGGCGACGGCGGGGGGCGGACTTTTGGCGGCGACCGTGACAAGGCGCTCTCCTCCCGGCGCATTTTGGTGAACTACTTCCGCAACGATCCAAGCCATCAGGCCGTCCACACCTTCAACGAAACCACGCCACGGTCGAGCGTGGGCCACTATGCCTACAAGGATTTCCTGTGGCACGACAGCACCGTGCCGCGCGGGAGCTTGAAAGACTTTCGCCTGTCCCATCTCAGCCGCGGCCCGGGCTATGTCTATGCGCGGAGTTCCTGGGACGAGGACGCCACCTGCTTCTTCTTCAAATGCGGGGACCGCTTCACCGCGCACCAGCATCTCGACGTCGGCCATTTTGTCATCTTCAAGCAGGAGGAACTGGCGGGCGATGGGGGCCACTACGACGAGTTCGGCACGCCGCACGACGTGAACTACCATCTTCGCAGCATCGCCCACAGCACGCTGCTCGTGCTGGACCCGGCGGAGCGCTGGCCCGGTATCCGCGCCGGCCAGGTCACGGGCAACGACGGCGGCCAACACCATGCCTGGCCGCACCATAACGGCGCGGTGGGCGATGCGGCCGAATGGCAACGGCAGAAGTCGCTTTACGACATCGCCGACTTGCTGGCGTTCGAGGACCGCGGGGAGTACCTCTACGTCGCAGGCGACGCCACGCGGGCTTACTCGCCGCACAAACTCGAACGCTTCACCCGCCAGATCGTCTATCTGCGGCCGAACACCTTCGTCATCTTTGACCAGGTGAAGTCGCGCCGGCCGGAATTCAAGAAGACCTGGCTCTTGCAGGCCATGCGCAAGCCTGAGCAGTCGGGCCATCGACTCCTCATCACCAACGGCCAAGGGCGTTTGTTCGTGCAGACCCTGCTGCCGCAACACCCGGAAGTGCGCTTGGTTTCCGGCGACGACCTCTACCGCTACGGCGGTGCGACGTATCCTCCCCGGCGCAACACCGGCCCTGCGCCGGAGTGCCGCATCGAAATTTCGCCCTCGCGTCCCAGCGCTCAAGATTTTTTCCTGCATGTCCTGACCGTAGCGGATGCGGAAACGGCGTCAGTGCCGGCAGCCGAAGTCAATCTTCAGGAGCAGCGCGTGCAAGTGGCACTGGGCGCGGTCCGGATTGAATTCCAGACCGATGCAACCGGTGGCGAAATCACGCTCAGTGGCCGACGGCAACGCCTGGCGAGCAGCGTTCAGCCCGGCGCAAAGGACCAGCCGTGAACTGACTTCGTGCCTGGCGCTGCCTCGGCTGCAGTACTGCCGCGCCGGGCTTGCTCCCGGCTTGCTCCTGACTTGCCAGCATTCTCTAATCGTGCTCCTTTTAAAGGCCGCCCCCGAGTTTTGCCCTGAAAAAACCGGTAGCGTCAGAAAACTCAAGGCGCAAAAAAATATGTCACAAAAATGTTGTCTTTGTGACGAAAGTGGCCTGATGCTCCGTCCAAGCCACTATGAATCTTCGCCATGCCATGAAAACCTGTATCGTCCCTTGCCGCTATGCCATCCTCTGCGTGTGGGCGGCACTTGCCCTGTTCACCGGCCTGACCGTCTGGGCTGCCGATGAGGGCTGGGTGTCGCTGTTCAACGGCAAGGACCTGGAGGGGTGGGAACAGAAAAACGGCTTGGCCAAGTATGAGGCCAAGGACGGCGCCATCGTCGGCACCTCGGTGCCCAACAGCCCCAACTCCTTTCTCTGCACGAAAAAGGACTACGCCGACTTCGAGTTGGAGTTCGAGGTGATGGTGGACAAGGATCTGAATTCGGGCGTGCAAATCCGCAGCGCAAGCAAGCCGGATTACCAGAAAGGCCGTGTGCATGGCTACCAGGTGGAGATTGTCGTGGGCGGCTTTTCCGGCGGCATCTACGACGAGGCCCGCCGCGGCAAATTCCTAAACGCGGACCAGCCGACCGACGCAATCCGCGCGCTGGTGAAGGAGAACGAGTGGAACAAGTATCGCGTCGTCTGCCAGCGCGACCGCCTCCAGACCTGGGTCAACGGCGTCAAAGTCACCGACCTGCAAGATGACATGACCAAGACCGGCTTCATCGGCTTGCAGGTCCACGGCGTGGGCCAGAAGACCGAGCCGCTGCAAGTGCAGTGGCGCAATCTGCGGCTGAAGGAGTTGAAGCCTTAAGCTGGTGCAGCCGGTTGTCGAGAAAACCCCAACTCAATTCTGACGTATGAAGCACAGTCCCAATCGAAGAAGTTTCCTGAAGAAATCAGTGGCGGCGGCGCTCACGGTGCCCGTCGTCACTTCTCTCGAAGAGTACGCGCTGGCGAGCCAGACGGCAAGCGTCTCCACTCCTCCATCCGCCTCCGGGTCAAAGGGCACGTTGCCCACCGGCACGATCGGCAAAGTGAAGATCAGCCGCCTGATCTGCGGCGGCAACCTGATCAGTGGCTACGCCCACAGCCGCGACTTGATTTACGTTTCTCCCTTGCTCAACCACTATTTCACCGACGAAAAGATCATGGAAACCTGGGCGCTGTGCGAGCAACACGGCATCAATACCATGATCGCCTTTGGCGGCGACCCGCACGCCGTGGAGGTGTACCGGAAGTACCGCGCGCAAGGCGGCCGCATCCAATACCTGGCCCAGATCGCGCCCAAAACCACCGACCTTAAGACCGCAGTCAAAGAAGCCGTGGACAGCGGCGCGGTGGGCGCGTTCCTCGTGGGCAATCTCGGCGACACCTGGGCGCGCGAAGGGGCGGTGGGACGGATGGGCGAAGTGGTTCAGATCATCAAGGACTGCGGCCTGATCGCGGGTGTGGCCGGGCATGAACTGCGCACGACGCGAGTGGTGGAAGAGGCCGGCATCGCCCCCGACTTTTACGTCAAGACTCTGCACGACAACAACTATTGGTCGAAGCGCCGTCCGGACCAGATGCAGGAGGTGATTGATAACTACGGCAGCGACAACTACTGGTGTATGGACCCGAAGGAAACGATCAAATATATGGCGGCCGTGGAGCGTCCGTGGATCGCCTACAAAGTGCTCGCGGCCGGCGCCATCCACCCGCGGTCCGGGTTCAAATATGCCTTCGAGAACGGCGCGGATTTCGCGGCGGTGGGCTTCTTTGATTTCCAGATTGCCGAAGACGTGGCCGTCGCCAACGACGTTCTCAAAGCCGCTGAGAACCGCGAACGTGCCTGGCAGGCGTGAGCTGGCATTTGCATTGTTCCTGCACTCCGGGCTGGTCTGCGCCACTCTCACCGGACAGAGTTGCGGCAGTCACTTTTTAGCGAAATGCTCAACACCCTGCCGAAGCTCCGTCCTCATCACATGAAGCAAGTGTCGCAGACCTGGACCGGCCATAGCTTGGCCCGTCTGATCCAAGCCCTCTCGATGGCAGTCCTCTTCTGTCTCCCGCACGTCACCAGGGCGGCGGAAGGCGATTTGGTCCGCACCCAGTTCCGCGAAGTGGACACGCTCTTCGCCAATCCCGGCCAGGGCTGGATGAGCCAGCAGCGCAGTCCGAAGACCGAGCCGCGTTTTCCCTGCTCCGTCGTTTATATCCGCTTCAACTGGGCCGACGCGGAGCCGGAGCCGGGCCGGTTCAACTGGTCGTTGATCGACGACGTCATCGCCGCCTGGAAACCGCGCGGCGCCACGGTGTCGCTCCGGGTGATGACCTGTAACGCCCACAGCGCCGGCTATTACGCCTCGCCCAAGTGGCTGTTCGACGCCGGCTGCAAAGGCTTCGAGTATCTGCGCGGCGGCGACGACCCGACCAGCGGCGGCCAGCGCATCCCGCGCATCGAGCCGGACTACGCCGACCCGGTCTATCTCGCCCGGCACGGCGCATTCCTCGAAGCGTTGGGCCGGCGCTACGATGGCCACCCGGACGTGGAGTTCCTCGACATCGGCTCCTACGGCATCTGGGGCGAATGGCACACGCCTCATCCTGCGCCGGTGGCGGTGCGCCAACAGATCGTGGACCTCTATCTGCGCGCTTTTCGCCAGACCCCGCTGGTCTTTATGTCCGACGACGCGGAGGTGCTGAACTACGCGCTGGCCCACGGCACGGGTTTTCGGCGTGACGGCGTCGGCTCGCCCTGGCACGAGCAGAACTGGATCGGCTCGAAAAAGTACGCCGGCGTCCAAGGGATGGCGGAGACATGGCAGCGCGCTCCGTTGGTCTTCGAATGGTTTGGCGACTATGACTATCTGAAGTCGCGCGGCTGGTCGTTTGATGCGGCGATAGATTTCATGCTCAACAACCACGTCACCCTCATCAACGACAACGTGGGCCGCGTGCCGCCGGAAGCCATGCCGTCACTGGAGAAACTCGCCCGGCTAGCCGGCTACCGCTTCGTCCTGCGCGAACTGACTCACGAAAAGACCGTGAAACGCGGCGCCGCCCTGGACTTGAAAATGAAGTGGGCCAACGTGGGAGTGGGCAAACTCTACCACTCCTTCGTGCTGCGGTTTTTCCTGCTCGACGGCGAAGGCCAGCCCGCGTTCGCCGCCGACGCTAAAGCCGACCTGCGCGACTGGCTGCCGGGTGAACACGGCCTCACCGAATCGCTTCCAGTGCCGGCCACCTTGAAAGCCGGCGAATACACCCTGGCCCTCGCGCTGGTGGACCCGAGCGATCGTCGGCGTCCCCTGCGGCTGGCGATGGACGCCCCGGAGAAAGAAGGCCGGTATGCGGTGAGTCGTGTGAAGATCGAATGAACCGTGGTGGCGTTGTCGGAATTCACCATTCGCACTTCGTCATTCCGCATTCTCCTTCACCCACCGCTCCATCATCGGCACTGCGAACTTGCCTTCGTCATTCAAGACATCATGCTCGCGGAGCCTTAGGCGGGCGTCGGGGAAATCCGGCGGCGGCTGGCCTCGGGCGAAGGCGCGCAGGATCGCCTGGCCGCGCTCGCCCGCGTCGCTCCAGACGTTGGCGAAGTAGTCCCCGCTGCTTTCCAACGCGCGGCTGATGGCCATCTCCGCGTCGGCGGGCGTGGCCCCCTTGCGCTGCTGCTCGTTGAGGTATTGCACCAGTTCGAAGGCCACGGCCTGGGTGAGGAACGGCTGGCCGTGCGTGGCCTCGATAAGAGCCTCCAGCGCGCCCGGGGCGTAAGTCAGGTCGAATTCGGGGATCGGCTGCGTCAGCAATGGGAGCACTTCGTCGGGTGTGAGGAAACTCACCCGCACCCGCCGCGCGCTGATGAACCGGTCCGTCCAGGCGGGACCGAGCTCGGCGAAGGTGTGCGCGCCCGTGAACAGCAGCACGAAGCGTGGACGATGCTGGAGCGTGTGCCGCAACGCATCCAGAAAATCCCCGCCCCAGCCGGCGTCCAGCGCGCGTTGGAGCTTCTCGTATTCGTCCAGGCACAACAGGGCGCGCATGCCCGGCGGCATGGCCTTCTCCGCCCGGTCCAGCCATAAGTCGAACGCCGCGAACGGCTCGCGCGCCAACTCGCCGGCACTGAGGGGCTTCACCGCCACCCGCCGACGCTGCAAGCCCTCGCTCAACGAACCCGAAAGGTAACGCAATAAAGTTCCCGCTGAGGCCTCGCCTCCCGCCACCGCGGGATTCTGGCAATCCAGTTCTGCCGGTGCGAAATCAGGTCCCAGCAGCCGGGGCAGTTGCTTGAGGATGCTTGTCTTGCCCATGCGGCGCGGGCCGTGCAGCAGCAGAGTCGGCGACTGCCGTGCGCCCAAGAGGCTTTCCTCAATCTGACGGGCGACGTCCCGGCGGCCAGCAAACACGCTGGCGTTGCGCTCGTCCACTGGATTGCCGAACACGAACGGATTCGGCGTCTCGCGGCGCTCAGCGGCCAGTTGCTCGAGCCGGGCCTCTTCGGCTTCGAGAATCTCGCGCCACTGGTTAGCCACCTGGAGCAGCCGGGGGGCGAGCGCGTCCTCGGAAACCACCAGCGTCTTCTGCAGCACATCCACCTCCTCGACGGCCCGCTTGAGCGCGTCGGCTTTGCGATAGGCGCTGGAGACCGACAAGGACTGCCCCACTTGATGCGCAATCCGGTCAAATCGCGGCAGGGCCGAGGCGAACGCGGCCGGCAAGGCCAGCGGGGCAGCCCCAGTCCACGGCATCCTGTCGGGCATCAAGGCGAGTTCGCTGGCTGTGCTGGCCTCCAAGTCCCCCAAGGCGACTTCCGTCAAGGCCTCGATGGCCACGCGCCGCTGTAAGGGCCGTTCTGCTGCGACGAAGGCAATCTGCCGAAAACCCTCCACCCGGTTCTGGCGAGTCGCCAGGGCCAGCAGCTTGCCGACGCCAGGCAAAGGCAGGTAGATGACCTCATTCCACGCGACGGGACACCGGCGCCACCAGCGAAACGCCGTGGTTGGGCGTGCCTTGGCCTCAGCAAAGGCGAGCCACGAAAGAAAGGCATCCACCGGATACGTCCCGAGTCGAAAATAGGTCAAATAGAACGCTACGGGAAACGCGACGCCGAACGCGACGCCGAACGCGATGCCGTCCACGAAGCCGCCCACGACGCCAACCGCGACGCCGAACGCTACGGGAAACGCGACGCCGAACGCGACGCCGACCGCGACGCCAAGCCAAGATTCAGCCCAGTAATACTTCGACCCAAAGGCTTCGCAAAGAGATCCGGCAAGGAGATTGGCCAGCATGGCGAGCGCCAGCAGCCAAGGCAGCATCTTGAGCAGATAGACCAAACGCTGCTTTCGGGTCAGTTGTGGTTGACCTTGCTTTTCACCTTCAACTTCCCGGGCGAACTTCGAGGGCCAGAACAGAAGCAGGTAGAACTGCCTCAAGACCCAGCGCAAGTAATCGCTCATCAGTTGGTGGCGGTTTGGCCCTCGTCCAGCATGGCCCGAACCTCCACTTCGGCTTCGGCCCACACTTCAGCCTGGTCTGTCCGTTTGTCGTGATTGGCCTGAGCAACGTGCCAGCACAGAATCTGCAGGCGCAGGGGCTGCCGCTGACCTCGGGCCAGAATCTCTCCGACCTGTTGTCTGGTGAACTTCAATCCGGGGCGGGGGGCGGTCACGAACTCGCCGGCTTCAGCCTCGGTGAAAAGGCCAAGTTCCCGTTTGCCCATGATATTGTGCAGCGGGGAGACCAACGAT
The DNA here is from genome assembly GCA_964363225.1 of uncultured Verrucomicrobiota bacterium. GTDB lineage: Bacteria > Verrucomicrobiota > Verrucomicrobiia > Limisphaerales > CAYIIH01 > CAYIIH01. Next base: position 1,457 of record CAYIIH010000115.1, on the reverse strand, counting down.
CCCTGAGCGTGCATCGTCTGCAAGGACATGCGGGAAGCGGTCACAAGTGCAACCTGCCCAATGGAAGCAACGGCGCGGAGGGCTTCGAAGAAATCACGAGAGAACTCCGCCGGCAGCCGGATGAAGACCTCCATTTCATCAATCAGGATTAACGGGCGGACGTTGTCGGCGTGAAGTTGAGCCATCCGGTCACAAAACCCACCGAGTGTCGCGGCGTGGTCATTCAGTCCAAGCTGCCGCTGGATCTCGGCCACGACTCCAGAAACGCTGCGCAACGAGGGGTGCAGAAGATCGAGGAAGGCTGGACGATACGCTAGTCCGAGGCGCTCCTGAACGGTGTGCGCCAGGTAATGCAGCAGAGAGGTCTTGCCGATGCGGCGCTCTCCGACAACTGAGACGGATTGCATTCCCCGGAGGCGGGTGAAGGCGAATTTGATCTCTCGCTCCCGGCCCCAGAAGTCCGATGGGTTGACGATCGGGCCACCCACGATGAAAGGATTGCGGAAAGCGCCAGGCTCCTCGCCGGCGCAATCCAGGGCCTGGTAAAGCACAGTCGGTTTGTCATCCCCGGAGAGAGTGATGGTCTTAAACTTCTTATGGCGAACCGCTTTCGGAGGAAGCAAGTCACGCACACGGTTGGTGAAAAGCACCGGGTCTCGCTGGCCTTTGCCCGCGCTCTCCACCCGCTTGGCCATATCGGCGGCGTGGCCACGAACGTCTCCTGCATCATCCACCTCAACGCTGCCCACATGGATGCCAATCCGCATGCGAAACTGTTCGTCAACTGGACAAGCAGCGTTGTATTCCTGAACTCGCCGTTGGAGGCGCAGGCCGGCCCGAATTGAATCCACCGCGTCATCAAAGGTCAGGAGATGTCCGTCGCCAAGAAACTTGACCACCATCGCGCGGGTTTCAGACGCAATTTCACGGGTGAACTGGTCCTGCCAGCGGTTTACGCGGGCACGGGTCGCATCGCCGAGGTTCGTGGCATCCGTAGATGATCCCTCGCGATCCGTGAACATGATGACTTTAAGCTTGGTCGGCATAGCCGTTCGCTTGGTTTAAAGCACTTGGACGGTCGGGGGAGCAGTTCAGTTGCCGCTCGCGAAGGCGGGAGTTGGCGCCTCCCGGATCGAAGTCACAAAAAAACTGGTGGACCTTGGCAACTGGTTCCGTGTCCGCTGCGCCGCTTGTCTTTCCGCGTGGCATGACGTGAGATTGCCGGAGGAAGACCATCGATGCGAGGATGATTTTTCCGGCGACCGGATGGCGTTGTTGAAGGACTCCTGAAAGCATATTAATGCGCCTGAAATAGCTACGGTCGGGTTGCTCAGATCAGACTGAACGTAATGCCTCAGTCACGGCGGGTGAACGAACCACGCACGGATTGGAGCGCCGGTTTCCAACCGGCTTTCACGCCTGGGACCGCCCAAAGCCGGTTACAAACCGGCGCTCCG
>CAYIIH010000114.1:0-21861 GCA_964363225.1 uncultured Verrucomicrobiota bacterium | reverse complement strand
ATGGGATTCCAACTGGTTGCCAAACAACCAACTACAGAATCAGTTTCTTGAGAGATTAATACTTGAATGCCCCGAGATCTTTTGCTAAGTTGATGTCTTATGAAAATCCCAAAGAGGTTTCACAGTAGTTCATTGGCTGGTATTGGGCTTTTGCTGGTTTTCATGTTCTCTGTATGCGACAAATCCCAAGGAGACGACAATCAACCAGAGTGGGATGATCGTTTCAATGTCCATGATGCGCAGGGTTTTGTCTCTACGATGACTGTTCAGGATTCGAATCTTTATGTGGCCGGTGCGTTGGATGCCATTGATGGAGTGCTTGTAAAGCACATTGCCAAATGGGATGGCGCGAATTGGTCGGCTTTAGCAGAAGGTCTTAATCAGCCAGTGAATGCCTTGGCGGCAGGAGTTGATGGCCTTTATGTGGGGGGCAGTTTCACACAGGCTGGGCGGGTGGCTGTAGGGGGCATTGCCAAATGGGATGGCACTCGATGGTCAGCAGTGGGAAACGGAGTCGGAATTGGAGGTCTGCCAAACATGATGGTCAAAAGTATCGCCGTTGATGGCAACACGGTTTACATCGCCGGCAATTTTACATCTGTGGATGGAGTGGAAGCACCTTACGTGGCCAAATGGGATGGCCAACAATGGTCTGCCGTCGGCCATGCACAAGATATTACCACCAACGGAGTTGTCAGTCTCGCATTCAGCGGTGGCACTTTGTATGGAGCCGGAGGCTTCTATTCAACAGATCACCAGCGCATGGCTTATCTGGCCAGACTCGAAGGAGGCGAATGGGTGCCATTGGACGATGGAGTTGACAATGCCGTGAGGAGTCTGGCTGCAAAAGGCAACACATTGTATGTCCTTGGCGATTTCGGCTCGGCGGGTGGCCTGACTGCGAACGGTTTCGCCATGTGGGATGGCATGCTGTGGTCGGTGGCACCAGCGTTGGTTAGTTCTGGTTACAGAGTATCGGCTATTTCGGTTGCGGGCGATCAAGTTTTCCTGGCAGATCTCCGCCAACCAAATCCCTTCACTATCGATTCCAGCAGGATTTCTCAGTTGGATGGGACGAACACTTCGACCGTCGTCGAAACGGGTGGAGGCGTGTGGACTTTAGCGAGGTACGGAAACGACCTTGTGTGTTATGGGGGGTTTCAGATCAACGGCGGCGTGCGCACCGGAAACCTGGCCAAATGGGACGGCACCAAATGGTCTCCTGTTGGCACCGGCAATCTTCAGGGTGTTAACGGCTATGTCTCCATCTTAGCTGCCAACGGCACCAACGTCTATGCGGCGGGTAGTTTCACGCACGCGGCAGAGTCAGCCGTCAACTATTTTGCGAAATGGGATGGTTCGCATTGGTCCACTTTGGATGGAGGATTTAATGGTGGTGTTTCGGCTATGGCCGTTCAGGGCAATGACCTTTACGTGGTGGGTGGTTTCACTTTGGCCGGTGGCGTGGCCGCCACGAATATTGCACGGTGGAACGGCAGCAACTGGTCGGCTGTAGGTGGCGGGCTGGAAGGGGCGTTGTCCGCTATTGCCGTTAGCAGCGCGAGCAATGTTTACGTAGCGCGCTTCCTAACCGTGCCAAACGAAGGTTCACGCACCGAAGTTGTCCATTGGAACGGCACGAACTGGACTGTTATAGCAGCAGGATTCGGTTACCCGGGCAATTACGGTTACGTTAGATCCATGGCGCTAATCAGGAACGACCTTTTTGTCGCGGGTAAGTTCACTAGTTTCAGCCAGCTAACCGCAAATAACATTGCCCGATGGGATGGAACAAATTGGTTAGCTTTGGGCAGCGGCCTTGTGGGATCAGAGGAGTGGCAACCGAATTCAATGACTTTGACCTATGTTTCCACCCTGGCGGTACACGGGAATGAATTGTTTGTTGGCGGAAGTTTTACCAACGCGGGAGGCGTCCCGGCCTCCAATGTCGCCAAATGGGATGGATTGAAATGGTCGGCTCTTGGGAACGGCATCAGCGGAATCGGTAATGTCTTCACCCTGGGATGCAGCTATTTTCCCGTGAGTTCTTTGGCAGTGAGTGACGCTGCTGTGTATGTAGGGGGGCAGTTTACGGATGCGAGTGGAGTTACTGCCAATCGTATAGCCAAATGGGACGGAAGCACATGGTCGGCACTGCGAGGCGGAGTGGCCGGACTGATCAGCCAAGTGTGGCAATATGCGTTGCCGGCGGTTGCACGTTGTGAATTGCCAGACGTGCTGGCACTGGCTTTCGCCAATAACAGCTTGTTCGTGGGAGGAAACTTTACCTCCGCTGGAGGCAAACCGAGTTTCGGCTTTGGAATTTGGCATGAATCGATCGTGCCGAAGCTGCATATAGTCCTTGCCGGCTCGACCGTCAGAATCCACTGGCCATCCTCGGCCACCAACTTTTTCCTCCAGTCTGCTCACTCACTCGCTCCAACTAATTGGACGGATGTCGAGCAGATGCCACAAATCCAGGAAGATCAGATTCAGATTGCGATCACGCCGGACACCGCCAGCCAATTCTTCAGATTGAGGCCGCGTTAGCTCGCATGTCTTTTGGCGCGGCAAAGCCTTGATGGAACCGGGCTGGAAGTGTTCCAGCAAATTCCCAACGACCACAAAAAGTGCAGGCGACTCTTTTGGGCCTAATCACTCGGAGCCAGGGCGACACGAAAGCCGATATACGAAGTGAGTTTCGGAGGAGGACCGTGGCGGCAGGCCGAGCGCAAGACAGAAGGGGGCAAAGCCAGCTTCCGATCTTACGCCATCAACTCCTGCACCACATGCCCATGCACATCGGTGAGTCGAAAGTCGCGGCCGGCGTGGCGGAAGGTCAGCTTCTCGTGATCGAAGCCAAGCAGCTTAAGAATGGTGGCGTGCAGATCATGGACGTGGACTTTCTTTTCAACCGCCTGGAAGCCAAATTCATCCGTCGCGCCATGCACGTAGCCGCCTCGCACTCCGCCGCCGGCCATCCAAACCGTGAAGCCGTAGTGATTATGGTCGCGGCCATTGATCTTGCCGGCATTCGAGCCCGGTGTGGGCAACTCGACGGTGGGCGTGCGGCCAAATTCGCCGCCCCAAATGACCAGCGTCTCCTCGAGCAAGCCACGCTGTTTCAAATCCTTGAGCAACGCGCCGATGGCTTGATCGCATTCCTGGGCCAGCTTGCGGTGGTTGACTTCGATGTCGTCGTGATTGTCCCAAGGCTGCCCGGCACCATGCCAGACTTGAACGAAGCGGACGCCGCGCTCCAGCAAACGCCGCGCAATGAGGATCTGGCGCGCCTGGGTCCCCTCCCCATACATCCGGCGGATTTCTTCCGGCTCACGGCTGACATCGAAGGCATCGGTGGCATCCGATTGCATGCGGTAAGCCAACTCGAAGGATTGGATGCGGGCTTCCAACTGCTCGTCCTGCCGGCGCATCTTTTGATGGCGCTCATTGAGTTGATGCAGCAAGTCAAGCTGCTGGCGCTGCTCCGGCAACGACGTGTAATTGTTCTGAATATGTTCGATGAGCTTCTCAATGCGGGTGTGTTTGGTATCGATGTAAGTGCCTTGAAAGACCCCCGGCAGAAAACCGGATTGCCAGTTCTGCGACTCTTGAATCGGGTAACCGCCCGGACACATGGCGATGAAGCCGGGAAGGTTTTGGTTCTCCGTCCCCAGGCCGTACGTCACCCAGGAGCCGAGGCTGGGCCGGATCAACCGGGCCTCGCCGCAATTCATCAGCAGCAAAGACGGCTCGTGGTTGGGCACGTCGGCATGCAGGGAGCGAATGACCGCGATGTCATCAATGCTCTCGGCCACGTGCGGAAAGAGTTCGCTGACCTCAATGCCGCTCTGGCCGTGCTTCCGGAACTTGAACGGGGACGGAAAGGCGGCGCCGGTTTTGCGTTCCGTCCGCAAATTCTCCATGGGCAGCGGTTTGCCGGCATATTTCTCCAAAGCAGGCTTGGGATCGAACGTATCCACGTGCGACGGCCCGCCGTTCATAAAAAGGTGGATGACCCGCTTGGCTTTGGCGGGGAAAGGCGGCGCTTTGGACGCCAGCGGCGAAAGGTAACCGCCGCCGGCCTGCGCCACGGGCATCCCGAAGCCGTCGAACAAGCCGGCCAGGCTTAATGCACCCATACCCATGCCGCAGCGGCAGAGGAATTCCCGGCGGGTCAGTGCCAGGTCTTCCCAACGCGGAGCGTGATGTTTCATAGATTGCCGAGATTCATTGACCGTTGTTCAGCCATTAAGTGTCATTGTTGCATTCAGCGTCAGACTACGTTCGCCGGTCTGGCTGGGAATCGCGGAAAAACTTTAGCACAATTCAATATCGCGTCAACAAGACTAGACCTTGGCGACACAAGACTAGACCTTGGTTGCCTTTCGTGGTTTCCCTGTTCAGTCTCCCAGACGCAGCGTTGCAGACTGTTCCGCCATCTCCCGAGGCTGCGTTTCGACGCCAACGGAGAGGGTGATCAACCGCGCTTTCGTCGCGTACAAACCGGTCGGACGGGCCGGCCGCGACAATGGCCCGGAGGTTGGCGCCGAAGTCGAAGTGATGGCACGGCCGCCCCCATAATCCCCGCGCCTCCAGCCAGTCACCCAGCGGCGATTTGCCGGCGCCGGTCGGGCCGAGCAGCAGGACTGCCCACAGCGTGTTTGGCGCATTATCATGCATGGCCGCCGATTATGCCGCCGGGGCCGGCGGCAGGAAGGAGAATTGCCGTCAGGTCAGCTTCAGCTTCAGCGCCGTGCTCTTCCCCGCTGGCAGCCGATACCGCAGGTGGCCGGCGGGAGCTGGGCCGGTGGCGCGTTCGAGCGGTACGCTCTCCTCGCGGCGCACCACCAACTCGCCTTCGCAGCTTGGCGGCAAGTCCAACGTCAACTCGCGGTCGCCCAGCTTTCCACGCGCGCTGAAACGCAACGGCCCTTGCACCGTATGCGCCGTCAATTCCAGTTGCTCCAGGTCCGCCGGTTGCGGACGGATTTCCACGCCCTTGAAGCCAGGCACGAGCGGTCGAATGCCCGCCAGCTCCGTGTAGGCAATGTAGAGCGGCGCCACCGCGCAATGGCTCCATTGCGCGCCGCTGTCGGGCGGCGACTGCCAATCTTCCTGCAAGGTGTTGTTCAACTTCACCGATTCCATCGTGGCCCAGCGCTCGCGCAGGTCTTTTACGATGAGGTCGGCGCGACCACCCTTGGCCAGCGCCCACAAGCGCCAGCCCGCGTTGCACGGATAGGAGAAACCCATCTCCGGCGGACACTCGGACAGCGCACGCAATGCGGCCGCCGCGCGGCCTTGCGGACATTGGCCGAACAATATTGCGGTCGCCAGGGAACGGTCGCACAGGCGCTCTTTCTTTTCTTCGGCCAACCAGGGCAGATTGTTGACAAACAAACCGCGTTCCTTGCTCCAGAATTTCTTTACCGTTGCCGCCAGCAGGTCCTGGCCGAATTCGCAAACAGCCTTTTCCCGCTTCACATCTCCGAACGCGCGGCAGATCGGGCCCAGCGCTTGCTGGAGCATGGCGGCGGCATAGAGGTTGAAGGCGCATTGTTTATGCCGCTGCTGTTGGTAGGCGGAGTGGTCAATCCAAACGGACGGGATGCCGAGATTTTCCACCGGCAGGAGACCGTCGCGACCGACGAGGCGGTGGAGGTATTGGGCGAAACGGAGCAGGCGGGGATACGGCTCTTGCAGCGCTTCGAGGTCGCCGGTGTAGTTGTAGTAGTGCCAGCAATCGAAGTTGAAACCAACGCCGTGATCGAGGATCGGCCCCCAACCGCTGAGGTGCAATTGGCGCTCGATGAGCCGCGCCAGCCGGTCGTAGGCCGGCCAGCAATCGAGAAAGAAACCATCGAGTGTCATGCCCTGGCTGAAGGTCGTGAGAAAACGCGCCGGCAGCCGCGTCTCTCCGAATGGCAGGTAAAGGCCGTGCAACTGGTGCCCGCCGTCGCCGCTGTACTGCTGGCGTTCGCGGGCCATGCCATCGACGCACGTCTCCTGCGCGCAGTTGTGGAGCGTGTTGATCGAAGCGTCCAGCAGCCGTTGCAGCGCCGGCTCGGAAACCCGGATGTCGGGCGTGTGCGGCCAGGGAAACATCCGCCGGCGCACGCCCACCTCGCGAATGGTGACGGCGCCCGTGCCGTTGCGCATGTGCAATTGCAGCCAGCGCAAGCTCTCGAAGTCAAACGTCTCAAAACGATTCACGCCCTGGCGGCAAATGAAGCGCGTCCAACTGTCGAAGTGTGTGTTGAGCAGCGGCGGGCCGCCCAGTCTGTGCGCTTCGTGCACGAGCAGTTCGATGGTCGTGCCGGCGGGAGCCTCGATGGTGAAGTAGGGCCAGCCGACCACCTGCTCGGCGAACTCGAACGTCAAGGCCGCGCCGCGCGTGCCCTCCAGCTTCACCTCCCATTGACCGGATGCGGTTTCATGGGCCAACCTGGCGGGCGCCGCACGAAACGCCCCTGGTGTCCGGCACTCGAAGTATTCTTCGGGCGGACGCAACCATTCGAGCCAATGCGACTCGGCGAGGCGTTGCGCCGGCACCAGCGTTTCGCGCAGCAGCGGGATGCTGCGAGGCCGCAGCTCGGTGTCGGCCGCGCTGCCGCCCACGTCGAGCATGTATTCGTAATAATTCGTGGCGACGGCAGGTTTGTTCGGCGAACCGCCCAGTTGCATGACGGGCAACCAATCCCGGCCTAGCGAGAATTCCGGCGTGCTCCAGCCATAGGGATAGAGCCGGGCGTCGAACTCTTCTTGCAGCGCGCGCAGATACCAGCGTTTGTAATGGCCGGGCGGCCAGGCGCGGGCGAGCAACGCTTTCCACGTCGCATCGGAAACGATCTTCTCCTTGCGGCCATCGGCCTGCTCGATCTCCAGCCAGAAAAGGAAGCCCGGTTTGCCGATGGGCCACGTGCCGTCACCCTGGCCGTAGAAGAGCACCGTCGCGCCGATGACATTGGGGCCTGCCCGCAACGCTGCCGTCAGGTCCAGCGGATCAGCCTCGGCCCAGCGCGGGTCGCATGGGGGCGGACCCCATTGCATCCGCTGCCCGTTCACTTCCAGCAAATACCGGCTGTCCGCCGCGATCCAACCCGTCGCGCGGCGGGGCGGGGCGGGCAAATTGAGCTCGCGGCGGAACAGGACAAAGGTGTTTTGAAGACAACGCTCCGATGGATACCAAACCCAGTGAGCCGGAGCCAAATCGGGCAGGCGCGGACGCTGGTCAACGAGCGGCGCAACCGGTTCGATCAGCCGGCCGGCCGCGCCTTGAGTGGAAGCGCCGGCAGTATTGAGAAGCAACAGCGTGCTGCCGCTGAAAGCGGAGCTTTTGATAAAGTCACGTCGATTCATAGGCTTCGAGATGGTGAGCAGAGTCAAGCATTCGTGCGAAAGGTGCGAGAGGTGCGAAAGACAGAAAACGGCTTCCAGCATCTATCGCTGATCCAGATTCAAAGGGTCTCATTCTGTAGGCCCTTTCGCCCCAGGACTTGTCACGCAGGACGGATTTCCGAGGCCATCAACCGCTCGGCAGCCGTGCTGATTGCCGCGGCCTTGGACAGCAGCAAATCCAGTTTCTCCAGGCAAAAGCGGGACCATGACTCGCAAGCCGGCACTTCCTTCAGCGCTTGACTAAAGGGAATAAACTCCGGGCCCACGATGCCGCTGCGTTGGCCGGCGACCTTTTCATTGGCCACGTGCATGATATGCACCACCCCAAAATGCACATACCCGACTTCTGTGCTGTCATCGTTGATCAGCGCGACGGCCGACTCGCTGACCTCCTCCACGGCCACCTCCTCCATGATTTCACGCCGCATGCCATCGTGGTAGCCAAGGTCTTTGGAGAAAAGCCCATGATCCTCGTCCGCAATGTGTCCGCCAATGCCGATGGAATACAGTCCGTGCAGCCGTGTTTCCTGGCCGCCTCGGCCCCGGCGGTATCGGAGGATCTTGCCGCTGCAGATCAGGAGCACGTAGGGAATGAGCTGTTTGTAACGCGTGTCCTGTTCAGCCTCGCCCCTGTTCAAGTACACCAGTCGCGCCGCGGAGGTGACGACGGGCAAGTACTTCTCCACGTCGAGGCTCAGGCCCTGAAATACGCCCAACTCCTCGAGCAGCTTTCGTTCAAAACAAAGGACTCTTTCTTCCGTTGCCATTCGTCGTTTTGCCTTTCGTGTGCTGCGAACAATAATGCACGAGGCAGCGGGCTTTGCCAGGAAAACCTGTTGAGTGGTCTGTTCACCCGTTATTCAACGGTTTATTCACACTCGAGTTCGTAGCGTGCTTGGTAGCGGAGCCGTCTCCGGCTACGAGTCTCGGCGGCGTCCGGCCCCTGCAAGGTTCTCCACCCCATATCTCCTGAATAACCCTCCGCGCTATTCCCTCTCCTCCACGGGGCGAGGACCAGGCTGAGGGGATGGAATGCCTCCGAAAGCACCAAGCCACGGCGCTTATCTCCAGCAGGGAGCGGCGCTTCATGAATGCTGCTCAGCGCGTCTCCACAGCGCCTGAAAATGTTTCCCGCTCTCGCTCAACGAGCCGTCCGGCTTCACCAGCCAGAAGCCGCGGCATTGTTTGGGATCGGTCACAGGCGTCTTGGGCGGCGTGGCGGCGTGGCGGCTGAATTCATTGCAATACAGCTCCCAGTGCGCGATGTATTTCACGCCGGCCGCCAGCAGCACGCCCATCCATTCGTCCCAGCGTTCCGTGAGCCGGTCCGGCTGGTCATTCTCCGGAAGGCCGATTTCGCCGACATACACTGCGCCGGGGCCAAACAGCGGGCCGGTGCGGGCGTGCTGGCGGATGTCCGCAAGGCATTTCCAGAGCGTCAGCGGATCACGCAGGCCGTCATAGCAACTGTAGGAGACGAGGTCGAGTTTGACCCCGGGCAGGACGTGGCGCGTCACGGTGGGAATGTTGTTCCAGGCGTCGGCGACGCGGTTGACTTCGGCGGCGTGGGCGACGCGGCACTTGGCCTCGCGGCCGTATTCAGCGCGGGCTTTGGTCACACCGGCCTGGCGCGCGACGAGCCACCTCACCATCCGCTCGCACAACGCCGGCCAATCTTGGGGCGGCGGGTTCCAGGCTTCGCCGCCGCGCCCGCGCACCAGCCAATCGCCTTCCCAATGCTGCAAAACAATCGTGATGGAACGGTCGCGATACGTTCGGTAAAGGTGCGCTGTCAGATCGTAAAACTCCTGCGTGACGCCTTGGTAAAAATCTTCCTTCAGGTCCGCCCGCCGCCAGCCCTGTTCCACCGGCGAGTGCGCCTCGAGGAGCAACGTGGCAAACGGCAGAGCGAAAAGCTGCTGGAAATAATCCGAGCGCGCCAGCTCGACAAAGCTCTTGTATTGGCCCCACTGACTGTTGAAAGAATAACTGGCCGCGATGCCGTCCGGGTTGAACCAGAACTTGCCCAGCCGCGTGCCGAGTTCGAGCAGCTTCTCGGCGCCTTCGATCAGAAAGGGTTTCTGCGTCAAATGATATTTCCCGGCGACGTGCGTCGCGCCGACCCGGTCACGAAAGCCGGGGGGCAGCTTCTGCAATCGGCTGGGCCGATGCGATTCGACGAGAGGCAGCACCTCGTCCTGGTTCGGCAACGAATCAGGCGGCGGCGAGGCACGCTTCTCTGCCGCCGGAGCCCAACTGACGCCGGAACCGGCAGTCGTGACCGCAAGTCTCTGAAGGAATCTTCGCCGGTTCATTTGGTTTTCAAGCGCAGGGTCATTGCTCAGCAGGCAGGCTGGGCGAGCGTTGGTCATCTTGTTCTGCGGAATTCAAGAAGGTTCCTGGTTGGACCGTTATGCCGTTTCATGGCCTATTTCCGTTTGCCGCCCGCCGTGCGGATGAGCACCGTGCCACCGGAAAATTCGCGCGGCAGTTTGACGGATCCATTCTGGCGCGGCTTCAGCTTTACGCCATTGACGATGGCGCCGGTCATCGGCCCGCTGCCGTCGATTTCGAGGCGCAGGCGGCCTTGGCGAAACCGCAAATCTGCCGTGACCGGCGGGCTGCCGGGATAAAGCGCCGGACGGATCACGACCGCGCCGCCTTCGAAATCGACTCCCAAATAATGCCGCACGACAAAGAGCGCGATCTCACCGGAAGTCCAGCAAACCAGGCCGCAGGATTTATTGAGGGATCGAATCGACGGAATTTCCTCGAACAGGAAACCGGCGCGCCCGCCCTGGCAGGTGTTCAGCCATTCAAGCGAGCGGCGGCTGCGGTCGAAGAGCCGCGCCTCGTGCTGGGCGCGGAGGATGAACGTGGTCGCGAAAGGCCACGGGCCGGGTTGATCCGGCTGGGTGCTGGTGTGATAGCGGTCGTAGCCGCCGTCGGACCAGCGGGTGTTCCAGAGACCTTCCAGTTCATCGAGCGTGTGCCGGGCGAGCGCGGAACGTCCCTCCACGAGGCCGAAAGCAATCGGCAGGGCCTGAGTGGCATCAGGGAGCAGACGATGATGCTGCTCGGTGTTGAGCGGCACGTCGGGTTGGAAGCCTTTAAAGTCCGTGAGCCGGTCGGCAACTTCGCCGGTGACGAGACGCCGTTTGATCAGCCGGCCTTCCTGCACCAGCGCGCGCGTGGGATGAAAAAGCATGGCCTGCTGAATGCGGTCCGCCTCGGCGCGCCAACGCGCTGCCCGGTCCTCTGCGCCCAGCGACGGCGCCAGTTCCGCCGCTTCGCGCAAACCAATGATCACGTACATTTGGTAGGCCAGTTCATAGGCGTCGGTGAAGGTGCGTTCCCAAAACTCGCGGCGGTTGTGGACCATGCCGGTGTCGTCACGGAACTGCGGCTGCAACGGCCTTTCGACCAAAGCCAGCAGCAGCTCCCGATGCTGGCGGACGAGCGCATCGTCGCCCGTCCAGTCCCGGTGGCTCCGCAAGAGGTGCAGCAGTTCGCCCATCTGATCGAACTGCTCGAGGTCAGGGGAGTCGAAGCTGCCGGCGATCATGGTGACGCCTTCTTTGCTCACCATCTTCCTCAGGATGCGGAAGAGCGCGGCCCGGGTCATCTCGAAGTGGCCGGCGTGGAGCGCGCCCAGGACCGTGTTGGAGGTGTCGCGCACCCACTGGGCGCCGTACTCGAAGATGCCGGCGTCCATCGTGCCGTCGTCAGCGACCATGCCGGGCAGGCCGAAGCGCGCTTTGTCGTAAATCTCCTGAACGGTTTGGTCCTTGGTCATCACCGAGGAAGAGGCGGCCCACCGCGCCTTGGTCCGAGTGATTTCCGGCGCGGCGGCAGAAGCCAGCAAAGCATTGGCGCGTGTTATGAGGTCTTGCGCCTCGCCGGCCGGAATTTGCGCCAGCAGCAAGGTCTCGACGGCCACGCTGTTCTTCGGGGTGACGGCCAGCGGGCCAATCTCAATGACGCCCTTTTCCTCCTGAACTTGCGCCGGTGTGCTGCCGACAACAGCGAGAGCGAGTCTCGCCCCGTGGCCATTCCAAAGCAGGAGGGAACCGGCGCGTTGTCGCTCGCCGGGTGGCAGCGAAAGCCGGAGCTTGACGGTTTCCTGGCCAATCAGATGCGCGCCTTCGAGCCGGATGGAGCGGCGAAAAGCGCCCACGTCAACCAGCGCCGTGAGCCGCTCTGTCACCCGCACACCGCCCGCCCACCAGACCGCTTCCACGGCGGGGATGCCGCCGCTGTTGACCCATTTTGTTTCGGTGCGATGACCGAGAGCGGCAAAGGGAAATCCGCCGAGATCGACTTCGAGCGCGCTGGAGGCGAAGCCGTTGGTCTTATCGAAATTAAAGGCGCCTTCCTTTCGGACGCTTTGGCGGGCATTTTCGACGTCGAACAAAAGAAATGTGAAGGCCGGACCGAGGTCGGCCTTGTCCGCCTGCACGATCATTTGCGCCCGGCCGCTGCGCAGGACGAAATATTCGCGTCCGTAAAAGAACGGGAGTTTGTTGAGTTCCACCAAGGCAGGGTTGATATCGGCCGCCCGGCTGGAGGCGGCGCCGAGTAGGCAGAGACAGACGAGTGCAGATCGAACGCGCATACATTTTCCTTCCCGTCGAGTTGAAAGACGCGGCAAAAAACGGAGCCGCATCCAGCAAATTAAGGCAACGACACGGGAAGTGGTTGACCTTGATCAAGTTTTCCAGCGCTTCATCCGGGCAAGGTGATGCGGTGACACTAAAGGCCAGTTCCACAACGGCTCATGAGATCCTGGACCAAGCTTGCACCTCGTGCCAGGTCGGCTGCTCGGAGCTCAACGACGTTCCACCGAGGCGGTCCCTCGCGAAGGCGGTTGCGAATGATGCGGTCACGTCACAAGCGAGCGCCGGTGTGGAAGGCTGCGCCGTCCACGTAGATTGCCAATCGCCGGCTGGGGACGGCAAAGTCCGCGATGGAAATGGGCGGAAGTCCATCGGCTGGTGACACCGGGACCTGGCGTTCTGGATTGAAACCGTGTTGCTCGAACAAACGGAGAAAGCGAAGTTCGAGCGGAGAACCAACGCCCGCCGCGAATGCTTCAAGCCAGGGGCGCGGGTCGTGGGTGAAGAACTCCTGCACCGCGGCGTCGCGGCGCTGCCTGCGCTCATCAGCGGACAAGGCTGAGTCGGCCACGCTCTTGATGGTGGCGGAGGTGCCGACACTCAGGAGTGTTGGGTAGCGGGCCGCATGCTGGTCGGCGGGAACATCCGGCAACCAGTCTTGGCGGGCGCGGGCAAGGTGGGCGCGCAGACGCCGGAGCAACAACGCGATGTTGCTGCCAAGCACGCCGCGATACGTGTGAACCTCGTCGAGAACGAGGAAACGGCAGCGGTGATTGGCAAAAAGCGCATCACGATCCGCCGGGCGAATCAGCAAATACTCCAACATCATGTAATTCGTGAGCAGGATGCGCGGCGGATTGTTGCGCATCCGCTCGCGCTCGGTCTGGTTCGTGCCGCGATCGTATTTGCGCACGTCCACTTCGTCGGCGATGCCAGCGGCTTCCAGGTATTCTTTGATGCGCTTCTCCTGATCGTTGGCGAGCGCGTTCATCGGACACACGAGGATGGCAGTCAGGCCAGTGCGGCGGAACTGGCGCCCGTCGGCGATGGCGTTTTGGATGACGGGCAGAAGGAAGCACTCGGTCTTCCCAGAGCCCGTGCCGGTGGTGACGACCCATGGCGAGGGCGCAGAGCCAAGCAAATGATTGATAGCTTCGGATTGGTGAAGGAATGTTGTCTCGCTTCGGGACCGTTCGGTCATCGCGCGGGCCAGGGCGGGGTCGAGCGGAAGCCGTGACCACGCTTCACCGGCTGCGAATGGCCGGTGCGCCTGATAGAACGGTTCTTGGGCCAGAAAAAGCGGACGATCGAGTTCACCCTCCAGCGCCCGCCGGAGCGTGCGGTCACGCGCCCGGAACACCGACCGCAGATAGTCGCGATACTCCTCGATGATGTGGTCGAGGGCGATGATGGGGTTACGGCTCATAAGAGTTCACCGCTCTCCGTTCACCATCCGCCCCTTTCGCTTGAGGGCAGAGGCGCGGAGTCTTAGACGGGCCGCATAAGCTCGGCGTTGGACGACTGGCAGGAAGTTCACCCGCGCCATCTCCTCGCCAAAAGCCCGTCGGTGAAATTCGCGTTCGATCCGCTTTATAGACCGCAACACGTCCGCATTCATGCTGAGAACATTACCCGAGCAGATTGCCAAAATGAAGTTGGATATCCGGGTTCAGCCAAAGGCGCGCCCAAGACTCCGCGATACCGGCACGAAAGATCCCGAAACTTTGTGGCTGCGAGCGTGGCCAGCAAGGTGGGGGCATGCCCCGGCTCGCAGACCAGGTCGCAATCCTCCGTATGTTCGACCACCCCATATTCCGCAGGCCAAGCCGCCGGTGATCGCGCAGGGCACCCCCTTTCGGCGCAGGCTTCGTGACAGTGTCTGATAAAAGTCGTCCAGCGGTGAAGTTTTCATAGGAGTGGACTTTGCTTTGGGCGGAACCGTGAATGCTGGCTGACGAATGGTGGACGGCAAACGGTGAACGGTGAGTGGTCAAGTTCGGTTTTCAACGCCCGCCGCAGAGCCCGGTCTCGGCCGCGGAACTCGGACTGGAGATGGTCGCGATACTCCGCGAAATCGTGGTCGAGGGCGATGATGGGATTGCGGCTCACATCATTTCCCGGCGCTTGATCTGCTGCCGCTAGGTGGGGGCGTGTAAGTGGTTGTTGGCTCTTGCGGCGGGGGCAAGACGAGATAGCTGATGCTTGCGCTTGCTTCGGTGTGAATGGCGATGGTGCGAAATTCGGACGCCTGGGTGTTGGGGCGGTCTTTGTCTTCGGACTGTATCCAGGAGAAGAATCTTTCCCAAGCAGAACCCAGTTCGTTCAGCACTTCGTTCCAGTCTTTCGCTACTTGGGTGTCAATGCTCTCAATCTCCTCAGTCTCTGGCAGCCAGACGGTCTTTTCGTCGTCGTAGTGCCGAAGATTGAAAACGATCATGCCGTCTTCAAGTCGCTTTGGCACAAGCCGCGAATGGATGAACTGAGTTCGCCGCGCATAAGCGTGGTTTAGCTTTGGATATGTGAGGTCCGAGACTGTTTTGCCACTGGTCGGCTCGTTTTCTTCGCCCTCTCTTGGTTTGACTTTCAGATTCAACGCCTTCTTCGCGTCCGCCCAAGCTCGAAAAAAGTTATCAACCGCCGATCCCAGGTTCTCCCAGAACGCGGCGCAAGTTGCATGGACCTCCAGCAGCAGCGAGTAGTCCTCAGCCGTGGGCTTCCGGTCTTTCACTTCCTCGGCCTTCTTGCAGAGCGCGAGCAGGTGCTCCTTGGCGCGGTAGGCGTGGTAGAGGCGAATCAACGCCGTGTTGTGACTTCCGCCAAAAGACATCCATTCGGCGACGACCTGCGAACCGTCGCCTATCCGCCTCAGATAAATGTGGTGTGCCCAAACGCGGGCATACGGCGACAAGACCGGAAACAACGGTTCGACCGCCTGGCAGATCAGTTTTTCCAGCGGGTCGCCTGCATCCTGCAAGAGTGTGAGATTGGGATCGTCCTTCATGGCTTTGTCCCCTTCTTTCGTTTCCGCGGCACCGACTGCTCGATGAACAGCGTGCCGCTGCCGCGCGGGGCGGCGGTGGTTTGGAGATCGAAAAGCTCGCCGGTGCGGGGGGTGCCGATTTCGGATTTCGGATTTCGGATTTCGGAATTCCCGGCCAGGGGCAGGTCAATCACCGGCTGGGGCAGGTTTTCGTTGAGCGGGATGTTCCAATATGGGTCGTGCTTTTTGGTGAAGGCTTCGAGGCCGATGGACTGCAACTCGTCGAAGGCGGCGAGACATTGGCGCGGGGCGTCTTTGTAGCTGGAGTGGCTGAAGGTGCTGAGGACGTGGGCGTATTGGTCGCGCGTCAGGCCGTAGGCGTGGGCCACCACGGCGTCAATGGCGGCGCGGACGGCCCAGCGGGCGTCTTCGCCCGACAGCACGGGCCAGGTGTGAACGCCGTCCCCGCCTCCCGCCACGCCTCGCCCAACTGCTCCCGCCACAACGGCGCGTAGCCGAGGCCGCGTCGTGCCGGGGCGTCGAGATCAGCCTCGAGGTCCACGCACCACACGCGCAACTTGGCTGTGCCATCCTCGGTGAGGAGCAACGCGCCGCCGTTCTCGTCGCCTTCGCGCGTCTGGATGGCTTCGACCGCTTCGATGCGAGCGTAGCCAAGTTGGGCGAGCAACGGTTCGATGACGTGGTTCTGCACGCGCAAGCCGCCGCCGTGCGCGACGAGATTGCGGAGCTTGCGGCGGACGAATTGCCAGTGGTCGTTAAGGGCGCGGCCTTCCGCGCCGGTGGACTTGGGCAGGAGCGCCAGGCGATTGAGTTCCGCCTCCAGATTGGACTTCACGAACGGCTCGGGCAACGCCGGGCCGGTGAACGTGCAATCGGCTGTGGGGTCCAAAGGCATGATCGCTCAGGTTGCGATGCCGGATGGATCGCAGACTTTGATTTCGAGTTTGCCGGCTTGTTTGAGATAGGAAGGCACGGTCAGAGGGGAGACGAGGTAGTTGTTGCCTTTGGGATACAGCGCCCGAAAGGCTTTCATGCCGGCAGGGTCGAATTCGGACGAGTCCCACTTGCACTCGATGGCGTCCACTTGGTCGCGGTTGCGGACGATGACGAAGTCCACTTCGCGACCGGTCTTGTCGCGCCAGTAGTGGAGGTGGACGTCGGGGAGATAGGCTTGCAGGTGTTCGAGAACGAGATGTTCCCAGAGCAGGCCGCAGTCGTCGGGCCGGAGCGGGTTCCAGCCGCGCGCCTGGCTGACGAAGCCGGTGTCGAAGCCGTAAAGACGCGGCATCCGCGTGATTTCCTTCTGGCCGCCACTGTGGAAGGGACGCAGCAGAGTGACGGCCTGGGTGATTTGAAGCGCTTGCAGATGGCTTTCCACGGTGGGCCGGGAAATCCCGACGGCGGAAGCGGTCTTGGTGACATCGAGAAGGCCGCCGCTTTGGCGCAGCAAGTATTCGAGCAGGGCGTTGAAGCGGTTCAGGTCGCGGAACTCGAACAGGCGATGGATGTCGCGGGCGAAGAAGGAATCCATCCACTCACGGTAGAACGCGGCTGGCTTGCTGGGGGCGAGGAGCGCCTGGGGCATGCCGCCATGAAAGAGGCGCTGTTGGAGGCTCACGCCGCCAAAGGCGGGCAGTTCATCCCAAAGGACCGGCGGGAGATGCACGACGCGCTTGCGACCGGTAAGCGTGTCCCGGAACTTCCTGCTCGCGGCCAGCGTGGAGGAACCGGTGGCCAGAATCTTGAGGTGCGGGAAGGCGTCGGCGCCGATTTTGAGCAGGCGGCTGGGGTCTTTGAGTTGGTGGACTTCGTCGAAGATGAGGATGGGCTGGTTGCAGGCTTTGTAGAAAAGGGAGGGATGCTTGATCGTGTCTTCCACTTCGGGTTGGTCACATTCGACGAACATCGTCTGGTCAGGTGGCAAGCTGCGAGCCAAGGTGGACTTGCCGACGCGGCGCACTCCAGCCAGCCAGGCGATGGGGACGGCCTGCCAGACTTCCTGCAACCGGTTGAGCCAAAATGGTCTAGCGAACATGCAAGGATACTATACCTAAAGTCGGACTATTTGTAAAGTAGAACTGCCGGAAGTCTTGGGCGCGATCATCAACATGCCCAATGTGGTGACTTCGGGTTCGCGAACAGCATCGCGAGCGTCGAGGTCGTCGCCGCGTTTTTTGAAAAGCGTGAGGACGGTCTGCGCCTCGTGGCGCAAGGCAACGGGTTGGGGATTGTCGCTGGCGAATCCGGCGAGACGTTCCAATGGGTCGTTGGCAGGATATCTCCAGATTCTCCTCCGAAAGTCTGACCAACAAAGCTGTAACTCCCAATTTATCAGTAACTTGTGTTAGCAGAATCCCTCTCTCACACCGATTGGCTTGTATGGGATCACTAAGAGCTTGTTTTCAGGGTTGTTGGGAAGGGTTTTCGTGGTTTACGCTGGGCGGCACTATGGCTATGCGAAACCTGTATTCTCCGCTGTGCAAAAGGCAACCGTTGTATTCTCCTGCGGGAGAGGGCCGGGGTGAGGGCGAACGTTGCTCATTCTTTTCTCATGACCCTGCAAACAGACTGCGATCTCAATTTCGCCAATCGTCGCAAAACCTCATCCGCAAGACGGCCAAGGTGCTGTGGTCAAGCCTTGGCATTGCTTTGGCAGTTGGACTCGTTTGTCCAATGGCATGCCGGCCACTTCAAGCCGCAGACCTGTCTCTTGCCGAATGGAGCTTCGACCGCGACGGCGACCTGCAAGGCTGGCAGCCAAACGCCCACTTGGCGGATGCAAACGTATCTGGCGGCGCGCTCACCTGTCGCGCCGTGGGCGCCGATCCGATCTTGGAACTGCGGCCCCTGATGGATCTATCCGCTCCGCCCTGGCAAGCCATTGAGGTCCGGATGAAAGCAAACCGGGAGGGGACGGCGGAGGCTTTTTGGAGCAACACCAACCAGGGCCGGTATGGCGGCTTCTCCCAAGACAAGAGCACCCGGTTCAATGTCGCCGGTGATAACCAGTGGCACAGTTATCGCATTTTTCCGTTTTGGCATCCCGAAGGAAAAATCGTCCGGCTGCGGTTCGATGTCTATGACGGGGCCACGTTTGCGGTGGACTTCATCCGCATAGCGCAACTGCCCATGCCACCGCCGGCGGAAGCAGCAGACTTTGATTTTACGAGAGGCGGACAGGGCTGGCAGCCGATGGGAGCGGCGGCGCCTTTGGCAGACCGCAACAGTCGGCGTGAGGAGAACCTGGCTGGGAAATCCGCAATCCGCAATCCGCAATCCGAAATTGAACAGGGCCTCCTCATGTCGGCTGCCACAGGCATTGACGGCTTCTGGCTGAGCCCCCCGCTGCAAGTCAACGCCGACGAACAAACGTTTGTCTCGCTGCGCATGGGGGTGGACAAAGGGAGTCACGCGACGTTGTTTTTTGCCTCGGAAAAGGCGGCTGGGTTGCACAGTCACAGTTTCCGAATCGAAGCCGATGGCCGCGTGCGAACCTACCAGGTCGATATGCTGTCCGCGTCCGCCTGGAGCGGGCGCATCATCGCGCTGGGCTTGCGTCCATCCAATGCCCCCGAGGCCAAGGCGACTTTGCGCTGGCTGAAGGTCGCCGCAGAACCGCAAGGGGCGCCTCAGTTGAAGGTGGTTTCCTTTGCTTTGGAAGACGCGCTACCGCGCGCTGGGGCGCCCGTCACACTTGCGGCGGTCATTTCCAGCACCGGCGGCGAGATAGCGACAAATGTGCAGGCGCGGCTGACGCTGCCGGAAGGGATGCGGGTGGTAAGCGGACCGCCGTCTTCCCGGCCGGTCGCGACCCTGGGCTTTGACGAGGAAGCGGCGCTGCACTGGATAGTGGAGAGTCCCACGCCGATGGCCGGCGAAGCGGAATTGCGCCTGACGGCGGGCAACGCCGAAGCTGTTGTTGCCCGCGCACGGGTGGTGTTGACGCCGCGCGTGGATGTTCCGCAGACCGGCTATGTTCCTGAGCCCAAGCCGGTGCGGGGCGAGTATGAAGTCGGCGCTTATTACTTTCCGGGCTGGAAAGGGGCAAGCGAGTGGCACCCCATCCGGCGTTTTCCGGAACGGAAACCGGTGCTC
Source organism: uncultured Verrucomicrobiota bacterium (assembly GCA_964363225.1). Classification (GTDB taxonomy): domain Bacteria; phylum Verrucomicrobiota; class Verrucomicrobiia; order Limisphaerales; family CAYIIH01; genus CAYIIH01. Next base: position 2,748 of record CAYIIH010000114.1, on the reverse strand, counting down.
GGCTGGTATGGCGAGGGGAGTCCTGAAGTGGCCGACTGGCACATTAAATGGGCGGTGGAACATGGCCTGACCTTCTTGGCCTACGATTGGTACTGGTCGCAAGGCGTGAGACAGTTGGAACACGCCTTGCACGACGGTTACTTCAAAGCGCGTTATCGGCATCTGCTCAAGTTCTGCCTCCTCTGGGCGAACCACAACGCGCCGGGCACGTCTTCGCGCGAAGATTGCCTGGCCGTCACGCGCTACTGGATCGAGAACTATTTCCGCCGTCCGGAACACCTGACCGTCGATGGCAAACCGGTCGTGATCATCTTCAGCACGGAACGGTTGACGGCCGACCTGGGCAGCGAAAACGTCAAAGGTGTATTTGAAGCGATGCGCGCCGAATGCCGCCAGGCGGGTTTGAAGGGACTTTACTTGGTGGCGTGCGTGGGGGGCGCAGGCCAGGCGCGACAAGCGGCAGCGGAAGGTTACGATGCCGTCAGCGCCTACAATTGGCCGGGCTTGGGCATGACGGCGGGCGAGGGCATGTATGCCCCGTATGAGGCTTTGCTCGAAGGTTATCGCCGGAACTGGGAACATATCCTGGAGCAAACGCCAATCCCGCTCTTGCTGCCGTTGAACGGCGGCTGGGACAGCCGTCCGTGGCACGGTGACAACAATCTCGTGCGCTTTGGCCGGACGCCGGAGTTGTTCAAGAGACATTTGCAGGACGCGAAACGGTTTCTGCAAATCCGAAATCCGAAATCCGAAATCCGAAATCTTGTGCTCGTCGAGGCCTGGAATGAATGGGGTGAAGGCTCGTATATCGAGCCGCACCAGGAATTTGGTTTTGGCTACCTGGAAGCCATTCGGGAAGTTTTTACGGATGCATCGCCGGCGCACATTGACCTGACCCCGGCCGATGTAGGGTTGGGTCCCTACGATGTGCCGGCGCACACACCTGGGCAAACGGCCTGGGATTTTGCGAGAGGCGATCAGGGTTGGGACAACGTGATGCAACTGACGGAGGCGCACGCGGAGAACGGCTTGCTCATCGGAAGGACGGCGGGGCCTGATCCCGCGTTTTTTGGGCCGCCCATGCAGGCGCGAGCGAGTGAGTTTGCGTCACTCGTGGTGCGGATGAGGTTGCAGCACACAGGCGGGAAGCCTTTCAAAGACACGGCCCAGCTTTTCTGGCGCACGAACAGGACGGCGGAGAGTGAAGCGAGCAGCGCAAGGTTCGAGGTTTTGGGTGACGGCCAATGGCGCGAGTACAGCATTCCCGTGGCGCAAAACCGACGCTGGCGCGGCCTCGTCACCCGGCTGCGTTTGGACCCGTGCAATCAAGCGGAGGTCAGAGTTGAGTTGGACTTCATTCAATTGGCCCATTGAGCCTGAGCACCTGGCCAAACGACCGTGCGCGGCGCGCCCAATTGAGAGCGGCCATTGACCAAGCAACCGGCCTTGGCAAAACTCCCCTCTCGTGCAACAACCGCTCATTGAACCAATGACCCGGCCGGCCAGAAACGATCATGAGTAACGGCGTTCAGATCGTTCAGCTTCGCCGCCAACCCAGAGACGTTCACCGCTTTTTGCAGGTGAGTTATGCGATTTACCGCGACGACCCGTTCTGGATCGCCCCGCTGCTGATGGACATCAAGAAGGTTTTTAGCGATCGCAACCCGTTTTTTCAGCATGCGGAAATGAGTTTGTGGGTCGCCACGGCGGGCGGGCGGGATGTGGGGCGGATCGCGGGCATCATTGACCGGGCTTACAACGAGTACCAAAGCGACCGCGCCGCGTTTTTCGGCTTTTTTGAATGCTGCAACGACCCGCAGGTCAGTCGGGCGCTCTTCCAAGCGGCCTATGCGTGGGCTCGGCAAAAGGATCTGCAGCGCATCCTGGGGCCGATGAACCCGACCAACAACGATGAATGCGGGTTGTTGGTGGAGGGCTTCGACTCGGCTCCGGCTCTAATGATGAGCTACAATCCCCGCTATTACGTCGATTTGATAGCGGCGGAAGGTTTTCAGAAAGCCAAGGACCTGCTCGCTTTCCACATTGACGTAGGCCAAACACCGCAGGAACGCCTGGAGCGCATCGCCGCCATTTTCGGCCGGCGCCAGCAGGATTTGGACGTGCGGATGGTGCTGCGCAAAAACCTGAAGAGAGACCTGGCCAAAATCAACGAGGTCTATAACGAAGCCTGGCAGAAGAACTGGGGGTTTGTGCCGATGACCGAGGCCGAGATCAGTTACATGGCGGAGCGGCTCAAGCCGATCCTGATGGAAGGTTTGGTGTGGATTACTGAAAGCCCGACAGAACCGGCCGGCTTCATCCTGGCGCTGCCCGATTTCAACGAGGCCATCCAGCCCTTGAAAGGCCGGCTGCTGACGCCGAGGCTGATCGGCTTCCTGCCCTACCTGCTGGGACGAAAGAGACCCAGACGGATTCGATTGATTGCCCTTGGAGTCAAGAAGAAATACCGCGGACGCGGCATCGAATCGGTGATGTTTGCCCAAACTTTCCAGGTGCTCCTGAAGGCCGGCTTCAAGGCGTGCGAGGCCTCCTGGATTCTCGAAGACAATATCGAGGTGCAACGAGTGATCGAGCTGTTTGGGGGCAAACCCTACAAAACCTACCGCATCTACGAGCGGAGTCTGTGAAAGCACGGGGAATCGGTGATGGATGATGCGTGATGGGCGATGGGTGATGGGCAACTGAGGAGTGGCGTTGGGACGGGTCTTATCCGTCCCTGCGTAAGTA
>CAYIIH010000113.1:0-21963 GCA_964363225.1 uncultured Verrucomicrobiota bacterium | reverse complement strand
CACGCCAATACACTACTGGTTGTGGCAGGTGGAGTCAACAGGATACCCACATAACAGAATTGGTCGTAGATACTCGTTAGATTCCCACCTAGCGGCCAACTGGTCTTGCACTCATAATTCGGACCATCACTGAATTCCAGTGGCGATAACGCAGGGTTGTTTACCACGACAAGTCGCGGAGCGTTAGGATCATCCGTCCTGAATATGTAGAATCGATAGTTGTCGAGCCAGAACTGGCCACCGGTTGAATCCGAAGTCGTACCGGTAGCCCGACTCGAATTGATCAACTGAGTTATGTCGGCCCTGCCTGCATAGCGCGACGAGATGGCCGCCGTAAAATCCATGTCTTGATTGCCGTTAGCGTCACCAAGCTGCAGATAGGTTTCGTCTCCTGATGGGACTACAAAAGCACTCGAAGGCGGATTATCAGCAAAATCTACCACACTTGGCCGATAAACGCTAAACCGCCCTCTCGCGTTAACACTCACCGTCTGGCCGTTGCTAAAAGCCAAAGCGAGGTAAACACTGGCAACTTTGTCGCCCCCAAAAACGTACCAAGCTGGCGTCTGTTCCTGCAAAAGTTGCGCTGCGTCAGTGTCATAAATCGTGCATCCTGCGCTGTTGACCGTCCAATGATTCACGTACTTTGGCGGCAGGAACCATGTTGTATTCTGACTTTGGATTCCACTAACGGGCGGACCAAATACAGGAGCAAAAACAAGTTTCTGCCCGACACAAAACTCCGCCCCAGCCACACGCCTGTCTGGGGAAAGCGCGGTATTGTTCGCAAAAACGTATAGCTTGTGTTTGGTCGGCTCGACATTGAACGTGTAAAAGTCCCTGGGCGTTTTAACTGTGACATTCAAAGGAGGGGAATTGTCGGGGAGGACCTTATACAGATTCCCGTCGTTGCCGACTCTTCCAAAGCCGGCAAGCTTAATCTCCCCCGGGGGAATTCCAGTCCAATCACAGTTATTTCTGTTGCCCCATCCGGGTCTGCACTGCTTTTGCAGGATTTCCCAGGCGCTCGCATTAATCGTGAAAAGGTTTTGACGTTTCGCAACACCTTTCCCGCCGGTTTTCAACATGACAATCGATCTGGTATTTCGCGAATAGGCACCGGCATTTTCATTAACATCGCAGTATTCCACCGTGATTTCCGGTGGGTCCGTGGGGGCGGAAGAAGAGGGGGGTGGCCCTGGATCGCAGCCCGTCATAGCCGTCCCGTCCTTGGTCGGTGGATAGAAGTCTTCATCCCAGGTTTTAGTCGTTGTGCATACTCCCTCGGGATGATTCACAACGACCGTTCCAGTTCCACCGGCGCCGTCTGTCCAATCCGTGCTTGAACTTTCCGAATGGGTGGCGTCATAGACCGCGCCCCAGGTGTCAGTGAATTGTTGCACATACACGCGTGGGGGTTGCTCAACAGCGTTCTGCAAATCCTTGGCCTGAGCCGACATAGGATTCCCCAAATTGGGATTATTCGCGCTGCTCTGTGAATTGCTCGCTGTCCCATTGCCGTCATTGTCCGAATTCGGTATGGCCCGCGCCAGCATGACGGCTGTGCCTTCCCCGTAAACCGGAACAGCGGTGGCGGTCCAATCGTAAGTGGTCCCGTTGAACACGGGCGTGCCCGCTCGAACTCCATTCACCCAAACAGCATAGCCGGGGTCATTGATCGTGCCTGTCACGGTCGTGCTGGGCTTGATCAGTTCATTTGGATCGAGCGGATCCATGGTTAATTGGACGTTGCTTTTCACCACCGTCAGGCTGGTAGTCGCGACATTTCCGGCCGCGTCAGTCACTGTAACTGTCAGGCTGTTGTTGCCATCGGTCAATGGCAATTCCTCGATCCAAAATGCGCCGTTCCGCTCCACAACGCCCTCCACAGGATCGGTGGTCAAGCCGCTGACAGCCACCGTTGCGGTTGGGTCATCGACCAAGCCCCGCAAAGTAAAAGCCGAGCCGCTCAGTTGCATGCCGTCCTGGGGCCAATACAAGGTGATTGCGGGCGCTGTGGTGTCTGTGGAAAGGTCCAACGTGTATTGGAGGGCCGTGATCGTGATGTTGCCTGCCAAGTCTTGGACTTTCAAGGTCACCGTATTTTCTCCAATTGCCAGTTCAAGGTCGAAGCACTGGAAGGAGGTGGTTGTAAGTTTCAAGGTGTTAGGGTCATATTGCTGATCGGTGAGAATTCCCGGTTCATCAGAGATCGTTCCATTAGCGTTGGCCAGAGTGTAAGAGACACTGGCAAGTGACTCAGGACTATAGCCTTGCAACTGAATAATGGGGCGCGAGGTTGAACTCGTCGTTGGATTGGTAACATAAACCGTTGGCGGTACCCGATCCAAAGTCAGACGCCTTCTTGTCCAATAAGTCTGGCCGGAAAGCCCTTGGACACCAAACCAAACGTCATAATCGCCGTCCGTGCTGCCCAAAGTGATCGTCGGGCTGGCCTCAAATGGAACCCAAACTGCGGAGGCGAATTCGGTGCTATTGATGAGGATCGCCATAAGGGCCGACGCCGGGCCAGAAATGGAAGCGGTGACGGTGGGCAACTGGACGTGGTCATTGGCAAAGTTTGCAGAAAGTGTTGTCGATGGATTCCACATCGACTGGAAATCGTTACTGATGTCCGAGGCGTTCAAGGGATAATTAAACGTTTCCAATTCCTCGAATTGTCCTTTGGCTTGCTCGGCGCCGGAACGGTTGCTGCCGACGCTAAATCCCTGAGCGATCCTGGCGGCGTAACTGGGAAAGCTTGCAATGCCCGGCCCGGCTTGCGGGCGAACAGGTATGCCGTCGATGTACAGGGCCGTGGCCGTGGGCGAGTAGGTCAAAACCAGTTGGTGCCAATCCGCGTTTCCACCAAGCAGCGTCCAATTCAAACCACTGTAAGTGAAATAGGTTGTCGTCACGTTGTTAAGCTGCGATTCAAAGGCAATTTGGTTGCCGTCCGGGCTGAGGGAGAGCGCCCACCATCCGCCTGAAGTCGTTCCATCGCCCATTTCCAGAAGGCGCGCCCAGACGCCGCCTCCGGGGCCGGTTCCGCCGACGGAGGCGCTGCTCCAAGCGGGCTTGAACCAGAATCGAACGGAGCCGTTACGGCAGTTGATATTCGCAGAGCCGTTTACTTCCGTATCGCGGTACTTGAGGTTGGCTGTGCCGGCACTGTTCACTTGTAATGCGTTGCCACTCCAACTCGGAACACCTTGCACGTTGGCGTACTGCATCGGCAACTGGCCTTGCTCGCCCATCCAATCGCTGGCATTAAAGCGCCAGTGACCCAGACGAGCGGCCACAAAGCTGGCGCTGTCGAGTGGGTCTGTCCCTTCGCTTTGCTCCTGGGCGTCGCTTCGGCCATCGTAGTCGCTGTCAGGGGGTATCACCGTGACATTCACCTGCACCGCACTGGCAGAGGCCAAGCTCCCGTCCCACGCCTTCACGGTGAACGCGGCGAGCGTCCCAGTGGCGTTGAGCGGCGGCGTCCAGACCCAGTTCTCCCCGGAACTGAGCAACGTGCTGCCCGGCGTCACCGTCGCGCCGTTCTTGGTCAAGGCGCCCGCACTGACCGCCTCCACCCGGAATGAGATCGGATTGCCCTCCACGTCCGCCTCATTGGCTGCGTTAGCCAGCGTCGCGTAGCTGATGGTAAAGGGCGTGTCCTGCATTGCGCCCGTCAGCGGGCTGATCGTGGTCAGCGTTGGCGCGGTGTTGAAGCACTTGCCCGACCGGCCCGCCGCGAACAACGCCTGAATCTCGCTCGCCGAGAGCGCCCGGTTGAAGAGGCTCAGTTCGTCAATCCGGCCTTGAAAGGTATAGCCGCAGGTCCCCGAAGCTCCAATCATCAACGGCAGGCTGTTCACCGGCCCCAAGCTCCCCCAACCCGTGCCCGCCAAAGTGCCGTTGATGTAAAACCGAAAGGTCCCGCCGTCGAAGGTCGCCGCCAGATGCGTCCATTGGTTCATGGCCAACTGGACCCCGGTATAGACCCCGCCATAGCTGCTGTTGAATTGCAGCCCGCCCGAAGGATCGAACGCCATCTGGTAATTGAAGCTGCTCCCGCAATAGTCCCGCTTGCCCATCACGTGCATGATCGTCCCGCTGCCGGTGCGATAGACCCACGTCTCCACCGTGAGCGGCGCGCTGCTGCCAAAGTTGAAATTCCCCGGATTGGCCACTTCAATGTAGTCGTCCAGCCCGTCGAAGTTGAAGGCTTGGCCTATTTGTCCCGAGGCGTAGCCCGCGCCGTTCCGCAAGGTGCCGTGATTCGCCCCGGTATAGTCATTGGCATTGCCTTCCGCTCGCCACCAACTGACCAATCCGCTCGGTGGGTTGACGCAGGGTGTTGCCACCGTCGGGTCGGTCCCGCCCTGATATTCCTGCAAGTTGGTCAGCCCATCTCCGTCGAAATCGCCGCTGCCATTCTGGCTCAGATTGCCGAAGTACTGCTGCTCCCAACTGTCCGGGAGACTATCATAATCGCTGTCGGAAAGTGTGACTGTGAATAGGAACGTGTCATTGGCCTGGGCGACTCCATCCGAAACGGTCACAGTCAGCGTAGCGGTCCCCGTCTGGTTCCAAGCCGGCGTCAGGGTGATGGTGCGATTGGCGCCGCCGCCGCCCAGAGAGATGTTGCCATTGGGCAGCAAGGCTTGATTGTCCGAACTGGCCCAAACCGTGAGGGAACCGGCCGCAGTCTCCGCGTCGTTGACCGTAAAATAGATGGGCCCGCATGCTGTGTCTTGCGCAGTGGTCTGGTTGGGGATGTCGGAAATCGTTGGCGGCGTACCGCCACCGACGGAGAATTCGACGTACAGAGTGTAAGGTCCGGTGCCGCTGCTGGAATTGTAATGGCGTACCCGGACGTAGTACGTCCCTGCCGAAACCGAATAACTGAACCAGAAATTGAGGCTGGTATAGTCATCGTTGTAGGCCAGGATGTTGCCGCTGGCATCAAGCAAATATCCGTAGGTATCGGTGCTGCCCGTGGTGTAGGCGGTCAGCGTCCCGGAGGAAGCCACATTGACCCGGGAAAAGTCCTCGTCGCCACCGTAGTTGATGGTGCCGGCGGTCGCGCTGTTCAGATTGACGGCCGTGGCGGAACCCATGCTGTTGCCATGATCATCGCCGCCACCGCTGCCGCTGAATTCCACAGACAACGTGGAGGCCCCCGTGCCGCTGCTCGAATTGTAATGACGAACTTTGACATAGTAAGTGCCTGGCGTTACGGAATAACTGATCCGGAAATTGGGATAGGGATTGTCGTCGTTGTAGGTCAGTTGGTTTCCGTTGGAATCGAGCAGATAACCGAAAGTATCGGTGCTACTTGTCGTGTAAGCCGTTAATGTACATGAGGTTGTGACCTGCACACTGAAAAAGTCCTCGTCGCCACCGTAGTCGATGTTCCCGGCAATGCTGCTGTTGAGGCCCATCGGCGTGGCGGCAGCGATGCTGTTGCCGTGATCGTCGCTCGGGGGCGGAGGAGGACTGCCCGCGCAGTCGGATGTAACCGTTCCAACGCTAACGTGATATGAGCCTGTCCCGTAATAAAGCGTGCCCAAGTTACAGATCGTCAGATTGTCCAATGTGGCACCGCAATCCTGGATTTGCACCCCGGTCACGCATTCTTCGAGACGCGAGTCTCGAAGGGTGTTCCAGTAGGAGCTCGAGTTGGCAAAGTAGATGCCTCTTACAGCCCAACGCACCCGTAAGTTGCTGAGGTCGTAGTTCCAGCCGCCAAAGGGCACCAAAGCGTCGGACACAAGCTGTCCTGTCGGATTACCCGTACTGCCCGGAATAACCTCCCCGAAAGAATCGTCGTGTTGGCTGGTAATGACCGCCATGGATGAAGGTGATGTCTGGCAAATGATTGGCCCTGCAGCGTACAAGCCACCGTTCGGACAAAGTTTAACCACGGTGCCACCCTGGATGGTCGTCGTTCCATTAAGGAAGCTGTAGCTTGAAACGTAGTAAGTTCCGCTGGCAAGGGTACGATTGCTTTCCTGAGCGTACAGCTCAATTACATAATCCAGCACCACCCCCGTTTTGGGAGAGGCGTGCCGGGCTAACTGGATGGCAGCCTTTCGTCCTTGCGCATCAGCCACTTGCACTTCAGCCTCGGAGCGCAGGTGTCCAACCTGCGCGATGGTCGTAGCATCCTTCGCCGCTTCAGCCATCTTGACCTCGGGCAGCTTGCGCTGGAGGGAAGCCCCCTGTTTCGGCCGGTCCGGCTTCTGGCGCGTTGGCGGCAGTTTTTCCAACAGCGGTTTGAGTTCGCGGTGTAAAACAGCCTCGTAAAGGATCGTGCGGTTTTCGACCTTCTGCCAATGCTTCGAGACGATTGGACCCTGGCCAAACCGGGCAGCCTGGGGTTGCTCCCAAAGACCGAAGGCTTTGCCTTGTCCAATCTGCATGGAGCCGAAATCGATCGTGTCATCGCTCCGGTCCGGTTCGGCCATGGCTTTGCGTTTCTCCGCATCGCGTTCCTGTCGAAGCACTTGGCGGCTGACGCGCGGCTCGGCGCTGGGGAAAAACTCGGTGATGACCTCGAGTTCACTTTCCGCGCTGAGGCCGTAGTCCTCCGGTCCCCAGGGGAGTTGTTCGGTCAGGATGACATCTTGCTCCAGTCCGGCTTTCGTCACCGTGTAGCGCAGGTCCGCGGACACACCCTTGAACGCATCCGGATACGTCACTTGGTCTTTGGCGGGCGACAGTTCTCCCTGGGAGTCTTGCACTTCCGCAATAACCACGCTTCTGCCCGAAACCGGATCGAAATAGCCCAAACCCAGGACGCGGCTGCGAAGACGGCCCCCATCGGGCAAAAGCAAATCGACCGCGTCCTTGTGGTTTGGATTCGGAGCCAGGATCACGCGGTGTTGGGTTTGGCGCGCGATGACACCGTCGTTGAACAGCTTGAACTCGGCCACGGCGTCGCGCCATTGGCCATCCTCGTCCTGGTAGGACAGGCCGGTGCCTATCTCGGTGTAGGTGCTGGTCCTGGCTGTCAACGAGCCATCCGAGGCCGGTTCGCGAACCAGTCTCCCGATGACCTTATGATGGGGGCCGCGTTCCAGGACTTTCGGAGGCTGGGCCAAGGTGGCGGCCAAAGCCTCCTGCGTCTCATACGTCGTATAGGTGTTGGTCCTCGAAGTCAGCGAGCCATCCGCAGCCACGAATTGGGTCACGTTTTGGACAACTTTGTGGTGGGCTCCACGCTCCACGACTTTGGGCGGGTGGATGATCACTGTCTGATCTCCGGCAAGATTCTGTTCCTTTTCCAGCCTGGAGGTGAATCTCACCTGCCGGTTGGTTTGCAGAATGGTCGAGCCATCCGGAGCCAGAGACCGGGTCACGGTCTGAATGATCTTGTGGCCGGGGCCACGCTCGACCACTGCGGGCGGCTGGATCAATTCCCCTTGCTGGGGGGCGGATGCGGATCCTACCCGAGCGCCCGTATCGACCTGGGGGTAAGTGTTGGTGACGAGCGTGACGGTGCCATCTGAAGCCAGGACTTGAGTGATGGTTTGGATGATGGTGTGATTGGTACCGCTTGCCATCACGCGCGGAGGACTTTCTCCTGCAGCAGGTTCGAGTTGAGCGGTCAGATGGAGAACGGTCGCCGTCAGGCCCAAGAGAGAGTAAATGAGTCTCAGCCAGAAGGTAACGGGCGGCCACCATTCTTTGTTCATCAAGCCATTCTTGGGTGGGGCGGCCGAATCGTTGACAGCAGTGGCGGCGCAAATGCCGGACCGAGAGGTGGCAGAGCTGCGCCAGCACCACGGCATTGAATCGCGCCTCACGCGCCAGCGTGATCCAGTCGTAGAAATCTTTCAGATCAAATCTTGACGTTCGTGGCATGGACCGGTTGGTCAAGGATTTACGGAGCCGTTTGCCGCGTCACAAACCGAGGCGCCGAATTCGGTAGAAGCGTTGATTGAAACCCGGGGCAGCCGCATCGGTGAATTCCGCGCTGGCCCCTGAGGCCGTGACCGTGCCCGCGGATTCCCACGTAGCCAGATCGCTGGAGGCCTCGATCAGATAATCTTTGCCGGCCTGGCTGCTGAACGTCAGGCGAACCTGCCCGTCCGTCAGTTGGACTGTCTCGATCACTTTCAACTCGGTTGAACCCGCGTCCGGATCGCCATTCAACCGCGCAATACGACCGCGCGAGAATCCGTTGACCGTGGTGAAGGCGCCGCCAATGAGCACATTCCCATCCGGTTGCACCGCCACCGCATAGACGGTATTATCCGGGCCCCGGCCCGGATCAAATCCGGTGTCCAGCGAGCCCTCCGCGAGCAGGCGCGCGATGCGGGCCCGGGCCACCCCGCTCACGGTCGTAAAGCCACCGGCCACAAAGACTTTTCCATCAGCCTGCAAGGCCATGGCCTGCACCGCCCCGTTGGGCCCGGCACCCGGCACGAAACTGCTATCGATCGTCCCGTGCGGGTCCAGACGCGCCACCCGATTGCGGCTGACTCCATTGACCATCGTAAAATCCCCGGCTATGAGGATCTTGCCGTCAGACTGGCGCACGATGGAATTGACTGGGCCGTTGGCTCCCAGGCCGGACGCAAAAGTGGTATCGAGCAGGCCGTTCGATTGCAGGCGGGCGATGGAACCACGGGGCACGCCGCCCAGTTTCGTAAACTGTCCGCCGATAATCACCTTGCCATCCGGCTGCAGCGCCAACGACCCGACCGGGCCATCCGCTCCGGTGTCGGGATCAAAACTGACGTCCAACGATCCATTGGAATTAACGCGCGCAATGCCGCCGCTGGGGGTCGTAAATGCTCCACCCACCACCACTTTGCCATCCGGTTGCGCGGCTACGGCCAACACCTCCGCATTCTCTCCCGCCGTCAGGCTGAAGGTGCCGTCCACGAACCCGTTGGTCAGGAAGCGGGCGACCCAACTGCGCCCCAGCGTGCCGACGGTCCGGAAGGTGCCGCCAGCCATGACTTTTCCATCGGCCCGAGCAGCGAGGGAAGAAACCAAGCCATCGGGACCGGCGCCCGGGGCGAAGCTGGAGTCCACGTCTCCATTCGGATTCAGCCGCCCGATATGATTCAGCGAGATGCCATTCATGGTGTCAAATTCCCCGCCGATCAGAATCTTGCCGTCGGGCTGCAAGACCAGCGCCCGCACCGTATTATTGGCTCCTCCCGCCGGATCGAAGTTTTGATCCAGGCTGCCCGGGCCAAAATCATCGTCCACAACCGTCAAGGTCATCGTGCTCGGACTTCCCAAAATCGCACCGCCTTTGGGGTTGGAAATGGCCACGCCGATCGTTTCGTTGCCTTCCACGGCGGAATCATCCGTGATCCGTATCAACAACGTTTTTACTGTCTCCCCATCGACAAAAGTCAGCGTGCCGCTGAGGCCTGTGTAATCCTGGCCTTCGATGGCCGTCCCGCCGCCGGTGGCATAATCGACGGACACAATTCCCGTCTTGCCGCTGGTGCGCGTGACGGTCAAGGTGGCCAACGCTCCGCCTTCGTTCACCACGGCGGAACCGGCAAAGCTGAGAACGCCGGGCGCAAAATCGTTGTCAACAATCGACAGAATGGCGCTGGCCTGGCCCAGCACTCCTCCGCCGGTGGGCGAACTCAAGCGCAGGTTGACCGTTTCGTTGCCCTCCACGGACGCATCATCAATGATCGGCACAATGAAGGTTTGGCTGGTGATTCCGGGCCCAAAAGTAAGGGTGCCATTGACCGCGCTGTAATCCGATCCGGACAGCGCCGTGCCGTTGCTGCTGGTGTAGCGAACGGTGACGGTCCCGCTGCTGCCGCCCTCGCGCGTGACGGTGACGGTGGCCCTCGCTCCGGCCGCATTCTCATTCACGCTGTAAGAAGGTTCGCCAAAATTCAAGACGCTGTCATCACTGACGATGATTAAAGCGGTCACGGGCTGCCGGCCCAAGGCCGCTCCGCCGGTGGGATTGGTCAGGCTCAGATTCACCACTTCGTTATTCTCCGGAAAATTATCGTCGAAAATGGGAACCTCAATCGTGTGGCTCGTCTCGCCTGGCAGAAAGGTCAGCGTGCCGCTCACATCAAGGTAATCCAGAGCCGGTTCGGCTGAATCAGGGCGGCTCTGGTATTGAACGGAGATGGTTCCCAGGGTCCCTCCCGTCCGCCGCACCGTCATCACCGCGTTGGTGGCGGTTTCACTGATCGTGAAGGACGGCGCGGTGAATTCGAGGCTCCCCGCCCCCGCGATGGACCCGCCATGCAGCCGGGCAAGGTAATTTCTCGGTTCCCCGTCAAACGTGGTGAATCCGCCGCCAATCACGATTTTCCGGTCATTCTGAAGGGCGACAGCGCTCACAAATCCATTGGCGCCGGTTCCGAAATTGATGGTTGGGTCAATGGAACCATCGGGATTCAGGCGCACAATCCGGTTGCGCTCCAACCCGTTGAAGGTGGTAAAGTCGCCTCCCAACACCAGTTTTCCATCCAACTGCAGAACAACAGCAAAAACGGCCCCGTTCGCTCCCAGACGCGGATTGAAGGTTGCATCCAAAGTGCCGTCCTGATTCAAGCGCGCCACATACCCCCGGTCCACGCCGCCGACGGAGGTGAACAAGCCGCCGATCACCACTTTGTCATCCTCTTGCACCGCCAGAGCGCGGACGGATCCGTCGGCGCCCAATCCGGCGTCGAACGTGCCATCCAGACTGCCGTCGGCGTTTAACCGGGCAGTGTACTGGCGGCTGATGCCGTTGATGAGGGTAAAATCTCCCCCGATCAAGATTTTGCCGCTGCGCAGCACGGTGATGGCAGAGACGGCACCATTGGCACCCGACCCAGGATCGAACGCAAAGTCCACGGTGGCATCGGCGCCCAATCGCACCACGTTATGACGGCTGAAGCCGTTGAAGGTGTTGAACCCGCCCCCGGCCAGGATTCTCGGTTCAGAGCCCAGGAAGGTTTCGGCCAGGGCATAAACCGGGTTGTCGGGGCCGGAGCCCGGATTAAAGGTCGCATCCAGTGACCCGCTGGCGCCGAGGCGGGCAATGTTGTTGAGAGGCGCGTTGTTCACCGAAGTAAACGTCCCGCCAATCAGGATGCGCCCGTCCTTTTGAATGGTCATGGCGCGGATGGAACCGTTGGCCCCGCTTCCGACATCGAAAGAACGGTCCAAGGCGCCCTCGGTGGTCAGGCGGGTGATTCCCTTCCGGACCTCCCGGCTGAACTCCGTAAAATCGCCGCTGATGACGAGTTTGCCATCACTTTGAAGGGCCACGGAATAGACCGGTTTGTTGGGGCCTTCGCCCATATCGAAGTCCGCGTCCAACCCACCGGCCGGCCGATTGGCCAACTCATTGTCCAGGATGGTCACCGTGGCGTTGGTGACGGCGCCAAGCGCGGCAAAAAGAGGATTGAACAAAGAGAGAATAATCGTCTTATTCCTGTCACTGCTGTCGTCATCGAACAACGGAACCGTAATGCTCCGGCTCGTTTCTCCGACATCGAAAAAGAGGGCGCCGCTCACTTTCTGATAATCGACGCCCGGAATGGCCGTTCCTTGCAGGGTGGTGGCATAGCTGACCCAAACCGATTCCGCGCTGCCTCCTCGCCGGGTGACGATGAGGGTCGCGCTGCCGCCGTTCTCGTCCGCCAGGTACTCCGCGGAATTGAACGCCAATTCGCCATAGAAATCGTCATCGACAATGGTGAGCGTCGCATTGGTCACGTTTCCCAGCGCGCCGCTTATGGAAGGATTGAACAGCGCCAAACCAACGGTTTCATTGCCCTCAACCAATCCGTCATTACTGATCTGCACCATAAAGACTTTGGTCGAGCTGTCGCCATCGTCCCAGTTCAGCACGCCTGCGGTCTCCAGGTAGTCAAAAGGCAGAATGGCTGTGCCATCGCTCGTGGCATACTGGACCGACAACACGCCGGCATTGCCCCCGGCCCGCTTGACGGAAATGGCCGCCGTCCCGCCGTTCTCATCCACGTTAAAATTCGCGCCTGTAAACCTGACCCGGCCCGGGGCAAAATCGTTGTCGATGATTTCCAATTGGGCCGTTGCTTGCGCTCCCAAAACGGCCCCGCCCGTGGGATTGGACAGCCTTAGACGGACCGTTTCATCCGGTTCGATGGCCGTGTCCTCGCGGATGGGAATCGCAAAGGTTTTGCTCGTTTGACCGGAAAGGAAGGAAAGCGTCCCGGTGCGCCCGGTGTAGTCCGCCCCTTCCAGCGCAGTGCCATCCTGGGTCGAATAGTCCACGGACACGGCCCCATTATCGCCGTCGGCGCGCGTCACGATGATGGTGGCGGTGCCGTCGTTTTCATTGACGGTGTAAGTGGGCGCGCTGAACGAGAGCGTGCCATGATTGAAATCGTTCTCCACAATCAGCACCGAGGCCGCAGACTGGAAACCCAAAGCAGGACTGTTGGTCACATACATGCCCATGCCCCGCGGATGGGAGAGAGTGACCTTGAAGGTTTTGTCGCCCTCCACCGCCGAGTTGTCCAGGATAGGAACGGCAAAAGTCCGGATGGATGAATCGCAATTGGTCCAGAGCAACGTCCCTTTCGTCTCCGTGTAATGAAGGCCGGCCAGGGCCGTCTCGTCAGCGGTCGCATAATCCACCGCGGCGGCTCCCAAAACGCCGTTGACGCGCCGGACCGTGATGGTCACCAGCCCGCCCAACACGTTTTCATCCACAGAATAATCTAGCACGTCGAATTCCAGGTTCCCTGGACCCGGCGTGGCGCCACCGAAGAGTCGCGCAATGCGAAATCGCGGCAAGACATCGGCGCTGCTCGCGCCGCCGCCGACCTTGGCAAACCCGCCGCCAATCAAGACCCGGTTGGCCAGCACCGCCAGCGACGTCACAAACTGATCGGCGCCCGGCTGCCGTTGGTTGTAATAATTGTCCAGAAAACCGGTGTCCAACGTGCCGTCCGGATACAATCGGGCCAGGTTCGTCCGGGCCGTGCCGTTGAACAGCGTGAATTGTCCGCCCACAAACGTCGAACCATCCGGCTGCCCCAGCACGGCATAGACGGGGCCATTGAATCCCGCGCCGGGATTGAACGCGGCATCCAGAGTTCCATCCTCGTTCAAACGAGCGATCCCACGGCGGCCCACACCGCGGACCACGGCAAAATCACCGCCGATCACAACCTTCCCATCCGTCTGCACGGCCAGGGAAGAAACGGTGCTGTCGGCGCCGGTGCCCGGATCAAAATTCAGGTCCAGCGATCCGCCGGCGGTCAGCCGCGCGAGGCGAGGGCGCGGCACGCCATTGATGACCGTGAAATCTCCTGCCAGGAGCACACTGCGTGTGCCGCTGGGCTGTATGCTCGCCTGATAATTCCAGAGGGGGCCGTCCGCCAGGCTCCCTTCATTGATGACAATCGTAACGTCTCTGGGTGTTCCGGGGCCATAGGGCACGGTGACATTCCGGCTGGGATAGTTGGTGGAGAGCGTCCCATCAATATTAGTCACCACCACTTCATTGTTCAGGAAACCACTGTCGTAAATCAGCGTCGTGCCGTATAAAATGCGCAGCGTGTTCGTGTCGCCGAAGAAATTGTAAGTGACGGTGACGGTGCCTGAAGGTGCGCCCGTGTTGATCGTTCTTCGGTGCTCGCCCGGACCGGAGTTGGAATTGGCGTTCGTCAGCAAGGGCAGAACCGGCTGAACGGCCAAGGCATTGACCACGCCGTTGGCCCCCGTCCCGACCGCAAAGCTCGTGTCCAAGGAACCGTTCGAGTTCAGCCGCGCCACACGATTCTGCGCCACGGCATTGTAGGACGTGAAATCGCCCGCGATGATGATCCGTCCGCCCGATTCGATGGCCAAGGCGTGCACCGGCCCGTTGGCGCCTGATCCCGGACTGAAGGCGCTGTCCAGCGTCCCATCTGCATTCAACCGCGCAATCCGGCTGCGATTGACATTGTTCACCGAAGTGAACCCGCCTCCGATCACCACCTTGCCATCGGCCTGGACGCCAATCGCGCCGACAAATCCGTCCGCGCCGGTGCCGGGATTGAACGAAGCATCGACTGAACCGTCCGCGTTCAAACGCGCGACGCTCTTGCGTACCACCGCGTTCACCGCCGTGAAATCACCGCCAATCAAGGCCTTCCCCAGATTGGGCCCATTCGTATAGGCTAATACGCAAGAGACCGTGCCGTTCGCGCCCGGGCTCGGGTTCAATGGGGTGACCGGATTAAAATCCTTGTCGGCCGCTCCCGCTGGCTGGTCGTCTGAAATAATGACGACCGGCAGGACCCGGCGGGTCGTGCTCACCGAGGCGCCGCCCGTCGGATTCGCCAACTGTACGAGGAAGACTTCGTCCAGTTCCGGTTCCGGGTCATCCACAATGGCGAAGGAGAAAGACTTGAGGCCGCCTTCGCCATCATTCCAGTCCAAAGTGCCGCCGGCCGGCGAGAAATCGTTGTTCACGATGGCATTGGTGGTTCCGGAACAGGCATTGCCGGTCAGTATCTGGATCACCTGCAAATCTACCGATACAGCGCCGCTGGCGCCGCCCTGCCGGGCCACGGTCACGGTTACGGTTCCGTTGGTCTCCGCCACCAAGACCGGACTGGTGAAGGGGAATTCGAAGCCGCCTTGGTCGGTATCATTGTCCGTAATCGTCAGTTCAGCCGAAGAGGGAGCAATCAACGAAGCTCCGACCACATTGGACAAAGTGATCATCACGGTCTCGTTGGTTTCGACCAGGAAGTCGTCCAGGATGGGGATCGTGAACGTCGCCACCGTCTGACCGTTCGTGAAGAGGAGAGCGCCGGACGCCACCAAGTAATCGAGGCTGGGCGTGGCCGGATTGGTCGCCCCTACCGAGACGATATACTCGGCCGTGATGGCGCCCACGATTCCACCCCAGCGCAGGACGGTGATGACCGCGTTGGTGCCACTCTCGGAGACCACATACGCATTGGTTGAGAAGCTCAGGGAAGCCTCGTCGTCCCTGATCGTGACCAAGGCATTCGTCAGGGCAGGCGCCGCTCCGATCACGTTAAACAATTGCAGCCCGAACGTCTCGTCGCCTTCAAAAAGAGCGTCGTCAAGGACAGGAATGGCAACGGTCTTATTGGTTTCGCCCACTGCAAAGGTCAAAAGCCCGGCCGTGGGTATGTAATCCTGCCCGCCCAGCGCGGTCCCGTCGCTGGTCGTGTAGTTCACCGAAGCCGTTCCCAAAGCCCCGCCGGAACGCGAAATGGCAATGACCGCATTGGTGGCGTTCTCGTCCACGCTGACCGCCGCACCGGCAAAGCCCAGGATGCTCGGCCCTTCATCGTTATCCGTGATGTTCAAAATGGCCGTAGCGCGGCCAAACTGGGCCGGGCCCAGCAGATTGGTCAACGTGAGAGTGAAGGATTCCGCGGCCTCGGCCCGGGTGTCATCGATGATCGGAACGGAGATGGTCTTGGTCACCTCGCCCGGGGCAAAATCTAGCGTGCCCGCCACCGACGTATAATCAGTGCCGGCTGAGGCGGTTCTGTCACGGCTGGCGTAATCGACCGTCAAAGCGGCAGCGGTGCTTCCCGTCCGTGCCACGGTCAGAACTACCCCCCCGCTGTTCTCGTTGAATGAATAGACGCTCTCGCCAAACCCGATCGTCGTTTCGTCATCCACAACCGTCAACGATACCGCAGTCGGATCGCCCAGCACCGCGCCTCCGGTCGGATTTGACAAGGTCAGGTTGACGGTTTCATTCCCTTCCGTCAGCGCATCATTCAGAATGGGAATCAGCACCGTCTTGACCACCTCGCCATCGGCAAAAGAGAGAGTGCCACCGACGCCGAGATAGTCCAGGCCCACCCGGGCTGTGCCGTCGCTGACGCCCAGGTTGACGGCGACGACACCGGTCACGCCATAGGTTCGTATGATGCGGATGATCGCATTCGTTCCATCCTCACCGGCGGCATAAGAGGCAGCGCCGAATTGCAGCACGCCGGGCGCAAAATCGTTTTCCAGAATGGTCAGGGTCGCCGCCGCCTGGCCCAGAATGGCCGGCACCGAAGGGTTGCTGAGCACAAGCTGGACGGTCTCATTCCCCTCTACCAGGAGGTCGTCCAGGATGGCGATGCCGAACGTCTTGCGCGTTTCTCCCGGAGCAAAAGTCAGCACGCCGCTTGCCGTGCTGAAATCAGCGCCCACCATGGCCGTGCCCGAAGCCGTGGCGTAATTGACCGAGACCAATCCGTTGGTGGAACCCGTGCGCGTGACGTTGATGGTGGCCCGGCCGCCCAAGGCATTTTCATTCACGCTGTACGAGCTGGAGCTGAAGCCCAAAACGCTGTCATCACTGACAATGGTCAACGTAGCTGCAGGCTGGACTCCCAGCGACGCGCCGCCTTGCGGATTGCTCATGGCGAGGTGGACCGTCTCGTCGCCTTCCACCAACGAGTCATTGAGGATGGGCACGTGGAAACCCAGCACCGTTTCGCCCGGCGGGAAAATGACGGCCAGGCTTTGGTCGGTGTAATCCAACAGCGACTGCGCCGATCCGGCGGTCGTGTCCACATCGACGGAGACGGTTCCGCTGGTTCCGCCGGTGCGCCGCACAATAATGACGGCGTTGGTGGCGCTTTCATCCACCGTAAAAAACGCCGAGCTGAATTCAATTTGTCCCACTCCGGCCATGGAACCGCCGTGCAAGCGGGCCAAGTGATTGCGGAAGACTCCGTTGAAACCGGTAAAACCGCCTCCCATGACGATCTTGCGGTCGCTTTGGATGGCCACCGCTCCGATGAATCCACTCGCGCCCAAGCCAAAGTTGATGGTGGTATCGACGGAGCCATCGGCATTCAAGCGCGTGATCCGATTGCGCGTGACGTTGTCAAACGTGGTGAAGTCGCCGCCCAACACGCTTTTGCCGTCCGCCTGCAGCGCCAGGGTGAAGACGGCCCCATTGCCGCCGGCGCCGGGATTGAAACTCAGGTCCAAAGAGCCGTCCGCGTTCAACCGGGCCACAAAATTGCGCGCGATGCCATCCACAGACGTGAACAAGCCGCCAATCAGTATTTTGCCGTCACTTTGCAGCGCCAGCGCGCGCACCGGCCCATCCGGCCCCAAACCCGAATAAAAGGCCGCGTCCACAGAACCATCCGCATTGAGCCGCGCGACGGCATTCCGGCCCAGTCCATCGACGACGGCAAAATCGCCGGCGATGATGACTTTGCCGTCCTTTTGCGGGGCGACGGCATACACGGTCCCATCGGCGCCGGTGCCGGGGTCAAAACTCGAGTCGAGAGTGCCATCCGCATTCAATCGCGCCACGTTGCGGCGGGAGGTTCCGTTGAACGTGTTGAAGGCGCCGCCCAGGATCACTTTGCGAACCGATCCGCTCATCATCTCGGCCACGGCAAACACGGTATTGTCGGCTCCGGCTCCCGGATTAAAGAAAGTGTCCACGCTGCCGTCAGGATTCAGCCGGGCCATCGAGTTGCGGTTAAAGCTGTCGATCATGCTGAACAAGCCGCCCAGCAGAATCCGGCCATCGCTTTGCAGTGCCACCGCCCGCACGGCGCCGTTGGCTCCTGCGCCGATGTTGAAGGCGCCATCCACCGAGCCGTTTTCGTTCAATCGCGCAATGCGCCGGCGCGTCAAGCCATTGACCGTGATGAAATCGCCCCCTAAGAGCAACTTGCCGTCGGGCTGCACAACCAGCGCATTGATGAATCCGTCCGTCCCGGCAGAGGGATTGTAGCTGGTGTCCAGCGCGCCGGCCGGAATGTTCGAAGACTCGTCGTCTATGATCGTCAAAACCGCGTTGGTCAGACTGCCGAGAGTGGCATTGGTGGGATTGAACAGCTTCAACAGGACCGTCTCGTCTCCTTCGATGGTGGCATCGTCCAGGATGGGAATGCTCAGTGTCTTGCTTGATTCTCCCGTGGCAAAGGAAAGGGAATTGGTCATGCCGACATAATCCAGGCCATTCGTGGCCGTCCCGTCGGCAACTGCCACATTTATGGAGACGGCGCCGGCGCTGCCGCCCGAGCGGACAATGGTAACGATGGCATTGGTTCCGTTCTCGTCCGTGATGTAATTGGCCGCGCTGAAGGCGAGACTGCCAGGCAAGTCATCGTCCACAATCGTCAAAACCGCGTTGGTTTGAATGCCCAACGCCCCGGCCACGGAGGGATTGAACAAAGTCACCCGGACTATTTCCGCACCCTCGACCAAATCATCGTTCAGCAACGGAATATAAACGCTCTTGAGGCTGGTATCGCCATCGGCCCAGACCAAGGTTCCGTTGGTGGCGGCATAATCAAGGCCGCTCAAAGCCGCGTTGGTGGCGACGGCATCGCTGGTGCGGAAGTCCACCGCCAGCGCTCCCACGTTGCCGCCGGTGCGCTTGACGGTAATGGCGGCCAAGGGCGCGCGCTCGTTCGTGCTGAAGGAAGCGGCCGTGAAATTCAAGCGACCGGACGCGAAATCGTTATCGACGATGGTCAAAGTCGCATTGGTGGCGCTCAGCGTGGTGCCGCCTCGGGGATTGGACAAAGCCAGCGTCACCACCTCGTCAAACTCAACCAGATTGTCGTTGATGATCGGGATGCTGAAAGTCCGGCTCGTTTGGCCGGAGCCAAAAGAGAGGGTGCCGGTTCGGGCGGTGAAATCCAGACCGTTGGTGGCGCCGTTGGGAGCAGGGCCATTGCGCGCCGCATAATCCACGGTGACTGCCCCGGTGGCTCCGTTGGTCCGAAGGACAGTGATGATCGCGTTCAGTCCATCCTCGTTGACGGTAAAATCGGGGGAGCTAAAGCCCAAGGCGCCGGCGCTGAAATCGTTGTCCACGATGGTGACAGTGGCGAGGGACAATCGTCCCAGAGCAGGCGCGGTGGGAATATTATCCCCGCCCAAAACGACCGCCCCGCTCAAGTCGGTGAACACCGCTTTGAAATTCTCGTTGCCTTCCACCAACAAGTCGTCCCGCAAAGCTATGGAAACAAGGATATCATTGGTCTCACCCTGGCTGCTGCTGCCGACCGAAGCCCAGCCTGCTACGTTACTTGTCGGGATGACCGGAGCATAGTCCAGGTTGGCTGTGGCCAGCCCATCCACCGTGACGTATCTTGCCGCCACGGTCCCCAAAGTTCCATTGTTCCGCGAGATTGAAATGGACGCGGCGCGCGCGAATTCATCAAAGCTGTAATCGGAATAGGTGAAGGCCACATTGCCGGGTCCCGGAGTCGAGCCGCCAATTAGTTGAGCCAGGTTATAGCGGGCCGTCATGCTGGTCGAGGACAGACCGCCGCCCAATTGGTTGAATCGACCGCCAATCAGAACGTTGCCGTCGGCCTGGTAGGCCAGGCAGGTGATGAATCCTGCGGGGTCCGCCAGGCCGGCAAAGCGGTTATGGGCAATGTCAAGGAAAGTGGTGTCCACGGTGCCATCGGGAAATAACCGCGCGATGCCCATGCGGCGGGTCGCATTCACCGAACTGAAAGTCCCGCCGATCAGCAAATTGTTGTCCGGCTGCAGAACCATTGCATAGACAGTGCTGTTCGCCCCAAAAGGAGGATCGAAATTGGGGTCGAGCGAACCATCCAGGTTCAGGCGCGCGAACCGGTTTCGCATCCTCATATCCACCTCGGTAAAGGCCCCGCCGATCAGTATCTTCCCCGTGTCAATCGTGGATGGTGTAATGTTCCCACTGTAATTCCATACGGTTCCGGGAGTGGCGCCTTCATTCACGATGAGGGTCACACTGGTGGATATGCCCGGTCCGTAGGCTACGGAAACCGTCCCGGTCGAAACCAGGTTCGTCTCGAAGATGGGAATCAAGGCATCGTGATAAATCCGCAGATTATTGGTGCTGGCTCCGAAATCATAATTGATGGTTACTGTTCCGGAGCTGCCGCCCGTGTCGATCACGTTCGTATGGCTGCCGGGGTCGCCGGCCACCGCGGCCGCCGAGATAGGCAAAACCAAAGAGGGCACCAAGGTCACGGCATAGACGGACCCGTTGGCCCCCAGCCCGGGGTTGAAGGTGAAATCGACCGCGCCATCGGGCGTGAGCCGGGCAGTGCCACTCAGCGGTATGCCGTTGACCGCGAGAAAATCGCCGCCCAAAACAATGTGGCCGTCATTTTGCAGCGCCAGTGTCCAAATAGCGCCATCCGCGCCCGCGCCCGGATCAAACGTGGTGTCCAACGAGCCATCATCATTCAGCCGGGCCACACGATTTCGGTCCGCTCCGTTAAACAGGGTGAAATCTCCGCCGATCACCACGCGCCCGTCAGGTTGTATGGCTACGGCATAGACCGGCCCGTCCGCCCCCGTGCCCGGGTTGAAGCTCGCGTCTAAAGAACCGTTGGGACGCAACCGGGCAATGGAATTCCTTTGGATGTTATTGAGGGAGGTAAAACCCCCGCCAATCAGGATTCTTCCCGCATTTGCGCCGGCAGGATAGAGGGCCACGGAACTCACATAGCCGTCGGCCCCTGTGCCGGGATAGAACGCGGCATCCACAAAGCCGTTGGTGTCCAGGCGAGCGATCCGATTGCGCACGATGCCGTTAATGGCCGTGAAATCCCCGCCCACCACGGCCTTCCCATCCGGCTGCAGAGCGAGGGCATAAACGGTGTTGTTGGCGCCGGGAGTGGGATTGAAACTGAACTCGGGATTCCAATCCAGAGACACGGACCCGGCGGGTTGCTCGCGATTGGAGCGTGACTCGATGATGGTGACGGTCGCATTCGTCACCCGGCCCAAATTGGCATACGGCTGCGTGGTGACGACTTCATTGGTTGTCGGCGGGTCTGTCGAGGTGTCGATGGTGAGATTCGTTATGGACAGGTCGCCGCGCGCCGCCGTGAGTTGGATTTGAAAGTCTTCGTTGAATTCAACATCCGTGTCATCGAGTATCGGGAGGGTAATCGTTTGCCTTCTTTCTCCTTGCCCAAAATTCAACGTGCCGGTGGTGGTCGTGTAATCGACGTCCTGGGTGGCATAGTCCGATTCGGCTTGGGTGAGGAAGCCCGTGCTGGTGGTCTGATAATCGACCGACACGCCGTCTGCCCCGCCGATATTCAGCAAGACTCCCACGACAATCTGCGGTCCGGTCTCATTCACTCGAAAGACTGCGCGTTCGATGTTGAACCCCTGATCGTTGTCCAGGATCGACACGTTGGCGTTGGTCACGCTCCCCAGGATTGGAACAACCAAGGCCGGGTCTTCACCGGGAGCGGCCCGAGGATTGGTCAGGATCAGTTTTATGGTCCGGGTGGCATTGGTAATGGCGTCATTCCGCAAGGAAATGATAAAATTGGTGCTGGTCTGAGAATCCGCCAGGGTGAGCGTGTTGGTCACGCTAGGTGCAGGCTGATTCGTGGAAACCGTGTAATGGACACCATTGGTGGCTGTCCCGTTGGTAATGACACAATCCACCAGGACTCTCCCCGTCGATCCGCCCGCGCGTGTCACTGTGACCATAGCTCCAGGCGGACTCAGTGCTTGTGTCGGGTCACCCGTGACGCCATCCCCTTCGCTGACCACGTAACTGACACTGGTGAAGTTCAGACTGCCAGCCGATTGCGCCAGACTGCTCTCTGACACCAAGCCGATCATGACCATTAAAGAATACAGCAAAACAGCCGGTTCGGTTGAAGTGAGTGAAGGATTCCTGGTTGTCCGCCGTTTCCAGCACAAATTAAACATAATCATTCCGTGAATCGGGTGCTCTTTTAAAGCACGCTCTGTACCGGCACCAGTGGAGTTTATACTCCGGCAGCCCTCTCAAGCGAGCGCAAAGAAAAGTCACGACTATCCGCAAGAGACGCTCCCATTCGCTCCTTCATTCGAGGCCGGAACCTGGCGCGAAATTGATCTCTGCCAAGGGCTTTCAGCAGAGAACCGCTGCCACTACATACTGCCAAGACCGTGGGATAGGCTACAAGCGAAGGTGGTAGGGCGCGTCACTCCGTGCGCGCCGCTGGCTGGCTAGACGCGGTGGACGGCGCG
>CAYIIH010000112.1:16188-22093 GCA_964363225.1 uncultured Verrucomicrobiota bacterium | reverse complement strand
TTCACGCGGTTTCGACGTGCGATTTTGGCGGCGCTTCCGATTGTAATGGCGTGTAAATTCGCGAGTGGGCGGTGCGGCACACTTTGCGATGGGTGCCGCAGCGACAGTCTGCCACCTCCCATTCTGTCGAAAGTGTCGTTGTCGTGTTAAGGCCGATCCACCCCCTATTTAAGCCAACGGGCCATGTCTTTAGCGGCGTAGGTGATGAGGATGTCCGCTCCCGCCCGCCGCATCGCCAGGTGACTTTCGAGCAAAATCGCTCGTTCATCCACCCAGCCCTTCTCTGCGGCGGCTTTTACCATTGAATACTCTCCGCTGACGGCGTAGGCAGCCGTAGGATAGCCGAATTCAGCTTTGACGCGGTAAAGCACGTCCAAATAGGCCAGGGCAGGCTTGACCATGACGATGTCGGCGCCTTCGCGGATATCGAGCGCCACTTCGCGCAAGGCCTCCTCCGCATTGGCCGGGTCCATTTGATAGCTGCGCCGGTCTCCAAAGCGCGGCGCGGATTCGGCCGCCTCACGGAACGGCCCGTAGAACGCGGAGGCAAATTTGGCGGCGTACGACATGATCGGTGTCTCGCTGAACCCATGCCGGTCAAGATGCTCGCGAATGGCGCGCACCCGGCCATCCATCATGTCGCTGGGGGCCACCAAATCGGCGCCGGCTTCGACGTGGCTGAGAGCGGTCCGGGCCAGCAATTCCAGCGTGGCGTCGTTCAGAACCCGGCCGCTTCTGTCCGAGGCTTGAATCCGTCCGCAATGCCCGTGGATCATGTATTCGCACAGGCAAACATCCGTGATGACCAGCAGGTCGGGAATCTCCTTTTTGAGACGGCGCACCGATTGTTGCACGAGGCCGTTTTTGGCGTAGGCGCCCGAAGCTTTGTCATCCTTGCGCTCCGGGATGCCGAAGAGCAAAACAGCCGGCACACCCAACTCGTAAGCCTGCAAAGCTTCTAAGACGAGTTCGTCGGGAGAAAGCTGAAAGACGCCCGGCATGGCGGCGATGGGCCGCCGTATTTTTCGTCCGGCCCGAACGAACAACGGCAAAACCAATTGCCGCGCGCTCAATTCCGTCTCGCTCACCAACCGGCGCAGGGCCGGTGATTGCCGCAAGCGCCGCGGCCGATAAGCGGGAAATTCGCCGGTCACATGCCATGTCATGAGGCCAGACTACCGCAGACCAACGGCCCCGGCAATCCTGTCTTTGAGCGACAAATCCCTTGGCAGTCTGCGGGCGTTTTGCTTAGCTGTGCCCGCCGAATGAAATTGCCGCGCTTCTTCCTCTTGTTGCTTCCTGCCTGGGCTTTGTTTTGCCCGATGGCTTCGGCGCAAGAGCAGCCGGTTTTGCAGATTGAAGGCCTCCGTTCCGAAAGTGAAATCATCCGTCAGCAAACAGGTGTCACGATCGGGAGCAACGGCGTGGTCGTCCGCTATGGAACGAACACCGTCCTGACGGCGAATCGGATTACCCTGAACGAAACCTCCGGCGACGTTTTGGCCGAAGGCGAGATCACGCTGCAAAACGAAGACCAGCTCTGGATGGGGGACCGGTTGCAGTACAACTTTAAGACCAGGCAAATGCAGGCCGAAGCATTCAAGACCGGCTCGGCCCCATTTTACGTGTCGGGGCTAAGCCTGAGAGCCGATTCGACCAACCGCACCTATAGCTCTGCCAACGCCATCGTCACGACCGACGATGCTGCCGAGCCGGGATATCGGATTCGCGCCAAGAGCCTGAAGATTGTGACGGGAAAGTACATTGAGGCGCGCCGCGCCACACTCTACCTGGGCGGAGTGCCCATCATGTATTATCCGTACTACCGCCGCAGCCTGGAGCGGCATCCAAATTATTTTGTGCTCACTCCGGGCTACCGCAGCCTCTACGGGCCTTATCTGATGGGTTCGTACCATTGGTCTTGGAGCACGAACCTGGATGGCGCCTTGAATCTGGATTATCGCCAGAAACGGGGCGTCGGCTTCGGGCCGGATTTTCATTATGACTTGGGCCGGCTCGGCCGGGGAGAGTTCCAGTATTATTTTGCGCATGACGAAGACCCCGGCACAGACCTGGCCGGACGGCCCATCCGCGAAGACCGGTCCCGGTTCAGCTTTTCCCACCAGGCCACCTTGCGCACTAATCTGACGGCCAAGGTAGTGGTTCGCGACCAAAGCGATGCGCAAATGATCCGGGACTTCTTCGAGAGCGAATACCGCGAGAATACGCAGCCCAGGTCCTTTTTGGAGGTCAATCAATTGTGGTCCAACTTCAGCCTGGACCTCCTCGCTCAAGCCCAGGTGAACGACTTTTTCCAAACGGTGGAACGTTTGCCTGACTTGAAACTGACCGCCGTCCGCCAGCAGTTGGGGATTTCACCCTTTTATTATGAAGGCGAGAATTCAGCCGGTTACTTTCGATTCCAATCGGCCAGCAATCCACTGACGAACTACGCCGCTGTGCGCGCGGATTCGTATCATCAGTTGCTGCTCCCGCAAACGTTTTTCGGCTGGTTGAATGTCACGCCGCGCGTGGGCGGGCGCTTGACGCATTATGGCGAGACCGAAGGCTTTGGCTCGACCCTGCGCGAGCAGGATCGCGCCGTTTTCAATACCGGGGCCGAATTCAGCTTCAAAGCTTCGCGAAGCTGGGGCGGCGCGCGCAGCGCCTTTTGGGATGTCAACGAATTGCGGCATATCATTCAGCCCTCGGTTAATTACGTCTATGTTCCCTCGCCCAACAAATTGCCGCGCGAGTTGCCGCAATTTGACGGTGAGATTCCCAGCTTGCGTCTGTTGCCGGTGGAGTTTCCCGATTACAACGCCATCGACAGCATCGACAGCCAAAACGTGTTGCGGCTTTCCTTGCGGAACAAACTGCAGACGAAACGGAAGGACGGCATCGATAATCTCGCCAACTGGGCGCTCTACACCGATTGGCGTTTAAAGCCGCGCCGGGGCCAGGGCAGCTTTGCCGACATTTTTTCCGACCTCGACCTGAAACCGCGCTCCTGGCTGACCTTTAATTCCGAGAACCGCTACGACGTGGACAATGGCCATTGGCGGCTTGCAGACCACACCGCGACCGTGCAGCCGAACGACGTCTGGAGTGTGCGCCTGGGCCACCGTTACCTTCGCAGCAACGATCCCGCCTTTAGCTCGGAATTGGGCAACAACCTCATTTCCAGCCGCATTTACTATCGCTTCAACGAGAATTGGGGCGCACGCCTGGCCCATTATTTCGAGGCCCGCGACGGCACATTGGAAGAACAATACTACACGGTCTATCGCGATTTTCGGAGCTGGACCGCGGCGCTCACGTTCCGGGTGCGAGACAATCGCTTGGGCGAGGACGATTTCACCGTCGCCGTCACTTTCTCGTTGAAAGCTTTTCCCCGTTTCAAGATGGGCCAGGATCGTGACACGCCCTCTCTGCTGCTCGGCAGCTAGACAGACGCGGGGGGAAACGACGCCGCTCTCACCAAGTTTTGCCCGAAGCGGCAGCCTCCTGATCCGGTGGATTTCGGACGATCCCACCACCTTGGCCTCTGACGAAACTTTGATGCATATGCATTAAAGTTTCGTCGCAGCGGATGGTGGTTGGAATCAGTCGAGTTCCAGCTTGATCCGCTGGTTGAGGCCTGGGGTTAGGAGTTCTGAGCCTGGGGAGTGCCCCGGGCTGTGGCTTCTGCAATGATACTTTCAAACTTCTGCCGGACCTGTTCCAGGGTGAAGCGCTCTTGCACCAGGCGTCGAGCCGCTTCCGCCAGCCGAGCCGAATCGGGCCCTGGAAGCAGCGCTTTTTGCAGTTGGGCCAAATACGACTCGAGGTGGCCCGGCTCCGCCAGCCAACCGGTGACTTCATGCGTGATGATTTCCGGCACGCCGCCGGCCCGCGCCGCCAGGACGGGCGTGCCGACGGCCATGGCTTCGATAATGACCCGTCCAAATGGCTCCGGAAGAACCGAGGCATGCACCAGCAGATTCAAGTCGCTCAATACCGCTGCCATATTCTGCTGAAAGGGGAGGAAATGGACGCGCGCGCTCAAACCGTGTTCAGAAACGAATCGGCGTAAAGCGGCTTCATACGCCTGATCCTCATTAAATGCATGCCCGATCAAGACAAAGTGCCCGGTCTGGTTTTGCCGAATCCAAGCTTGAGCCAGGCGCAGGAAAAAGTCCTGGCCTTTCCAGGGCGTGTACCGGCCCACCAAGCCGGCCAGGGGCTGATGCGGCGGCAGACCAAGCTGGTTGCGCAGAAATCCAGGTTCGGTTCGCCGGTAATGTTCCAAGGGCAGGCCATTGTGAATCGTTGTGATCAGACGCTCCGGCAAGCCTTCCTGCAACAAGGCCCGCCGGGCGTATTCCGACACCGCCACGATCCGGCTTGCGCCCCTGAACGCTTGCCGCCGAAAAGCAAAGCGGACCGGCCAGGCAAAGAAGTCAGGAGAAACAATGTCGTTGACCCACCAGACAAACGGCGTGGGCAAACGGCGGCCGAGCGCGGCCGCACAAAAATGATCCTTGTTCGTGCAGGTCACGACGGCATCAGGGTGGAACTGAGCGATAATGTCGGCGAGCATTTGCCGCCCCTCACGCAAGGCCAGCATCGTCCTGACCCCTTTGACGAACGAGAGCTTTTTCCCAACCAGCCGGAAAGTGTTCAGCGCCGGGTCAAATCCATAATTCCACTGTAAAATCCGCATTTCCGCCAGGCGCCGGCTGAGCAGTCCATCCCGGACGCAAGCGCACGCCACCGTCCAATTCTGTGCGGCCGCAGCCGCGCTCAAGAGCTCCAGCAGATTGATTTCGGCCCCGCCCAGAATCCGGTTGACGTGATCGACAAAAAGAACCCGCTTCATCAATTAAAGTGCCAGGGTTAGCAGGCAACCAGTTCCAAAGACTTGAAACCGCTGCCACGCAATCCCGGAAGCTGAAGTCTAAGGCGTATCCATGCGGTTGGATTTGGGGAGCGCGACCGTCCCGGTCGCACCAGTCGGCGTCCCGCCGACTGGTTCCACTGTGGTGGCCGTGTCACCCAACAGTGTTCAATTTCGGCGGTGGAATGTTTTCGGCGGGACGCCGAAAACTGCGGGCGCGACGCCCGCGCTCCCCTTTTCAATTGCATAGATACGGCTAAGCTGAGGCGAGAATCAGTGCGACTGCAGGCCGGCGGTCTAATGGCTCGAGGTCAGCACCAGCACCTGTTCCAAGGTGGAAAGGCCTTCGCGCGCTTTGTCCAACGCAACCATCCGGAGCGTTCTCATGCTCTGCTGACCAGCCAATTTTCCAATCTCCATGGCGCTCTTGCGCTCGATGATCATTTTGCGGATTTCGTCCGTCACGGTCATGACCTCGATAATGGCGGCGCGCCCGGCGTAGCCCGAGTTTTTGCAGCGGTCGCAACCGCGCCCCCGGTGCAGCACCACGCCCTCGAACAGCTTGGGATCGATGTCCAGGTCCTCATACATTTTGGGAGGATACGTGACCGGCTCCTTGCAGACCGAGCAGACCCGGCGCATGAGGCGTTGCGCGCAAGCCAGGATGACCGAGGAGGAAATCAAAAACGGCGCGATGCCCATGTCATCGAGACGCGCAATCGCGCCCGCGGCATCATTGCAGTGCATCGTGCTCAGGACCTGGTGGCCCGTCAGCGCGGCTTCGACGGCAATCTCGGCCGTCTCTTCGTCGCGGATTTCCCCGATCATGAGAATGTCAGGGTCTTGCCGCAGGATGGAGCGCAGCGCCGCGGCGAAGGTGAGGCCGATATCTTTATTGACCGGAACCTGGTTGATGCCGCCAATCTGAAATTCGACCGGGTCTTCCACCGTGACGATGTTGTAATCGGGACTGTTTAATTCATTGAGCGCCGAGTAAAGAGTGGTGGTTTTTCCGGAGCCGGTGGG
>CAYIIH010000112.1:0-16178 GCA_964363225.1 uncultured Verrucomicrobiota bacterium | reverse complement strand
GAAGCGCTTGAATGTGGCGGGGTCCATGCCCAGTTTTTCGATGCTGGCGGAGAGGTTGGACTTGTCGAGCACGCGGAGCACGACTTTCTCGCCATGAACAGTGGGCAGAAAGGAAACGCGCAAGTCGATGTCTTTCGTGCCCACTTTCATGCGCATGCGGCCGTCTTGAGGCAGGCGGCGTTCCGCGATGTTCAGGTTGCTCATGATCTTCAGGCGGGACGTGAGAGCGACCTGTAGGTTCTTGGGCGGGGGAGTGGCATCGACCAGCGCGCCATCGATGCGGTAACGGAGCCGCACCATTTTCTCGAACGGTTCGATGTGAATATCGCTGGCCCGGTCTTTGATCGCCTGGACGAGAATCAAGTTGGCCAGTTTGATGACCGGCCCTTCCTCGGTGGAGGCGGCGAGTTGATCGACGCTCAGGTCTTCGACGGTTTCCTTTGACAACTCGACGTTCTCGGCTTCGGCTTCCAACTCGGCTTGCTTTTGGGCATCCTGAATGATGTCCTCCATGCTGCCCGTCTTGGTGTCCAGGTTGTTGATTTTGTCGATGATCGCCTTTTCCGATGCGATCATGGGGCAGACTTCGAGCTTGGTGATGCGCTTGACGTCGTCGAGGGCCAGCACGTTCAAGGGATCGGCCATGGCCAGGAAGAGTTTGTTTTCCAGGCGGGAAACCGGCAGGACCTTGTGATTGCTGGCCACTTCCTTGGGAACCAGATTGGCCACTTCCGGCAAAATGCTAATCCGGGCCAGATTGACCGGCTGTGTATTGAG
Source organism: uncultured Verrucomicrobiota bacterium (assembly GCA_964363225.1). Classification (GTDB taxonomy): domain Bacteria; phylum Verrucomicrobiota; class Verrucomicrobiia; order Limisphaerales; family CAYIIH01; genus CAYIIH01. The sequence continues at coordinate 15,401 of CAYIIH010000112.1, read as the reverse complement.
GACGCGGCCCATGGAGACCACCAGGTCCATCTCGCTGATGTAGGATTTCTCCATCAGCAGCTTGAGCAGACGGGTGCCTTCCTTTTTCTGTTGGGCCAGGAGTTCTTCGACCTGGGTGGGCGATAACAGACCGTCCTCGACCAGGGCATCCGCAATTCGTTCTCCGAAGGTTTTAATCGGCGGCATAGGTCAACAATCGTTTAGCGGAAAATCTTCTTGATAACCTTAACCAATTCCGGCGGAGATGCAATGTACCAGAGCAACCGGTTTTTGGTGACGGCTTCCAGATCGCGGGCCGCCTGCTTGTTGAAAGGGTTGGCCGTGGCGACCAGGACCGATTTGCTCAGGCGATCGAAAGGCAGGACGCACCAGCGCTGGCAGGCCTCTTTCGGAAACGTGCGCGCCAACTCGATATCGACATCATACTTTTCCAGCGGAATAAAGCTGAGGTGCGACTTGTCGCAGAGCAACTTCAAGGACTTGTCCAAGGGCAAAAGCTGTTTGTCAGCCAGCACTTGAATGAAGGGGTCCATGACCTGCTTGGGCGGCTCCGACAGGCTGGGAGTGGTCCAGTAAAGCTTGAAATCGGCCGGATTGATGACTTTCGCATCCACGAAATGCTTCAGCATCGTTTGCAGGCCGTCATCGACCTCTCCCGCCGGCACGGCCCGCCCGTCCACGGCTTTGGTTTTGGCCGCACCGGCTTGGGCCTTGTCCACCAGTTCGGCTTCGGCGGCCCGCGGAGCAGAAAGGCTGTTGGCCTTGTTTTCAATCTCCGCCAGGGCTGCCTGCACATCCGGATCGTCCGGAAACCGCTGCAGAATGCTCTCGTACTCCAGAATCGCCGAAGAAAGCTGCCCCAACTGAACGTAGGACTGGGCGATCCGCTTCGAGGTGTTGATGACGTCTTTTTCGCGACCGAGCTTGAAATAGGTCTCCTTGAGAATCTCCAGCGATTGATAATCCAGCGGCTGTGACTGCGTGATCACCTCAAACATCTCGATTGTTTGCAGCAATTGAGATTCTTCGTTGACAGTCGTGGATCTGGCCATATTTTATACCATCAATTCGGACGCCCCAAAGCGCATGGGCAAGATGCAGTCAGGGCAAATTCTGCGTCGCGTAATTCGTTTCATTTTCTGCGCGATGAAAACCTTAGTCATTTGCCCGGCTCAAAGCAACTCCACTTTGCGAGCTGTCACCAGGCGCAGATCGGCAACACTAGACCTATGAACATCTTAGGCGAAGATGGGAAGAAGATTTCGTGGCCACGCGCAAACCGGACATCCGCCTTCACCTTGATCGAACTGCTGGTGGCGATTGCGATCATTGCCATCCTCGCCGGCATCCTGCTGCCAGCTCTGGCCGGGGCCAAGGAATCTTCACGCGGCGCGAGTTGTTTCAATAATCTGCGCCAAATCGCAGTCGCCTCCATGACCTATTCGCTCGATCAGAATGGGCGCTTGCCCACGTTTCGAAACTGGCTTTACACCCGGCCGGGCAACCTGACCTCCGGCCGGTTATTCCCGTATATCGGCGCCAAGCAGACTTATCTTTGCCCCACGGACAAGATGGAGATGGCTTCGAAAAAGCGCCCCAAATGGGCTGCTATGGGACCGCCTGCCGGAGGTCGTTTTGGCAACACCCAGCATCGCAGGGATTATAGCTACGGCATGAGCTGTGGAATGTGTCATGCCGCCGATACGGCCCAGTTCATCAATCCCGCCAAGACCCTGCTCTATATGGAAGCTTACTTCGCCACGAACGATTACAGCGGCCAGGTCGGACCGAGCATCGCGACGCGTTCCCTGGCTTTGCGTCATGGAAGCCGTGGAAACCTGGTCATGGCGGACCTTCACCTCGAAAGGCCGAGGCGAAAGGAGGCGGACGCGCTCGAGAAAACGAAGATTTTTTGGTTTCCCACCGCCGACACTTCCGGCCCAAATGGCATGCCCATGGGCAACGGTCTGCTATAGGGGCTTATTCGCGGAGCACGCGCAGCCGGTAAAACCGTGCGCCGTCAAGGTCGAGTTGATTCGTGAAAGAGCCTGCTGGCTGCGTGGGCGGTTCATTTGTCCTGATTGTCATCCACGACAAAAGGCGTCAGTCCCGGCTATTGGTAACATTTGGAACTTCCAAAGTCTCAGGCGGGTTTGTAGGAGGTGGTTTCTCTCCGGCGGCGGACGGGCGGGGCGAGAAGGTGTCAGTCCCAGCTATTGGAACATTCCAACCATCAATCCCCCGCTTTCGCCCAATCGGGGACCGGCTCCGGCGTCATTGATTCTGAGGCAACTTGCGCATCAGTTCGCTCGCGTTCTGGTATCGCCCCCGACGGATGTGGCCTGCCACTTAGCCCTGCCCATACTCGCTGAGCGAGATGTTCATGGTCTTGGTTGCCATGCGGCCAATCTGCCACTTTTGGCATAGTTTGGAAAACCTAGTTCGCGGCGCAATGCGCCTTCTGCGGATCGCGCCATCGTGCTGTTTGGCAAGCACTTGGGCGCCATGGTCTTCAGTCGAACTCGGCCCGCATTATATGCCAATACCAATGACTGGCCTTGAGGGAGGAAACGCTGTCGGTCCAAGTCGTCCTGGAAAAGGGGTTCGCGGCGGTCACCACGGTTCATGACGCATCCGGCTCGAAAACGTCCCAGCGGTCTGGCTTTGGTGTCTTTTGGCGTGTTTGGCGGGCTGAACTCTGTTCTGGGGCTACGGAGCTTCCAAAACCTTTGCCACCGTGACCGGCTCGAGATGAGATTGTCTCGGGCGAAGCCGGTCGGCTAGATCGCTGAAGAGGGTATAAACCACCGGGATAATGACCAGCGTCAGGAAGGTGCTGGTCAACATGCCGCCCACAACAGCGACGCCCATGGGCCGGCGGCTTTCGGCGCCGGCACCAAAGCCAATCGCAATGGGTAAAATGCCCGCGATGGTGGAAAAAGCGGTCATGAGAATCGGGCGGAGCCGCACCAAGCCCGCTTGCATCATGGCCGCGCGCGCGTTGGCGCCCCGGGCTCGTTGTTGATTGGCATATTCCACCAGCAGAATGGAGTTTTTCGTCACCAACCCCACCAGCAAGACCAGGCCAATCTGGCTGAAGAGATTAATGTTCATGGCCGGAATGGGCGGTATGATTCCGAGCTTGCCGCCATAATTGAGAAGCCAAAGCAGGCCCAACGCACCCACCGCCGCCAAAGGCACCGCCAGCATCACGGTCAGAGGATGTATCAGACTCTCGAACTGCGATGCCAGCACCATATAGACGATGATCAGGGCCAACCCTAAGACCCACCACACCTCCTGGCCGGCATCCTTCAGGTCCCGCGATTCGCCCGCCCAATCAAAGAGAAAACCGGGCGGCAAATTCGACTGCAAAAGCGCCTCCACCCGCTCCATGGCCGTGCCCATAGGCACGCCAATCGGCGTGGCGGAGATAGTGCTGCTGCGGAGGCGGTTGTAATGTTCGATGGCGTTCGGCGCGGCGGCCGATTGCCGGCTGACCAGGCTGTTCAGTTGAATCAATTCACCTCTGGTATTGCGAATGTAGAGGCGGTCCAGGTCCTGCGGAGTCAGCCGCGAGGCGCGCCGGAGTTGGGCGATGACCTCATATTCCTTTCCGTCGAGCTTGATGCGGCTGAGATCGAGACTGCCAAAAAGTATCTGCAATGTCCGGGAAATATCTTCAACGGAAACACCGAGGGCGGCGGCGCGATCGCGGTCAATGCTCAGGCGCAACTCCGGCTTGTTGACTTCGAAGGACGACCGGACATTGAGCAGATAACCGCCCCGCCGCAACTGATTGACCAGTTCGGCCTGAAATTGATTCAAGGCCTCGAGGTCCTGGGCCTGGATGACAACCTGGAACGGCGAGCCGAAGCCGCGGCCAATCGCTTTCGGGATGTTGGGAATCGCCAGCGCCCCCTCGATCTGGTTGAAAAACTTAGCTCGCAGGCCTTGCGGCCCGTTGACCAATTCCTGCACACTCCGCTTCCGTTCCTCTTTCAGCCCGACAAACACGATGCCGTTGTTAGCCAGGCCAGGACCGGCGAATCCCGGCGCGACGATCGATCCGAAGACTTCGACTTCGGGCGTTTGCTTCAGAATCTCTTCCATTTCCCGCAGCATGCGGTCGGTGTATTCGACAGTTGATCCTTCCGGCGCCACGACGAAGCAGAGCAGCCGGCCTTTGTCCTCCTCAGGCAGGAACTCTTTTTCGAGGCCTTTGTAGGCCACCACCATCAAGACCAGACTCGCCAAACCGCAGGCCATGACCGTGGGCCGATGCGCCAAAGCCAGCTCCAAAATCCGCCGGTAGGAACGGTTCACCCAATCAAGAAAACGCTCAAAAAACCGGATCAAAAACCAGTGTCGCTTCTGCTCGACCGGCTTGAGGATGCGCGCGGCCATCATCGGCGACAACGAGAGCGCCACGAACGCCGAGATGATCACCGAGCCGGCCACGGCCATGGCGAACTCGATGAATAACCGTCCCGTCGTGCTCTTTTGAAAGGCCAGCGGCACGAACACCGCCACCAACGAAATGGTGATGGCGATAATGGCAAACGCGATTTCCTCCATCGCTTTATACGCGGCCTGCATGGGAGGCATTCCCTCCTCCACGTGCCGGTAAATCGCTTCCAGGACCACAATAGCGTCATCGACCACGATGCCGATGGCCAGCACCAGGGCCAGCATCGTCAGAATATTGATGGAATACCCGAGCAAATCGAGGATGAAAAAAGTGGCGACAATCGAAACCGGGATGGCGATGGAAGGAATGATGGTGGCGCGAAAATCGCGCAGGAAAAAGTAGATCACCAGCACGACCAGGACAAAGGCGATGCCGAGCGTCAGCCAGACCTCCTCGATAGCCCGTTCGACATAGACCGACTCGTCGTAGTTGATCACCATCTCGATGCCCCGAGGCAGCGTCGGTTTGATCCGCTCCAATTCGCTCTTCACTCCCTGAGCCACCTCGACGGTGTTGGCTTTGGACTGTTTGACAATGCCCAGGAAGATGCAAGGCCGGCCATTGTTCCGCGCCACCGTCCGTTCGTTTTCCACGCCTTCGCGCGCTTCCCCGAGGTCCCGCAACCGGACGATGCGGACGCCCTCATTCTTGATGACCATCTCATTGAATTCCTGGGCGGTCTTGAGCTGGCCCAGCGTTTCGATGGTCATTTCACGGTCCAGATTCTCCACCCGCCCGCTGGGCAGTTCGACATTTTGCTCGCGCAAGGCGCGTTCGACGTCGAGCACGGTAATCTGGCGGGCCGCCATTTTCTCGGCATCCAACCAAAGCCGCATGGCGAACCTTTGTTCTCCGCCGATGATGACCGACGAGACGCCGCGAATGGTTTGGAGCCGGTTCTTGATCTGCTTTTCGGCCAGGGTGGTCAGTTGCCGCGGCGTGTAACGGTCACTGTTGAAGCCGATCCAGATAACGGCGTTGGCATCGGCATCTTGTTTGGCCACAATGGGCTCCTTGATCGTTTCCGGCAACCGGCCGCGGACGCGCGCGACCCGGTCCCGCACGTCCTGGGCCGCCAGATCAATGTCGCGCGCGAGGTTAAACTCAATCGTGATATTGCTGACCTGCTCGCGGCTTTGGCTCGTAAGCGTCTTGATCCCTTCAATGTTGTTGATCGCCTCCTCCAAGCGCTCGGTCACTTCCGCTTCCACGACCGCCGCGTTGGCCCCGGGATAAACGGTCGTGACACTGACAATGGGCGGATCAATGTCCGGCAACTCCCGCACCGGCAAGCGCGCCAAGCTGATGAGGCCAAACAAAATCAACGAAAGGCTCATCATCGTGGCGAGCACCGGCCGCTGGATGCTGATGCGAGGCAGGATCATGATTCCTCGTCACTTCGGCTGGTACGGTTTGGCTGCCTCCGGCGGGGCGAACGTCACTTTGGCGCCCGGACCCACTTTCTGGAGGCCCTCGACGATGACCTTTTCGCCGCCCTGCAAGCCGCTCAGAACCTCGGCTTGTCCGGCCAGCCGCACTCCCAGGTCCACGATCTTGGCTTGCACAGTCTGAGTTGCATCCACAATGAAAATGCTGGCGCGGTCTTGGTCCAGCAGTTGGCCGAGCGCGACCTCCGGGATGACCACGGAATTCTCGCGGATTTTCAAAGTCAGATTGAGATTGGCAAACATGCCGGGCTTGAGTTCTTCCTTGGGATTATCAATCTGGGCTTTGACCAGCGCCGTGCGCATGGCCGGATCGACAAACGAGGAGACAAAAAAGACGCTGCCTTTGAACAGCCGGTCGGGATAGGTGGCCACACCGACGGCGACGGTCTGGCCGACGTGCAACTGGCTCAGGAAACGTTCCGGCACGTTGAACTCCACCTTGACCGGATCGAGATCGATCAGCCAGGTCAGTGTGGTGCTTTTCGTCATCACCTGGCCCGGGCTGATGCTGCGCGCTCCCACCACGCCCTCGAAAGGCGCATAAATGCGCGTATCTTTCAGTTGGCGTTTCTTTAGTTCGAGGCTGGCCCGGTTGAAATCGAAAAACGAGCTGGACTGGTCGAATTCCTGTTGGGAAATAAGGCGGTCCTGAAAAAGCTGCCGGGCGCGGCTGTAATTGGCCTGGCTGAGTTTGAAATTGGCCTCGCCTTCCGCCACAGAGGCAGCCAGCTTGCTTTGATCCAATCCCACCAGCAACTGCCCCTTCTCCACGTGCTGCCCTTCTTGAAAGGGAATTTCTTCCACCATGCCATCGGTTTCGGACTTGATTTCCACCATTTCATTGGCCGCCACCGTGCCGACGAGGGACAGAGTTTCGGCGACAGTCTGGCGTGTGGCTTCCACCACCACCACTTGGGTGGGCGGCATTTGGGCTGGAACAACCGCCTCGTTCTTCTTGCACCCCGTGAAGGAGAGGATCGGAAAAACCAGGAGCAAAGACATCAAGAAGCGTTGGCTCATGACGGTCCGGATGGAAATTGAGGATCAAAGCATGGCGACGGCTCCTTCAAAAAAGAGCCGCGCCATTCTCTCTGCCGCGCGGCATAGATAAACTTCGCCATAAAAGCTACGGCACGGTAGGGGGCGCCCGTCTCTCAGTCAACCGTTACGTATGCGTGCGATTCACGAAGCCCCCTGGGCCGCATCCATGCGGTAGGAGCGCGGGCATCCATGCCTGCGCGTTCGCAAAAGACCGGTCTTTGCGGCGCGCCAGAGCCGGTTTCCAATCGGCGAAACAACTCACTAAAACTATATCCGATCTGAATGCGAGGCATGCGGTCGAGGCATGCGGTCGAGGCATGCGGTCGAGGCATGCGGTCGAGGCATGCGGTCGAGGCATGGTTAACGCCGGCCATTTTTCGCGGGTGGTCACTCCTGCCGCAGCCAGGTCATGACTCCAGGATGCAACCGACCATGCTGCAGGAAACTTGATTCTTAAGATGCTGCCAGTTTAGCCCGCGAAACATGCGCGACACGCGGATGGAACCCGCGGCGGGATGGATTCGCCGCAAGAACGCGCAAAAGGCACACAAAGATGAGTGAATCGGGCTTCCGGAAAATCTTTGCGCCTTGCGCGCTTTTTCGCGGCAATTCCGCAAAGGGAAAGGTGTCGTCTCTGTTGCGGCCTGAGCAGTATGTCCCAGTACTGCTTCCATGCCTTGCTGAATCTGAATTGACGATTGAACAAAACTGTTTATAGAGCGCGGCGTAGCCGTAGCCAAAAGCTGGCAGGGCCCTCCGTCGAGCCGTGACTTCCGGGCGTTCGGGATGCCACGGCTCGACCGAGTCTCGCCCTACCGTGAAGGAAAAAGTTTGCGCAGGCCGCGGAAACTTACATAGATAGTAGAATGAAAAACTGTGCCTGACCATGCCATGAAATCCGCACCCGGCAAATCTCAGCGCTGGACTCGGTGGGCCTTGGCCTGCTGCTTGATCGCCGGCGCCGCCACCTTGTTCCTGTCGCGGTCCCTCGCTTCCCGCCGGGCCGCCGAGGACAACGCGCCGCTGGATATTCGCGGCCAGCCGATTCAACCGCTGGCCACCTCCCGCCCAAGCGAGGCGAACCCGGCCCAGCCGGCCGCCCGTGTGGCCGCCAAGATCGCGCCGGTGGAAACGGCCTTGAAATCGGCGTCATCCGGCGAGGACTTCATCAGCGTCGGCTTTGACAAACTGGCCTCGTTCAATTTTGAAATGCCAGAAGAACCTTTCCCGACCAATCAAACGGCGGCAACCCTTGCTCCCAAGGACCAAATTCCTGCGGAGATCAAGGCCTTCCACCAGAAGCGGATTGCGCTCCAGGGATTCATGCTGCCGCTCAAAATCGAAAGCGGCCTGGTCACCGAGATGCTCATCATGCGGAATCAATCCATGTGCTGCTTTGGGACAGTCCCCAAGATCAATGAATGGGTCAGCGTCAAAATGGCGGCCAAAGGCGTCAAACCAATCATGGATGAGGTCGTAACCTTGTTCGGCACGCTGCATGTCGGGGAAATGCGGGAGAACGGCTACCTGGTCGGCATTTACCAAATGGACGGCGAGAAAATGGCGGGCCCTCTCGATCTGTGAGGCTGCATGAAACCGCAACCTCTGGACACACATCAAAGGGCCCTACAGATCAACCTGGACCCGAACAAATACGGCACATTCGCCGAGATCGGGGCCGGCCAGGAAGTGGCCCGTTGGTTTTTTCGCGTGGGCGGCGCCGCCGGCACCATCGCCAAAACCATTTCCGCCTACGACATGACGGTGAGCGATGCCATTTATGGGCCGGCCGAGCGCTACGTCAGCCGCGCACGGCTCAATACGATGCTGGATTACGAATATCAATTGCTCAGGGAACGCCTGGAGGCAGAGCGGGGCGCCACCACCCGGTTCTTTGTCTTTGCCAATACCGTGACGGCCCGCAGCTTCAAGCGGCTTGACGAATCGCACGGTTGGATGGGCATGCGCTTCCAAATTGCGCCGCGGGCCGAGCCGTCCCAAATCATCATCCACGTGCGCATGCTGGACCACGAAAACGTGCCGCAACAGGAAGCGCTCGGCATCATGGGCGTCAACCTGATTTATGGCGCGCTTTATTTGCACGATCAGCCGCGGGCTTTGATTGGGTCGTTGATGGACCATCTCACGGCCGAGCGGGTGGAAGTGGACCTGATCAAATTTACCGGGCCGGGCTTTGCACAGATTGACAACCGGCTCATGAGCCTGCAACTCGTCGAGCAAGGTCTGACCAACGCGGCCCTGTTTACGGCCACGGGCGAGGTGGTTCAGGCCGGCGAGGTGCTCTACAAAAAGCCGATCCTGGTCGAGCGCGGCAGTTTTCGCCCGGTGACCAAACTGACGATTGACATACTGAAATGCGCCCAGGCCCAGTTCGTCCAGGAACAAAACGTGCGCGGCGAAGAAATCGTGGTGCTCATGGAAATCACGATGAAAAACCTGATCGCCGACGGCGGCATTGACCACCGGGATTTCTTGGAGCGCGTCGATATTCTGGGCACCTTGGACAAAATGGTTTTGATTTCCAATTACGGCGAGTACTACCGCCTGGCCGCTTACCTCTTTCGTTACACGAAAAAGATGATTGGCCTGGTCCTGGGCGTGCCGAGCCTCAAAGAGCTGTTTGAAGAGAAATATTACACCGATCTCGAAGGCGGCATTCTGGAGTCGTTTGGCCGGCTCTTCAAAAATGCCTTGAAACTCTATGTCTATCCGCGCCGGGATGCCGTCACCGGGGCCATCGTCACCGCCGACAATCTCCAGGTCGCGCCGAAGCTGGGGCACTTGTACCGTTACCTGCTGGAAAACCATTTCATCGAAAGTCTCCAGGATTACCACCCCGATTATCTGCCCATATTCTCCGGCGATGTCCTGGCCAAGATCAAAGTCCGCGATGCGACCTGGGAGGAAATGGTGCCGGCACAAGTGGCCCGCATCATCCGGGAGCGGAAGCTGTTCGGGTGCCAGGGCTGATTGGCTTACTGCGCCCTCTTCTGCACTGCGTAAAGGCGGTTCATGGTCGCGACATAGAGCACACCGTTGGCGGCGGTGGGCGTGGCGCTGATGGAACTGCCCATCTCAATGGAGTCGAGAATCTTTTTCTCCTTGCTGGCAGCCAGCACCCAGAAATCCCCCCGCTTCGTGCCGACATAAACCTTGCCATCTGCCACCAGCGTCGAACCCCAGATTTCACCTTTCGTCTCGTGGGTCCAGCAAGGCCGGCCGGTCTCCGCATCGACACAATGGACCGTGCGCCCGCAGTCGGCGATGAAAACCAAGCCCTCGTGAACCGCCGGCGTGGACATGCAGTGGCGCTCCAGCGGATAGGACCAAACCTCGCCTGTCTTGGTGATGTCGCCGGTCTTGCGCGCGTCGATGCCCTTCAGCCAGGCTTGGTTCTTGCCCCACCAGAGGTCCCCGCCGGCCGCTACATAGACACGGCCTTTGTGAAAGACCGGCATGCCTTTGATGTTGCTCGGACTCTCGCGGCGGTTGCCATTGTATTGATGCACGTTTTCCTTCGGGGCCGTGGGATCGCAATCAAACCACCAGACCTTCTTCAGCTTCGCCACCGGCGGCACCGGAGCGCCGCCTTCCTCCGTCCCGGCATTTGACCCTGCCACAAGGCGCTCTGGTTGCTGCGGGCGAGGACCTTCGCGCGCCGGCGCTTCCACCGTCTCGAAGGCATAGACCACGCCATCGCCACCCGCGAAAACGACCAGCGGTTTGCCCGCCACTTCGCCCAGCGCAGGCGAGGACCAGGTGCTGTGGAAAATCCGCGGGCCGATGCGCTCGCCGTCCTGTGCCACCAGCCGCCCGGTCGCCTTGTCGAGTACGATCAGGCTGGGGGCGTCGGGAGCAGCGATGTGCTTGTGGGTGTCATCAACGCCGTTGGAAGTGCAGACGTAAAGAAACTGACCGTGCAAAAGGATTGAACAGTGCGCGGCGTCGTGCTGCCGCACCCCCGATTCCTTGGGCACGTCGAACAGCCAGAGAATGTCTGCATCCTCGCCGGTCAACGCGGCAGGCTCGGCTCCGAGCGGAACACAATGCCGGCCTTCTTCGCGGTAAGGGCCGTCGTTGCCATTGGCTTGGCCGTAGAGGTCGAGGCACATCACTTCGCCGCGGTTGCTCACGATATAAACCCGATCGCCTTCGACGGTGGCGGGAGAGCAAATGCCGGAATTGGGCCAATCCCAGTAAAGACTCGGGGTGCGTTTGGGCACGACCAGTTGCCAGCAAAACCGCCCGTCCTTTTCATCGAAGCACATCAGCACGCCGCGGTCGCCCTGATGCCGCGGGTCGCGCGGCTCGCCGTTATTGGTGCCGATCAACACCCGGCCGCCGGCCACCACGGGTGTCGAATGCGTTTCTGTGCCCAGCGGGACCGACCACTTGATGTTCTGGCCCGTTTTGGGATCGAATGTTTCCGGGAGGCCCGTTTCGCCTGAGACCATGTTCCGAGAGTATCGCTGGCCCCATTGCGGCTGGTCGCCGGCCGCAATGGTCACGGTTCCGGCCAGGGCGCCAAGCAGAAGAATAACAATCAACATGGCGACGATTCTGCGGATTCGAGCGTTCAAGCGCAAGGCAATCGTCCTTGAACAATGGATTACTTGGCGGCTTTTTTAGGCGAATCTTTTTCCTTCTTGGGCTTGGCTTCAGGTTTGGGGCCGAAGCGGACGCTGACGGCTTCTTCTGTTCCATCGGCATTCTTAATGACTTGGCCGGCCACTTCTTCGCCGATGACCGCATCGCCCAACCTGGCCGGCATGCCTGCTTTCAGAAACCGCGTTTCCGAAGTGATCTTGATGGTGCGGCTTTTGTCTTTCAACTCGAAGGTGAGCGTCATGGCTGTTTTATCCACCGCCTTCAGTTTGCCTTTAAAGGGTGCTCGTGACAATTTTCTAGCTTTTTGCTCCGCTTTCGGCGCCTTGGCAGCGTCCGCGGTTTGGGATTGGAGCGGAGCAGCGCCGGCAAAAGCAGCCAGCAAACTCAGGGTGAGCAGTCGAGTCATGACCTTGCGCATAAACGATTCCTTTTGTTGGTTTGTTTTCTCGAACGAGGCTGACTTCTAACAGATTGCCCTGCCAAATCAAGGACCATTTCCTGGGTGAATCCCGCTTCACAGACGCGCTCGCCGAGTGCGGTGCCAGCAGTTGACACCTAAGTCAGCCTGCGCTCATCAAAACGCTGCAAGCCCGCCGTGCGCGCGTCCGCCATCGCCGCCCGGAACTCGTCAGCGGTAATGCAACGGGTGATGTCGGCATAGCGAGCGGCTGCCGGTGATCGAGCGGCTTCCCCAGCAGGATGGTACTGGGCCATCACGTTAATGTAAGTGGCGGCAGAAAGGTCGCGCGCGAGCCAGGCGGCGATCTCCCGTGTGCCGGCCAGTCCATTCGGCATCACCAAATGGCGGATCAACAGTCCGCGACGGGCCAAGCCGTGCTGGTCAAAGGTCAAATCGCCGACCTGCCGATGCATTTCGCGGATGGCTTGGCGGGCCGCTTCGGGGTAGTCACGCGCCTGCAACAGGCGGGCCGCTGTCGCGCTGTCCCAGATTTTGAAGTCGGGCAGGTAAATATCGACAATGCCATCGAGCCACCGGAGGCTGCCCAGCGAGTCGTAGGCGCTGGTGTTATAGACAATGGGGAGACGCAGCCCGTTTTCAGCCGCCAGCGCCAAGGCTTCCAGCGCCTGAGGCACGACGTGCTCGGGTGTGACCCAGTTGATGTTGTGGCAGCCCAGTTCCTGTAGCTCCAGCATCATGCCCGCCAGCCGCTCCGGCGACACCACCTGGCCCTCGCACTCGCGGCTGATGTCCCAGTTCTGGCAGAACACGCAGCGCAGGTTGCATCCGGAAAAGAAGATGGTGCCGGAACCGCGCCAGCCACGCAGGCAATCCTCCTCCCCAATATGCGGAAAGTAACTGGCCACCCGCGCCCAGCGCCCGATGCGGCACGTCCCTGGCCGATCGTGCAGACGGTCCACCTGACAATCGCGAGGGCAGACCCGGCAAGGGGCCAGCGTGCTGACCGCCTCGTCCGCCCGACGCTTCAATTCGCCCGACGCGGCCAGTGAGAGATACGCCGGATAAAAGTCTGATCCCATACTGATGCTTAAACTTACAGCGACAACCTGTCCCGGCAAATCTTGGTGGTCTATTTCATGAATAGACCACTTGGCCATACTCAGTGCTGGGTAGGGCTGTGCTGCGGCGCAGCCCTGATTTTATTAGGTTCCAATGAAACAAACCTTCGCCGAGCCTGTTAATATTGATGAAGGCCTTGATTTTGCTGCTCATTGTCACACTTTGCAAAGTGTGGCAATTCCTTCCAATATTGGCGAACTTAACGGAGTCATGTTGGCCGAAAGCAATTGGACTCTTGTCCTCTACGCTGAAGGAGAATCGATGTGAGAGGTACTCGCAGCAACCGGCCATCACCGCCGGGTTGGGGCCGGCGTCAGGCGTTGTGGCGCCGCCTGATACCTGACATTGCGGGCAGCATTGCCCGCCAACGCGTTGCCGGGGTTGCCATTGAAAGAGATACCGCCCGACCCGAAGAACTGTCGCGCGATTTCCTGCTGCTGCTGGGTACGAGACGAAACGGTTACGTAACGAATTCCCGGCCCATTGAAATTCCCAGAGGCAGGCGCCGCTTGGGGAACGAACCTGAACCAGCCGCCGCCAACTGAAAATCCGCTGGCACCACCGGCGGACTGAGATTGGGCCCGCCCTTCTGTGGCCAGAAGCAGAAGCAAGACAAAGCCTGACAATAGCTTCACCAAAGCGCATGCCGGCCCGCACTTTTCGGCATGAGAAACACCGGTCAAGATCGATGGCATACGGCCAACAACATACCTGAAGTAAGACGCCAAACAAGCCAAAGCTGCGAACACTGCAGAGAAGCGGCAGGCAGGCAGCCCACGGGCCAGCGACACTGCTGCGATCGAGCGCGTGGAGCTTGCCGTCTTGCGATCCCACCTACACCGTCTCAGCGGCTCCGATCGTCGATGAACAAATGACACTGCCTCCGCTCGCCCAGGGCCCACCTTTGGAGCCAGTCACACCAGCTAATCCTCCACCCGGACCCGATAGTATCGCGCCGGCTCTAGCGCCGTCGGATCCTGGAACTCCTGCTCCGTCCCCGCTCCGCTCACCGTCAACAACACCGTCCAAACCGGGTCCGACAGCGTCTGCTTGTACTCCAGCACGTACTGCTTGCCGCTCACCGTGCTGACCATCACGCTAAAGGTGGTTCCGTTCAAACGCGGATTCCTCAGGACAATGGCCCCCACCCTCAGCACGGCGGCAGCACTCTCAACCGAACCCGCCGCGTTGCTGACGACGACGGTGTAACTCCCGGCGTCAGCCTCCTGGACGTTGGTGATCTGCAAGGCAGCCGTCGTGGACCCGCTCAGGCGTCCGCCCTCCACCAGGTCCACGCCATCCTTGCGCCACTGATAACGAAGCGGTGCTGTGCCCGAAGCCGTGACGGTGAAGCCAACCGTGCTGCCCATGACGACGCTTTTGGTCTGCGGTTGAGTGATGACCTGCGGAGGCAGGCCCTGCACTTGTAGAATGGCCAAGCCCCAACTGTCATCCGCCACGTAGGCGTAGTTGCCGCTTACTGCCACGCCATACGTCCACCCGCTGGTGTTATAGCCGCCGACCCACAGCGGGTTGGCCGGGTTGCTCACGTCGATCACCTGCAAGCCGGAACCGGAGAATGCCACGTAGGCGTAGCGCCCACTCAGCGCCACGCCCTCCGCGGACCCGCCGGTGTAGCGGCCGACCCACAGGGGGTTGGCCGGATTGCTCACGTCGATCACCTGCAAGCCGGCATAGTCATCCGCCACGTAGGCGTAGTCCCCGCTCACCGCCACGCCCCTCGCAGTCCCGTCGGTGTAAAAGCCGCCGACCCGCACCGGATTGGCCGGATTGCGCACGTCGATCACCTGCAAGCCGGCATTCAAATCCGCCACGTAGGCGTAGTTCCCGCTCACCGCCACGCCCCGCGCAGACCCGCTGGTGGCATAGCCGCCGACCCGCACCGGGTTGGCCGGGTTGCTCACATTGATGACCTGCAAGCCCCCAAACCCATCCGCCACGTAGGCGTAGTTCCCGCTCACCGCCACGCCCCACGCAAACCCGCCGGTGTCAGAGCCGCCGACCCGCAGCGGGTTGGCCGGGTTGCGCACGTCGATCACCTGCAAGCCGGCCAAATCCACCACATAGGCGTAGTTCCCGCTCACCGCCACGCCCCTCGCATACCCGCCGGTGTCATAGCCACCCACCCGCAGCGGGTTGGCCGGGTTGCGCACGTCGATCACCTGCAAGCTATCCGCATCCGCCACGTAGGCGTAGTTCCCGCTCACCGCCACGCCCTCCGCCTCTCCGCTGGTGTCATAGCCACCCACCC
>CAYIIH010000111.1:0-22582 GCA_964363225.1 uncultured Verrucomicrobiota bacterium | reverse complement strand
ATGTTCTCTTGCCTGGTTGAGGAGATTCCGCCTTTGCGTATGGCTCGTCAATGGAGAAATCCGCGGTTTTTCTTTTCCGTCACACGGCCCCGCACATCCGCCGGGGCGGGGCGAGTCCTTCGCTGGCCGAGTTCACTGGGCGGTGAAAACCTTCGGTTTGAAAGCGCGCGGTGGCTTCACCAACTTGAAATTTTCGTCACCAGCGGTTGCCAGGTATAGCCCCTCGCGCAGCACCCGGTCCGCCAAAGCGCCGCGCACGTCCACGGCCGAGATGATCCCGTAAAGCTTCAGGCCGCGGTAAACGGGAAAGTAATCGAAGAACGCCTGGAGTTTCCTGAGGTACTTCTGCAGTTCCTCCTCGTTGAGTTCGCTCTTGATCTCCACCAAGTACACTTCGCGGCGCTTCCCGTTGGCGACCCCCACCATGTCAAACTCCTGCGCCTGTCCGTTGCGGTGGACCAGACGGCGCATGGATACGTCGTCCACATGGAAGTGCCGCCGCAGCACGCGGCGCATGGAGGCAAAGGCCAAGCCTTCGGTGAAGGAACCGAACTTGTTGCCCAGGCCGCCGAGTTGGGCCGTCACGCGGCGGAGGGTTTCCTCTGTTCGTCGTTGCGCCGACTCAGTCTTGGCGTGCTCTTCCGCCTGCCGTCTGGCCAAATCGGCGATAATCGCTTTTAATTCCGCGTCACTCACGGATATAGACTATGTCCAGGAGCTAACGCGGTCAAGCGGCGCAGCGCAGCGGAACGCCTCGTCACAAACGCTTTCAGGTCGCCCGGAAAGGGCGTGCTGCCAGCGCAGTTCCTTCGAGTGCCAGTGCCAGTTTCGTTGTGGACAGTGGTCGAAGCCCGCAGATTTGTTGTTGGTTTTTGCTGATACACGGTTTCCCGGTTCCAAACCCTGCTTTTCCTGCACCAGAACAGTCCTGGTGTTCTGGCGAAAGCCGGTTGCCCGCCAAACAGGCGAATGATGCGAAAAAAGGCGGGGTAATAAACTGAGACGCCGGGAGCGCGGACCTGTCTGCCCTTGCACAGGCAGGCGGCCACGTCCGCTTTGATCGGTGCGAAAGGCAAAATGAAATCGATGAGGAACTCGGCACCCGCGAAGCCGACAGGAATGTCGGCGCTCCTAATCGCCTGGGGACAGTGCTCCATGGGAAGTTGGATGTTATCATGGTTGTCCTGGCTTTTGGGGCGGCTCTTCACGCAAGGCGCTTGTGCTTTCGGCTTCGCGCGGGGCCGGAGAGACGACCTGCCACCCTTCGGCTTTGAGCTTTTCAGTGTTCTGGCGAATCTCCTCAAAAATCTTGTGGATGTCATAGCCGCACTCGCGGGCGTGTTCTTCCCGGAGGCGATGGATTTCCTCAAGGATTTCGTTCTCTTTCATTCAAGATAGAGTCGCGGTTTCATGCAAGGCAAGACACCGGCGGAATGGCCGCGAAAGAACTCAGGAAGCGCAAAGAATCAATGAATTGCATATATCTACATCATCACCCACCGGGTGTGTCCAACGTCGTTCTTGAGCTGCCCTCTCTGTGCTCTTTGTGATCTCTGCGGTTCATCAAGTGCCCCTCTCAGGTTCATGGGTATGATTCTATCACGCTTTTCGCATTCGTGCAGACTTTCCTGTCCGTTTTGTGGTTAAATCTCAACTAGCGTTCGCTACGCTTTCAATGACCGGTTCAGCGGCAGACGGAATTCCTGGCGGGTGCCCGCGTTCGCCTTGTCGCTGGCCGGCCCTTCGCTGTCCGCAGCCAGTTGCACGTCTTTCCGGCCTGCCTTGATCTTCTCCATCAACTCGCTCAGCGTGCCCCGCTCCGTCCGCAGAATGGAGCGCCGGTTTGCAACCGGCTTCGGTGGCGTGCGTTGCGAGAAGCCGATTGCAAATCGGCGCTCCTTCGCTTGATGCTCCACTGAACTGAGGATTATTCAGATTAGTGGCAGCTCTCAGCCAGTGAGCAATGCTTTCTGACTGGATAGCGTCACTCCCTGACCGGTTAACGCCTCTGCCTGACCCGGTAGCGCCTCTTCCTATCCGAATAACATCACTTCCTGATCCGATAGCGTCGCTGCCTATCCCCGAATAGCGCTACTTCCTATTCTGATAGCGCTTCCCCCTATCCTGGTAGCGTTTTCCCCTATTCTGGCAGCACTTCCCAATATCCTGGTAGCGCGTCTGCTTTGCCGGTTAGCGGTTTTCAATAACCTGATAGCATTATTCCTTAAGTTGCGATGATTTCGGCTTAATCTGGCAGTGCTTCTACTTATTGATATATGAGCCAAGCCAAAGGCAAGGAGGCTAATTCCACGATAAAACAAGCCGTTGGATGGCGTGACACAGGCAAAAGTCGAGATGCGCGGGCGGCGGTTGGATTGGCCAGCGTCGCTGGATTGTGCAAGAGGCCTGGCGGGTGATCCGACAGTGTTCCCGGTTGAATGAATTGCGTGAAGGCGAAGGGATGCAGGCGGCTGGAAGCAAAGCGTGGCCTCGCGCGGCACAATCGGATGCTGCCCCAGGCTATCAACCTGATCCCGACAACCGCGCTGCCGGTCTGCTGGTTTGCACATCACACTCATTCGTCCCTTCGGCTTCAGTCTGATGAGAGATGCGACCGCCCTTATCGAAAGTGGAAACACCACCTCCGTCACTCTCTCACTCAGCCTGAATACGTATCGCGGCTTCTATGGCTCCATGTCGTTAAAGTCAAGATTTTATTTCCGCCGGGATTTTCCGCCGGGAATTTCTGCAATTCCGGCTCAGCCTATCTCAAGCTGACAATCTATAGGAGTCTCTTCCCTGACACTTTGCCTTTTTGTCATGAAACAGATG
Source organism: uncultured Verrucomicrobiota bacterium (assembly GCA_964363225.1). Taxonomy (GTDB): domain Bacteria; phylum Verrucomicrobiota; class Verrucomicrobiia; order Limisphaerales; family CAYIIH01; genus CAYIIH01. Next base: position 19,750 of record CAYIIH010000111.1, on the reverse strand, counting down.
ACCGTTGACAAGGTGTCCAGCGGCGGTCCAGCGCCTTCTCCGGGCTGTCGTTGGACGCCAGCTTCATCAGGCTGCCATCTTCGGCTGCCGCCTCGTCCAGCGACCAGATGGGTTGTCCCCCGCCGCCCTTGGCCGCGTGATTCCGGTCGTAATCGTTCGCCAGGACAAATGCGGGCAGTGTCCCCGTGCGCCGATTTACAGTCGTTGCGCCGTCCCTGTTAGGGCCACTGTCTTCTCCGCCGACTTACTGCCGAAGCTCACCGATCGTTCCCATGCGCCAAGAATAACGCATCCGCCAGCGCATCGCCAAGGTTCAATTTGATGCCCATGAACACGCTGGTGTATCTCAGTTTTTGGCAACGGGAGCGCGGACGCCTGCGTCCGCCGCCGCTGATCTGGGCGCTGCGCTCGCGGATGTGGACATCCGCGCTCCATCTGCGAACGACAATGAGGCGTTGCCAAAAACTGAGATGCGCCGTCTGAAATCTCAAATCTGGAATTTGAAATTATTAGCGGTCGGGCCTTGGGCATCTGAACAAGGTGGGCCGCAGGTCTTTCGGGTAGCGCGCCCGTCCCAGGCCATTGTTGTCGGTGACCAGCCAGATATGATCGCGATCCACAGCCAGCCCTTCCATGGTGCCGATCGGCAAGCGGAGGAGCGTGCGGTAGGCCGCTTCGGGCGCCTGCTCCATGTCACGATAGTCAAATTCAGCCAGCACCCGATGGGTGTCAGCATCCACCTGGAGCACCACCCGGCTCTCGCGCAACAGAACAAACAACGCTCCCTCAAACCAGGACAAATCAGTGTAATGAACGTCCCGCGCGTTGCTGCCGCTCGGACGAACGGCAAAGCTGCTGATGACCTTCAATGTTTTCAGATCGACCGCAATGATCCGTCCCAACTGCCGTTCATTGGCCACAAACAGCTTTCCATTCCCAACGGCGATTCCCTCCCAGGAAGCATTGCGATCGCCGGCATGGAAGTATTTCTGCACGGGCGACCAATCAATCGGCAAACGCTCGACCGTCTGCTTCCTGGAGTCATAGCGCAGCACCCAGCGGTTGGCCTCCTCGCACACATACAGCCGGTCTTGCGAGTCCTGGGCAATCCCTTCGCAATCGTAACGTCCAATCTTCTCCGCCGCCAAAGGCGCTAGCTGACGGTCGGTGAAGCACTCCGTCAACGGGATCAACTCCGCCACGTTGGTCCCGGCGAGGAATCGGATGCGATACACCGTGGCGCCGCGATCATTGATTGTCAGCAAATCGCCCGACGAACTCAGGAGCAGGCCGGAGGCATCGAATGGCTGGCCTTGCGGAAGATTGAGCTGCCAGACTTTCTCCGCGCGCAAGGTGTAGTGTGGCCACGTGCTCCCCGGCCTGAGCTTGGCCGTTGGCGATGATCTCGGTTGGGCCGCCGCCCCATCGCGCCGGGGACTCTGGTTGGAGGCACAGGCCGCCAACAGAATCGCGGACGCAAGGGCGAGCGCCTTGCCTGTGGTTTGCTTCAATGTCACGATGTTCTTGTTATGGGCCGCGCATCAAGGTTAGCTTGGAGTCTGGGGAAAGAGAAAGTCGAAATCCGGCGTAGCTCACGTTTTTCCGGTGTTCACGACCTTGGCGACCGGAGCGCGGACATTCTTGTCCGCCCCCGAGGCTTGGTCAACCCAAAGCGGACAAGAATGTCCGCGCTCCGGAAAAATGTAAGAGGCGCACGTCCCAATCGCCCCTTCGAAAACCTCATTGATATTGGCCGAACGAGTAGAGTAAGTTCCCGACAAGCGCGAAACGCCGAATCCAAATTCTCATGGCTACCGAAACCAACGACGCCGGCGACCGGCACAATTCCCCATCGCCAAAAGCTGCCTTCAAACCTTACGTAGCGCCCTCCACGATCATGCGCGAGTTCACCCCTCGAGCCGTCATTGTCGGAACTTTCCTCGGCATGATCTTTGGCGCGTCGTCGCTTTACCTGGTGTTGAAAGTGGGCCTCACCGTCAGCGCGTCCATTCCGGTGGCGGTCATCTCGATCGCGCTCTTTCGCTTTTTCTCTACGACCGCCAGTATCGTTCGCCTCCTTCCCAAGATCGGCCTCAACTTTGGCTTCCTTTCCAAGTTCGATATTAAAGACGCCACCATCCTGGAAAACAACATCGTGCAAACGTCAGGATCGGCGGGCGAATCCATCGCGTTCGGCGTCGGTGTCACCATGCCGGCCATCATGATTCTGGGATTTGATCTGGAAGTGACCCGCGTCATGCTGGTGGCCGTGCTGGGAGGGTTGCTCGGCATTTTGATGATGATTCCGCTGCGGCGCGCTTTGATCGTCCAGCAACATGGCCTGCTGAAATATCCCGAAGGCACCGCCTGCGCGGAAGTCTTAAAAGCCGGAGCTTCCGAAGAATCGAGAAAGCTGGCTTCTGAAGCTTGGCAGGAGCACGCCCAAACGAGCGGAGCCGCCGCTTTGCGCAGGGGCCTGAGCGCCCTCCCCATCTTTGTCGGGTTTGCCATCGGACTGGTCTATAAGACAGTGATGATTGCCTTGAAGGGCTGGAAGGATGTTCCTGAAAAAGTCTTTCCCGCGCCTTTCAAAGCCGGGTCGATCTCGGCGGAAATTTCGCCGGAGCTGTTGGGTGTCGGCTATATCATCGGACCGAGGATCGCGTCCGTCATGTGCGCCGGGGGCGTGCTGGCTTACCTGGTGCTGATTCCGATCATCAAATTTTTTGGCGAGGGCATGACCACCGCCCTGGCCCCCGGAACCATCCCCATCAGCGAGATGAGTCCGAACCAAATCCGGGGCGCTTACATTCTTTACATCGGCGCCGGAGCAGTCGCGGCGGGTGGTATCATTAGTCTCTTTCGCTCTCTGCCGGTGATCTGGCATGGGCTAAAAGAAGGGTTGCGCGACGTCGGCGCGGGAAACAGCCGGCCGCAGGCCTTTTCTCGGACCAGCCATGACATTTCAATGAAAGCCGTGTTTGTGGGGATTCTCGGCTTGATTGTGGCGATCACGCTGGCGCCGACCTTGCACATGAACGTGGTGGGGGCCGTGCTCATTATTCTGTTTGGATTCCTCTTCGTCACGGTCTCCTCGCGGTTGACCGGCGAGATTGGCTCCTCCTCGAACCCGATTTCCGGCATGACGGTGGCGACGCTGCTGTTGACCTGTCTGATTTTCCTGGCGATCGGCTGGACCGGCGGGACTTATTACGTGACGGCCCTCTCGGTGGGAGCAATTGTCTGCATTGCCTCTTCCAATGGCGGCACCACTTCGCAAGACCTCAAAACCGGCTTTCTCGTTGGCGCCACTCCCAGGCATCAGCAGATTTCATTGCTCATCGGCGCGCTGGCTTCGGCCTTGGTGCTCGGCCCCATTCTCCTGCGGTTGAACGCAGCAGCAACCGTCTATGTTCCGATTGCCGAAGTCGCGCCCGGATTACAGACCGATGCATCCAAACTGACCACGACCGAGAAGCTGCGCGGACCGCAAGCAAGCCAGGATGCGAAGAGTTATCTCGTTTGGCACAAGACCGACGATAGCAAAGGACCGCCGGGACGATACCTGGTGGACGAGAGCGGCGCGGCGGTTTATCTGGTCGATCCGGGCATCAACGGCATCCACACCAAACGTCCCGACGGCACCGAAGTGCGGAAATTCGACGCGCCCAAAGCCACGCTCATGTCCTACATCATCAAAGGCATCCTAGACCGGCAATTGCCCTGGGGACTCGTCCTATTTGGTGTGATGATCGCCATCGTCCTTGAAATGTCTGGCATTCCCTCGCTGGCTTTTGCGGTGGGAGTCTATTTGCCGTTGGCGACTTCGATGCCGATGTTCATTGGAGGGATGGTTCGGTGGCTCGTGGACCACCTGCGCCGCGACGATTTGAAACATGAGAATTTGAGCGAGGAGCATCTGGCGGCCGACGCCGACCGAAGCCCCGGCGTGTTGGCCGCCTCGGGTTACATTGCCGGCGGCGCGATTGCCGGGATTATCATCGCCATTATGGCGGGCGCTTTTGATCGGGTGGACGCGTTCTTTACACGGTGGGCCACAGACAATAACCCTTTCTTCGCCGGGAGATTCTCGGATGGTCTGTCGTTGATTCCCTTCGTCCTGCTGACCGGGTTTCTATTCTTTGTGGGGCGGGAGAAGTTGCTTGCGAGTAAAGGCTGAGGGCTGGCCTGAGAAAGACCTTGAACCCGACGCGTTGGCTCGCCAAGCTTTAGGCATAGTCAGGATCAAGTTTTTTATCCGTTAGCAGTCGAAGCTATGAAAGTGAAAGCGTATCCTCACATCACACGCAACCGGGCGATTCTCGGCGGAATCCCGGTGGTCACGGGCACGCGCACGCCTGTCCGCGCCATCGCGGGCTACTATCAGATGGGAATGAGCGCCGATGAAATCCTGCAAAGCCTCCCACACCTGACCTTGGGCCAGTTGCACGCCGCGTTGGCCTGCTATTTCGACCACCAGAAGGAAATTGACCGCGACATCGCCCGCAGCAACGACATGGGCTACTGGAAAAAGCAGGCCGAAAAACTCGCGAAGCAACCTGCCTGATGCCCGCCGACATCAAGTTGCTGATTGACGAGGACACGCATCTGGCCCTGGCGTTTTTCCTCTAATCGGCTGGAAAGGACAATGGAAACGTCGGAAAGAATCACGCTTCGCAGCCTCAGCGTGCCCGGTGTGATTGTGTGTGGGATTCAAGTTCCTGTTGAATTACCATTACTCCGACACTTGGGCCGATCCGGGAAAGCAATTCGTTCCCAAAGCTTGGCAGGGCAAGTCCCACGCAGAACTCGTGCAGGCGGTCTTCGATTACACTCGCGACACGATCACCACGTTTCGCGAGGCGGGCGTGCTCCCGGACATGGTCCAAGTCGGCAATGAGATTACCCCGGGCATGCTTTGGCCCGACGGCCGCCTGCCCACAAATTGGAGCAACTTCGCCAAACTCGTGAAGGCCGGCATCCGGGGCGTTGACGCCGGCCGCGGCACCAATGCGCGCCCCCGCATCATGATCCACATCGACAAGGGCGGGAATTGGCGCGCCACGAAATCCTTCTTCGACAAGCTGAATTCGTATGGCGTGGACTACGACGTGATCGGACAGTCATTCTATCCCTGGTGGCACGGCAGTTTGTTGGACTTGCGCGAGAACCTGGACTTCATGGCCAACGCTTACCAGAAGGACATCATTCTCGTGGAAGTGGCCTACAACTGGCGGCCCGCCGAATACCGGAACAAACCTGCGCCCTTTCCCGAAACGCCCGAAGGCCAACGCGAGTTCCTCGAGGAAGTGAACCGGATTGCGCTCAACACCCCGAACCACCGGTGCATCGGCGTTTTCTGGTGGGAACCGGCCGTCACCGGCCGCCTCCGCAGCCGGGGCTTCTTCGATGATGAAGGGAACGCGCTGCCGGTCATCCACGTCTTCGACCGGTTCACGCGCAAGTGAGCCGGCCTCGCCCGCGTGTTTTGCGGCGCGGTCGAGCCGCAGCGAAGGCAGCAATATCAAGCGCCGGACAACAGCTTCTTCACATGCGCCGCAGCCGCCAAGCCAAGCCCGGTCAGGTTGTAGCCCCCTTCCAGAACGGAGACCAACCGGCCCTGGGCGTGTTCGCGAGCGATGCCCAGCATGACCCCGGTGAGGTCGGCAAAGTCGTCATCCGTCAGCAAAAAATGTCCCAGCGGATCGTCTTTGCGCGAATCGAACCCGGCCGAGATCATGACCAACTCCGGCTTGAACGCTTTCGCAGCCGGAACCAGCTTATCCTGAAACGCGCCCAAGATTTCCTTGCGTCCCGCACGAGCGGGAAAAGGGCAGTTCATGATGCAGCCTTTGCCTTTGCCGGCGCCGGTTTCATCCGCCCGTCCGGTTCCCGGATACCACGGCCACTGATGCGTGTTGAAAACAAACACCGTGCCGTCTTCGTAGAAAATATCGTGGGTGCCATTGCCATGATGCACATCCCAGTCGGCGATCAAGACCTTGCCGATTTTATGTTTTCTCTGCGCGTAGCGTGCGGCAATGGCGATGTTGTTGAACAAACAGAAACCCATTCCGACGCCGGGCGTGGCATGGTGGCCGGGGGGACGCACGACGCAAAACGCATTGCGCACTTTGGATGCGATGACCGCATCCACCGCTTGCAGGACGCCGCCCGCCGCCAGCAAAGCAATCTCCAGGGAGCGCTCGCTGATGTTGGTGTCGCCCGTGCTGAGCGTGGGACGCAAAGCGGCCACGTCTCGTTTGACGATCTGAAGATATTCGCGTGTGTGACAGGCCAGAAGCTCGTCTTCCGTCGCGGGGCGGGGCTCGATTTTGAGCAATTGATTTTCCAGACCGGCCGCTTGCAGTGCCGCCATGACGGCCTCGACACGCTTCGGCGATTCCGGATGACCGAAACCTGTGAGGTGCTTTTTGTATTCCGGGGAGTAAACCACTCCTGTAGTCGGAGCCTTGTCGGTCGTTTGCATAGTGTCGATTAAGAAACCACGTTTTGCGGCTGGCCGTCCAGGAATGCTTTCAGGTTCCGCACCAGGATTTGCATCATCCGCTGCCGGGCTTCGTAAGTCGCCCAAGCAATGTGCGGGGTGACAAGGCAATGGCGAGCGCTGAAGAGCGGATGGTTGGGCGGCGGCGGTTCCACAGACAATACATCGAGGGCGGCCCCGGCGATCTGGCCTGCATTCAACGCGTCGGCCAAATCGTTTTCGTTCACCACGGGGCCCCGGCTGGTATTGACCAGGAACGCGCTTTTCTTCATCTGCCCCAGACGGCGGGCATTGACCAGGCCTTGCGTTTCTGGAGTCAGAGGACAATGCAAGCTGATCACATCGCTCGCTTGGAAAAGGGTGTCGAGGTCAACGGCTTCAACGCCGGGTGGGTCGGCGGAGAGGCCTTGCGGTTCCGCGGCGATCACTCGCATGCCGAAAGCCTGAGCGATGCGGGCGACACTGCGGCCAATGCGGCCAAAGCCAACAATGCCCAGGGTCCGGTCCTTTAGCTCGACCAACGGAAAGTCCCAGTAACAAAAGTCCGGACTGGCCGTCCAGCGCCCCTCGCGGACAGTTTGGGCATGATGTCCGATGTGGTGCGTTAATTCGAGCAACAGCGCGAAGACCATTTGCGCCACCGCGGGCGTGCCGTAATCGGGCACGTTGGTCACGACGATTTTCCTGTCGCGTGCCGCGGCGAGATCAACAATGTTGTAACCGGTAGCCATGACGCCGAGGTAGCGCAGGTCCGGCAGACCTTCGATGGTCTTGCGGCTGATCACCACCTTGTTGGTGAAGACGATCTCGGCCCTGTGCATTCGAGCCGAAACCTGCTCGAGCGGGGTCCGGTCGTAAATCGCGCACTCACCGAGCGCCTGTAATCCATCCCAGCTCAAGTCGCCGGGATTCAAAGTGTAGCCGTCCAAAACAACGATTTGCATAGACGCTACCAAACCATGAAACGGGCCGCGAGGGAATCAGGAAAATCGGAGGCGAGCCGCCCCATGGTTTCGCCTCGGCTGAGGGCAGCCGACTCTACAGCGCAAACAATTCCGAGCTGCACTGAGCCTTTAACACTTTGCCGATGATCTTTCAGCCAAAATCTTTTCACAGAATAAGACGAGCGGCTGGCCACGGTCGTCACAAAACTACGGTCCATCTCCTCGCGTTTCTTGTGGATGTCGATGATCGAGATGCGGCGGATACGGGCGTCAACTAAGAGTGCTGCTCGTTCCTCGGCTCACGTGCCGTGCGGCCGCAGTTCCGGGAACTCCAGAATCAGGTGGTGGTATCGAAACTCTCGTGGGTGCGATTTGCCGGCTGCGACCTGGCGACGATGGCGTGAGAACTTGTGTGGGCGATTTGGAAATGCCGGATGGTCTTCCAGCGAACAGGGGACTTTGGCCGAGATGTTCTTGAACACGATTGCGGGGCTGCCGGAGAGCAGGTAGCCAAGCATGGCGCCTTCGCTGGAGAAAGGGGCATAGCGGCAGCGAAGGAATTGGTTCCTTACATCATCGACGTAGTCAGCGACTGCTCCATCGGTCTCCAGTTTCTTGGCCTCCAACGGCCACATCACTCGTTCATCCGCACGCAGTACGAACGCGAGGTCGTATTGCGGTGGCTGTGCCGGCGGCGGTTTCATCGTCTCCCGTTCGTAAGGGCCATGTTCGAAATCGAACGGTTCGTCCCCGGACATCACTCGGCGGATTCGAGGAGCGAGAAGTTGCGTCAGGCTCCGTTCCAGGTCCTTCTTGTTGATGGCGGGCGGCATGTCGCGACGGAGTGCATCGTACCCGAGCCAGACGAACCTCAAGAGATTGGCTGAAAGTGCGGCGCACCAAAGACCGGCGAGTGCCACGAAGCCGGCTGAGGGCGCATCCGAGATCGTTTCCCTATTGGCAACTGGATTCACGCGGGGGTCCCCTGCAACTCGCTGGACCCGGCCGAGAACGATTGCCAGCGAACGAAGTCGGCAGCGACTTCGTCAGCGTCGTGCAAACCCATGCTGCGCGTCCAGTAGCGGCACGCATCGGGTTTGATCAGAAACACCGTGGGCACTTTGCCACGGTGGTCGTAAATCCGAGCTACACGTTGGTGATAGACGCTGCCAGCCTTTCCAGTGCGCGTCTTGAGCCATGTTCTGTTCAGCGTTTCCAACTCCGCGACCAAATCAGGTAAGTCGAGGCGCTCCACCTGCAGGGCCTGCTTGGCTGGCTGTCCCAGTTGGAAGGCCACGAGTCTGAACGGGAGGAGATCCTTGCCCTTCTCCTGAAAAACCGTGGCGGTGATAGCCTTGTCTCCGCCGAAGCCCGCTTTCAGGACACGCGTGAAGTATTCGCAATAGCGGGAAAGTTCCGGCTCCTCATGCGACCCTGAGCGCCTGCAGGTGCGTTGACGGCCCGGAGAGGACTCGTTGCCTTTGAAGTCTGGAAGGGTGAAGTTAAAAAGGTCTTCCACGAGAACCCACTCAGCGTCCTTGAGACCAAAAGCCTTGAATGCACGAGCATCGACATCGGCTTCGGAACTTAGTCCATCGAGCATTCTCTCGCTTGGAGTGGGAATCGGAACGTCCAGAAGTTCCTTCACAAGCGGTTCGGGACGATAGGACGCGAAACGACTGCTGGTGAGGAGGAGGAAGAACACCGCCAAGATGCTGTTGTAGCTGAGGCACGCTGATTCCAGCCACGGGGTGTCTTCAGGCGAAGCATGCGCGCTCAGGTAGCTCTGGGTGACAAGAACCCCCTTGCTTTCACTGGTTCTAGTCAGCGCGGCACAAAAACGTCCGGCGGATTCTTGCCAGCTCTGTTTGACGACCAGTTGCGGATGCTCAAACGCACGCAATGATGTCTGTCTATGCGTATTCAGACCCTCTGTTGTGGGGACTGCTGAAGCATCCAGGAACAGAAAGGAACCGTGCGGGAGCGAATCGCCAGCCCAAAAGCGTCGCTTCACGGTGCCCTTGTGGAGTTTGCCTTTGGCACTTGGGATCAGCCCTTCTCGAACCTCAATAACGTTCTTAAGCTTCAGTCGGGCGAGGTTGGGTAAATCGCGGAGTCGGCGTACTAGAGTCCAATCACGCTGGCGTCCCCACATCATGGCAGACCACACTTGGGGATCATCTGCTCCGTCGGATGGATGCAGTCTCTTCTCGTCCTGAGGCTCGATCACGAGCTCGAAATCGTCTTTGATGTCCTCGGTGAGCTTTGGGCTGAGGTAGAAGAACTTCTCGTCCGTTGGCGGAGTCGGACAAAACGTGATAACGCACGCAGGGGCCACGGGCTCCTTTGCGAAGCCCCTTTTCTGGCTGAAGACCTTGAAGCGCAGCGCCGATAAGTTGACAGCCTCCACGACACGAAAGGTGCTGAAGAATTGTTTCCGGAACTTCTGTGCCGGTCTGCTGCGGTTGAAAAGCAAGGAACTGGCAGACTGGACCATCGCCACCTTGCCTTCGGGCTTGGTCAGCGCAGCGGCTTTAGGTAGGAAGAGTGTTCCGATCCCCTTGTTTGCCACCGGCCATCTGTGGTTCGGGTCGCCAGCCCAGGCTTTGGCTGCTTTCGTGAGGAGTTCTTCACCCCAGGGAGCGTTGCCCACAACCAAGTCGTAGCTCTCGGCATCCTGAACCGTGCGGAATCCGTCGAGCTGCTCTTCGAAGAAGTCGGCATTGATGAGCCGGCGATCTCGCATGGCCGGGAAGCGCACTTGGGTCCAGTAGTGCTTCGGGTCGATCTCGTCGCACATCGCGAGATAAAGGCTGAAGGAAGCCACGCGCACGGCGTGCGGGTCTTTGTCCACGCCGAAGAGGTTGTTTTCGAGCAATCGACGCAGCGTCTCCGCCCGGATGTCTTCCTGCGGGTGAGCCTTTTTCCAGCGATGAATGAGCCGCTGAAACGCTTTGACGAGAAAAATGCCGGAGCCACAAGCGGGGTCCAAAACCTTCAAGTCCCAGCCGTCGCCACCCCACGGCAGCACGCGGTCCAGCGTGAAATCGACCAGATGTGGCGGCGTGTAGTAGATGCCCTCGGAGCGGGCGCGTTCGGTGACAAACGCCTCGTAGATGCTGCTGATGAACTCCAGCGGGATGGCGTCAAACGCATACTCGCGCCAGAGACAACGCTGGCCTTCGGGCATGTCGAGCTTGCCGCTGACAAACTGGGCCAGGACGTCCAAATGGGGCGCTTTAACGTGCCGCTTCTCAGCCTGCCAGGCGCGCTCGCGATCGTCGGCGCTGTCGCCTTTTCCCGGGAACAGGTCGCCATTGAATCGCTCGTTGAGCCAACGGAACAGGCGATAGGTTTCGTCGTAGTCGGCGAGAATGCTGGCGAAGCCCCCATGCTTGGCCTTCAGGACGTCTTCGTCGTGCAACCGCTCTAGAGTGCTGGGATTGAGGGCCGCCTTGCCCGATGAATCCTTTCGGTCGAAGAGGAATTGAATGAAGATGACCCGTGCCAGCAGGTCATGGCACACGTCGTCGTCTTTCAGACCCGCCTCTCGGAGTGCGCTTCTAACAGATCGAAGGTTCTCCAGCAGGAGTTGGTCGGCCCGTTGGTCTCGCCGGAAGCGGGGAGCGTTCTCCTTGAAGAACTGGCCGGAAACCAGGTTGACCCAGTGCAGAGCTTGGGCTGCCCGTTGCGAGAGGCAGTCGGAGCGGGCCAACTGAGACGTTGGCAGTTCATGGATGGCGAAATGCAACTGGTCTGTCGGCGGCTCACAACACGTCCACGCGCGGAGCAAGTGAGGTTCAATGGTCACCACCATGGGGCAGCGTGAAAAATTCCAAGCCAACCGGTGGATGTCCCGAAGCGTGGCGTCACAGACGGGTTGCTGGAATTCGGCAACTACCGCAAGAGCAGGCTCCGTGTCGGACGAGCCTGGGTTCGGCGAGAGCACGCCAACTTTTGCGCCACGCGCGTCCGAGTGGCGCTCGATTGAATTGCCGATCTTGCCTTGAGCGAGTCGCGCAAAAACCCGTACCCCCTCGCCAGACGGCCTGAAAATCTCGTCGCGAGACGGCCAACCCAATCGTTCATGTGTCAGTTCAAGCGACATGGCTCTACGATTCTTACAACCGCGCACGCTTACTGCCGGACGTTACCGATGGTCGGCATCCTTGTCCACACAGGATTGCCGCGCGGGCGCACGCATCTTTTCGCCACAGTCTGCCAAGGTGGGTGCGTCAAAAACGGTCCGAACTCGAGAAGGTATTTCTTCATTCGGCCAGCCGAATCTTACTCCAAGAAAATGATCTTCACCCCGCCCGTTTTTTGGGCGGGCTGTGTGAAGTTCTCCATCAGACTGGGCGAATGGGCTGGTGGTGGCGTGGCTGATGGTTGGGAAGCTTTTGCTTCCTGGCTGGCCGGGTCCAAGGCTGCGCGCAGAGCCCCTTCGACCAGTTGGCCGCAATGAATCTTCATGGGCGGCAATGGTCCCAGCTCGCCGGCCAGATCGGAGCCGGACATGGAGAGGGCTTCCTGGGCCGTTTTGCCTCGGATCATTTCCGTGGCCAGGCTGGCGACGGCGATGGCGGTTTCGCAGCCGAAGGTCTGGAAGGTGGCGCGGTCAATGACTTTCCGGCCCTTCTCTTCCCTGAACTTGATCCACAACCGGACCATGTCGCCGCAGGAAGGGCTGCCGACCGTGCCGATGGCGTCGGCGGACTCCAATGCGCCCATGTTCTTCGGATTTTGAATGGCCTCGGCAATTTTTTGCTGGAGATCGTTTTCCATCGGAGCGCGGTTATTCCAATCGGTAACGCGGGATTTTGGAGTCTACTTCTTGTGACCAGGCATCAATGCCGCCGCGCAAGGCCCGGACATTCTCGAATCCGTGCCCGAGAAAATAGGCGGCGGCATCCATGCATTGCTTTCCGAGGTGATCGCAGATCACGATCAATGCGTTGCGGGGCCACTTGGCGAGCATGTCCTGCAAGAGGTCTTGCGAGAGCAAAATGGAGCCTTCGATCCGGGCCGCTTCCCATTCTTCGCGCGTCCGAATGTCCAGGAGACGCAGCGGTTCACCACGGGCCAGCCATTGAGAGAGTTCGAGCGGCGCCACCTGCATCTGCAAATCCTGCTCGTGGCTGCTTTGAATGTGCGCGATGACTTCCGCGACGGGCAGGTCGTTGTTGCGCCGGCAAAGGTCTTCCAAAGTCTCGCCAGGCTGAAAACCGCAACTGCTGCAGCCGCCGATGTGATAGCGCCGGAACAGGGCCCGCTGCGCGCCGGGAAAAACTTCAAGGACACGCTGCAAGGTGGTTTGCGGGCCGATGGTTTCGGGAGGGGCGATCATAACTCAATTTCCATGGTCGAAGAACTTTTGGATTTCGAGCAGGACTTCCACCAGCCGGTCCACCTCCGAGCGGGTGTTGTAAAAGTAAAAGCTGGCGCGGGTGGTGGATTCGACGCGGAGTTTCTTCATGAGCGGCTGATTGCAGTGGTGGCCGCCGCGCAAGGCGATGCCGCGTTGGTCGGCGACGGTCACAACATCATGAGCGTGGATATCCTCGAGGAGAAAACTGACCAGGCCCGCCCGGCCGGTCTGCGGGCCGAACAAGCGGATGCCTTTGAGGCGCGCGAGTTGTTCGTAGGCATAGGCGCTCAACGCATGGTCGTGCTCGGCGATGTTCTGGCGGCCAAGGCGGTCCAGGTACTCCATGGCCGCGTGCAGGCCGATGGCGCCGGCGATGTTGGGAGTGCCGGCTTCGAATTTGTGCGGAACCTTGTTCCAGGTGCTTCTGTGAAAATCAACGCTGGAGATCATGTCGCCTCCGCCTTGATAGGGCGGGGTTGCTTCGAGCTGTTCCAGGCGGCCGTAGAGAAGACCAATGCCCGTCGGACCGCACATTTTGTGGCCGGACAACGCCAGGAAGTCGCAGCCGATTTCCTGGACGTCCAGCGGACGGTGCCCCGCGCTTTGGGCGGCATCCACGAGAGTGACAATGCCGAGTTTTCTGGCCCGGGCGCACAGGTCGGCCGCCGGGTTCACGGTGCCGAGCGTGTTGGAGATGTGGGTGAAGGCAAAGAGTCTGATTTCCTTGGTCAACCATTCGTCGAGGCGGCTCAGGTCGAGGAGGCCGTTATCTCCCGTTACCGGCAGATAAAGCAACTGGGCGCCGACCCGTTCGGCCAGCAGTTGCCACGGGACGATATTGCTGTGGTGCTCCATCTCCGTGAGCAGGATTTTATCGCCGGCCCGGAGGTGTTTGGTTCCCCAGGCCTGGGCCACAAGGTTGATGGCTTCGGTGGTGCCCCGCGTAAAGACGATTTCATCCGTGCTGCGGGCATTGAGAAACTGGGCGGCCCGGCTGCGGGCTGCTTCATAAGAGGCACTGGCGCGGTTGCTCAATTCATGAATGCCCCGGTGGACGTTGCTGTTGTCCTTTTCGTAGAAATTGCGGAGCGCTTCCAGGACGGGGCGGGGCTTCTGGGTCGTCGCCGCGTTGTCGAAATAGATCAGGGGCCAGCCGTGGACTTGCTGGTGCAGGATTGGAAAGTCCGCGCGCAACGATTCCCACTCAAGGTATTCGTTCGCTGGATCAGCCATAAATTCTAAATAAGCGGAGAACGGTTTTGTGTTGGATTCTTCAGAGCAAGCCAAGTTGAAGTTTGGCGGCTTCGGTCATCATGCTCTGGTTCCACGTAGGGTCCCAGACCAACTCGACATGGACCTCTTTGACGCCAGGCACATCGCGGATTTTATTTTCCACGTCGCCGGCGATGTAAGCGCCCATGCCGCAGCCCGGCGCGGTTAAAGTCATCTTCACGTTGACGGCGCTGCCGCCTTCGGGGAGCGGAACGATTTGGCAGTCGTAAATCAATCCCAAGTCAACAATGTTCACCGGGATCTCGGGGTCGTAGCAGGTCCGCATCTGGTCCCAAAGGAGTTTTTCATCGACCGGGCCTACCGGGGCTGCGGTCTCGGTCTTGGCGGCAGAAGCTTCGCATTCCAAGCCCAGCGCATCGGCGTCTTTGCCTGCGATGCGGGCCATGCAACCTTGGGCGAGGACGGTGTAAGCTCCGCCGAGCGATTGGGTGATATGAACTTCGGTGCCGGCGGGCAGTGTGACGGTCGTGCCGGCCGGAATTAAAACGGCTTGGCAAGCGCGCTTTAGAGTCAAGGTTTCGTTCATGGGCATTTCATTCGGTTGAAACAATGTTTTCCTTCCCATTCAGAGTCGCCACCAGGGCGTGCCAGGGCAAGGCGGCGCATTTCACCCGAGCCGGAAACTTGTTGACCCCGCCAAAGACCTGCAACTTGCCCAGTTCGGCGGGGTTGGATTTTCCGGTGGTGACCATTTCATGAAACTGGGTGAACAACTTTTCTGCTTCCGCTTTGGATTTTCCCTTGAGGCTGGCGGTCATCATGGAAGCAGAGGCCTTGGAAATGGCGCAACCGGAACCCTGAAAACTGATATCACGGATGACGTCATCTTCAAGCAGCACGTACACGGTGACGCGGTCCCCGCACAGGGGGTTATGGCCTTCGGCCACTCGATTGGCCACTTCCAGTTTTTGGAAATTGCGAGGGCTTCGACTGTGGTCAAGAATGACCTCTTGATAAAGATCGCTCAGTTCGTCAAACATTTGATCAATCGCTCGAACAATGGTGCCAGCCAGCGAGGGTGACAGCGCCGGCCAGCGCGGCTTCTAGCTGGCCTTTTTCACTTTCCGCGCGAACCAACGGAGTAAAAGCTGATCCAGATGCTTTCGGACCGGTTCCATGCTGATTCGATCCAAAATATCGCTGGCAAACGCCCAAATGAGCATCTGTCGCGCCGCATCCAGGCCAATGCCGCGGGCCCGAAGATAGAACAAGGCCTCTTCGTCCAATTGGCCCACGGTGGCCCCGTGAGTGCATTTTACATCGTCGGCGAATATTTCCAACTGCGGTTTGGTGTTGATGGCTGCTTCCTGAGACAGCAGCAGATTGCGATTCGTTTGCTTGGCATCGGTTTTCTGCGCCTCCGGCCGCACAAAGATTTTCCCGTTGAAAACGCCCTGGGCATGGCCATCCAGGACGCCGTGGTAATGCTCGTGACTTTGGCAGTGCGGCTGGGCATGGCAGATAGCCGTGTGATGATCGACCAGTTGCCCTCCTTTTCCAAGATAAAGGCCGTTCAAAGTCGCCTCAATTCTTTCGGCGTCCAACGTGACGTTGATATTGTTCCGCGCGAGCCGCGCGCCTATCGAGACCGAGTGGGAGAGCAACTGGCAGTTTCGCCCCAAATGAGCCTCAATGGTGGCGATGTGCCAGGCGTTGCAGCTTTCGTTCTGGATTTTGCAGTGCTCAACTTTGGCGCCGGCCTCGAGTACCAGTTCAGTGACTGCATTGGTGACGTGTGTGGCATCCGCCAGAGAGACGTAACTTTCAATGATTTTGGCCTGGCTTTCCTCTTGCGCGATAATCAAGTTTCGCGGGCAGGCTGTGGCCCCGGCATCCTGCGCCGTGGCGATAAACAGCAGATGAATCGGTTCTTCGAGCACCTGTTGAGCCGGAATGACGATACAGGCGCCGTCTTGAAAGAAAGCGGTGTTCAGGGCCACAAAGGCATTTTCGTTGTAGCGCGCATAGCGTGCCAGGTGCTTTTCCAATCCGGTGACGCCACCGTGCAAGGCCGTGGCCAGACTCCCCGCTTGCAGGCCATCGACCGGCGGAACGACGGAGGAAAGATCGGGAGCATAATGGCCATTGATGAACACTAGACGCTGGCCGCGCAGACCCGCAAAAGTGAACTCTTCAATGCTGCCGGGCATGAGGCTGCCCGGCGCGTACGGCCCGGTTGGACGAAACGCAAGTTCGGCAATGGGAGCCACATTCGTGTATTTCCATTCCTCATCCTTAGTCGTGGGGAAACCGAGCTCGGCGAAATGGGAGATGGCTGCTCTGCGCACCAGATGAACCCAGGCGGGGCCTTTCTGAGAGAGCCTCTTTTCGAGTTGGTCAAAGGCCGACAAAATGGGGTCCGCCTTTTCGAATTCGGAAGTTTTCGCGGTCTGGATCATGATCAAAACCTAGGAATTGACCGCCAGAACAGAATGAGCCTCGTCCTGAAGAATCCAATCGTAACCTTTTTCTTCCAGCTCCAAAGCGAGGCTCTTGTCGCCGGATTTGATGATGCGCCCGTCAAAGAGGACGTGCACGTAATCAGGCACGATGTAATTCAACAGCCGCTGGTAATGGGTGATGACGAGCTGAGCATTGTCCGGGCGTTTCAGTTTGTTCACGCCGGAAGCGACGATTTTCAAAGCGTCGATATCCAGCCCCGAATCGGTTTCGTCCAAAATGGCCAGCCTGGGTTCCAGGACGGCCATCTGAAAGATCTCATTGCGCTTCTTTTCGCCTCCGGAAAAGCCTTCGTTGACTGACCGGTTGAGCAGACTCTGATCGAGTTCGAGAATCTTCATTCTTTCCTTGACCAGCGAAAGGAAATCGATGGCGTCGAGTTCGGGCAGACCTTTATGTTTGCGCACCTCATTCAGCGCTGCCTTCAGAAAGTAAGTGCTGTTGACGCCGGGAATTTCCACTGGGTATTGAAAGGCGAGGAAGACTCCTTCCCGGGCGCGTTCTTCCGGGTCCATGTCCAGCAGGTCTCTTCCATTGTAGATCACCTCGCCTCCGGTCACCTCGTAATCCGCCCGGCCCACCAGGACCTGGGCCAAAGTGCTTTTGCCGCTCCCGTTTGGCCCCATAATGGCATGCACTTCGCCGGGATGAATCGTGAGGTTGATCCCTTTCAGAATCACCTTTCCATCGACTCCGGCCGACAAATTCTTGATTTCTAACATTATTTCGATCTCCGTGCTTTCTTGTTAACCGACGCTTCCTTCCAGACTCACGCCCAGGAGCTTTTGAGCTTCAACGGCAAATTCCATCGGCAAATGCCGAAAGACCTCTTTGCAGTAGCCGTTGACGATCATATTCACCGCATCCTGAGTGGAAAGCCCTCGCTGATTGCAGTAGAAGACCTGGTCTTCTCCAATCTTCGATGTCGAGGCTTCATGTTCCACCTGGGCGGAAGTGTTCTTGACTTCGATGTAAGGGAACGTGTGCGCGCCGCACTTGTTGCCCAGCAAAAGCGAATCGCACTGTGAAAAATTCCGCGCCTTGGCGGCGCTCTTCAGGATTTTGACCTGGCCCCGATAACTGTTCTGCCCGTGGCCAGCCGAGATGCCCTTCGAGACAATCGTACTGCGGGTGTTCTTGCCGATATGAATCATTTTCGTGCCAGTATCGGCTTGCTGATAATTGTTCGTCAGAGCCACAGAGTAGAATTCGCCTACCGAATTGTCGCCTTTCAGGATCACGCTGGGGTATTTCCAGGTGATGGCCGAGCCGGTTTCGACCTGCGTCCAGGAAATCTTCGAATTCACCCCTTTGGCCAACCCGCGCTTGGTTACGAAATTGTAGATGCCACCCCGGCCTTGCTCATCGCCCGGGTACCAGTTTTGGACGGTTGAATACTTGATTTCCGCATTGTCCAGCGCCAGCAATTCTACGACGGCCGCATGCAGTTGATTGGTATCGCGTCTGGGTGCCGTGCAGCCCTCCAGGTAACTGACGCTACTGCCTTCTTCGGCAATAATCAGTGTGCGCTCAAACTGGCCGGTGTCCGCCGCGTTGATTCGGAAATAAGTCGAAAGTTCCATCGGACAACGCACTCCTTTCGGAATGTAACAAAAGGAGCCATCGCTGAAGACGGCCGAATTCAAGGCGGCAAAGAAATTGTCCGAATAAGGAACGACCGATCCCAGATACTTCTTCACCAAGTCGGGGTGGTTGTGGACTGCTTCGGAAAAGGAGCAAAAGATGATGCCCAATTCCCCCAGCTTTTCCCGGAACGTCGTCGCCACGGAGACGCTATCAAACACCGCGTCAACGGCCACCCCCACCAACCGTTCCTGTTCCCTGAGGGGAATGCCCAATTTCTGGTAAGTTTCGAGCAGCTTCGGGTCAACTTCATCAAGACTCTTCGGCCCATCCGTTTTTTGCTTCGGCGCAGAATAGTAAATGATGTTTTGATAATCGATCCGAGGATAATGCACATTCGGCCACGTCGGCTCCGTCATGGTCAACCAATGCCGATAAGCCTTCAGGCGCCATTGCAGCATGAACTCCGGTTCCTTCTTCTTGCTGGAGATCAAACGAATTATATCTTCGTTCAACCCGCGCGGGGCCGCATCACACTCAACGTCTGTGAAAAAGCCGTACTGATATTCCTTGCTGACGAATTTCTCGATTGTCTCTGTGGCACTGCTCATAAAGTTGCTTAATCAGATTCCGGCACGGCCTCTCTGTTTTCGAGTCACTTTCAGCCGTCCGCTCTATCGTGTGATTGAACCCAAAACGCTGTTGGATAAAAGCATCCCATGCGTTCTGCGCGCGACAAGTTTTTTTGTGCGTCCAACAGGCCCAAAGTCATGGCCCTTTGTCCACTTTGCAATTCTTGCACTTGCCATTGCCAATATAGTTCGCGCGGATGAATTGTCCATAGCATTACTTAGAATGATTCTAAAGTGCAGTCGCGTGGCTTTCTTGTCGAGAATTTTCTGGCAGACTCCTTTTTCTTGCTCGTTGCTTTCAACAAGTCCCAATGCTGGACCAATTCGGTGTTATCGAAGCGAACAAGAGACTCAATAAAACATCATAAGTAGCTAATATAAAGCTACTTAGGATGACAAATATGTTGATCTCGCGCTGAACATTGAGGGCAGGAACCGCGCAGTGAAAGCTCATAATGAGCAACGCGGAAACCTTCGGGCAACTGTAGATCAGCAATCGAACCGGATGGCGGAGCGTCAATATCGATGACTTGGCCGCACTCTTCACAGTAAAAATGGTAATGGTCCTTCATGTTTGGACAAAAGCGAGCTGGCGACCGGTCCAGAATTACCTGGCGAACCAGTCCGCATTGCACCAAGACACTCAGGCAATTATAGACTGTGGCGAAAGAAATTTCTGGCATGCCCTCTTTGGCCCGCTTAAAGATTTCTTCAGCAGTTGGATGATCATGACTTTCCAGCAAAACGTCGTAAATGCCCTGACGTTGTTTTGTGAACCTAAGACCGCTGGTGGCCAAGCTTTGGGCGAGGTGATGGCCAACTCGAACGCTAGAAAGAGGTGCTTTTATGAGGAGAAATAAACTTCATAATTAGCCAATTGTCAATGCTCCGGTGCAAGGGGACAGATTAGATTCTGCATAGAACGGGTAGGTTTTTCAGCAGGGGGTTTTGGCTGGCGGCG
>CAYIIH010000110.1:0-22610 GCA_964363225.1 uncultured Verrucomicrobiota bacterium | reverse complement strand
AGAATCCTATCCCAGTCATAAGCAATGTAAAGTTAATTGCGCGACACTACACTAGAAAAAGCAGTTGGAACCACGGATTTCACGGATGACACGGAAGAAGATGTTGTGTTGGAGCGAGCTTTCACCCGGCGGGTGAGCACGGAGGAGGCTCCCGCCCTTCGCGAAAGTGGTTATCATCCGTGTCATCCGTGTCATCCGTGGTTTCTCAACTGCCGGATTTAGGTTCATGGGAAGCTCAAGCCGTTTCAGCCTGCCGCAATGGCCACTTTGCCGCGCAAAAAAGGACAAGTTTTTGACAAAAAACGGGTAGCCGAATAATGCCGTTCCTCTAAGTTGTCTGTCATTAAGGAGGATTTGTTGTTTGGGAATTGAGAAAGGCGACTCGAAAGAGTCGCCTTTTTTCGATCCGCCACAAAGCAGCGATCATTCTGACCGGGGCTTGTCTGCGCTGGTTCTGCTGCGTCAATAGCCCTTTTGAGCCAGCATGACCTGCAGGGGAATGCGCGCGATCATTCTGTCATCCATGATTAGGTCGATGGAATACTGGCCAGGCTTCTCGAATTTTATCTGCTGTAAATTGAAAATTAAATTGCACGAATAAAAAAAGACATTCTCCGGCAGTTTGACGTCCATGGCCGGCTCGATCTTCGGCAGCATGCTTTTGCCGTCTTCGTCAATCAGGCCGATTTTGAATCCGTGCTGGCCAACATCCGAATCTCGGAAAACCATGCGCAAGGCAATGGAACAATGCGGATGGACGGTGGGCAGTTTCGAGGCGAGAATCGTGTCGAAGGTGCCGAGAATACAAAGCTTGCCACGGTAATCCGAGGCTGAATCACACAAAACTGCGACTTGAACTTCCATAAAAAACGGCCTTTGCCTGATAGTCTGCAAACGCCGCGTAAAGTCTATGGCGCAAAGCCGGCCCATGGCAAACCATTTAACGGCTTTTGTTATGAATCGAGCAAGGGGGAACAGTGCAGGAGCTCGTTGATCTGGCGGACCGTGGCCGTTCCAGTCGTGCCCAACTGATGAATCACGATCGACGATGCCAGCGCCGCCATTTCCAGGGACTCCTTCAGGCCGGCGCCGGCGGCCAGCGAGGCGGTCAGATTGGCCGTGACGGAGTCGCCTGCTCCTACGACATCGATTTCGCCGCGCGGCGGCAAAGCAGGCAGATGTTGAATCTCGCCGTCGGGAGCAGCTCCCAGGATGCCGCGCTCGGCCAGCGTCACGAATACCGGACGGCCTTGCTGGCGGCATAGGCCGAGTGCCTGCGCGCGAATCTCATCCAAACTCAAGCCCACATTCGCACCGGTCAACGCGGACAGTTCGGCGTTATTCATCTTGAAAGAGATGGGCGGATAATTCTTCAAGCTGCGCCGGCTGTCACCGATGATCAGCAAATCAGGACGGAGCTTGATAATGCCGTCGATGGCTGCCAGCACTTTGGCTGTCACCACGCCGGTCTCGGGAATGCTGACTTGGTCGAGCAAAACAATGGCATCGATTTTGTCTGCCAGTTGGAGGAGAGAGTTGACACTGCGGTCTTGAACCGATTCCGGGCTGGGAGACCAATTCTTGAAGTCGAGCCGATTGAGTTCCACCGGTGGCTTATTCGCTTCAATCAGCAATGGCTTGGTGTAAGTAAAAGTGCGGCGCAGTGGCGTCTGGAAGAAATAATCGAGTCGCACACCGGGCTTGGCCTCCAGTGCGCGGCGCAGTTCGTAGCCTTCGCCATCTTCGCCTGCAAAACCGATCGGATAAATCTCGCCGACTCCCAGCGCCACCAAATTGTTCAGGATAGTGCCCGCGCCACCCGGTTGCGACCGGACGTTCGCCACATTATGGACCGGCAGGCCGGTTTCGATGGAAATCTCCGATTTGGCGGGATCAATTTCCAGGTAGCGGTCCAGGCAAAAATCGCCTGCCACCGCCACCCGAAGCTTTGGGTACTTCCCGGTGATGGAATGAAAGCGGGCTTCGTTCATAGCGCCGACAGTTGGTGAAACAAGTTATGGAGGAAAGCGATGTTATCGCATTGCAGATAATGCATTTGCCCTCCCATGCGCGAAAAACTTTTGCAGAACCGAAGGTAGTAGGCCGGATTGCTCTTGGGCGGCTCGCCCTGGCGCCAGTCCCAGTTCCCGCCGTCCTGAAGATCAATGACGAAAACGGCATGGCCTTGCACGATGGACCGGCCATTCTGAAGCCTGAGATTGTTGACGCAGCTCAGGCTTTTCTCGAACACTTGAGGTGCCATGATGGCAGAACCGACTGACAGCACAACGCCTTCATCCAATCTGTCCACCGCCCCGCCAAACAGCCTGAAATCAAGGGTGGCCGCGCGCCCGATGACCGCTCCGTTGAACATCGGGTGATTGGCAATGATGTCGTAGCCGATGCCTGGATGCACCGTGAGCGGAACATTGTGGCGGAACGCCTGACCCAAAATGGAAGCATGCTTCCAGGGATGCACGACACTATGCCGTCCTGGCGGAAGCCCGTGGACCCGCATGGCTTGCAGCAAATCGGCACGAGCGCCGGCCAGAGGATGACCGGGGTCAGCCCGGAGCAAGTCCTCAAGCGATTCAATGCCGGGCAAAGTCGCGCCGTCTTCCATAATAAACCGGCCCAACGCCTCCCCGTAACCCTCGTCGTTCAAAGCGCCCGCATGCAGCGCCAGATGGATATTGCGCCCCGTTTCAGCCCACGTCCCAAAGGTTCCCGCCGCCACGTTTTGTTCGACGTTCTCAGTGGACCGTCCCAGAAATGCGTATTCCCAATCATGAATGGTGCCGGCGCCGTTGGTCGCCAGATGTGTGATCCAACCTTGAGCCATCATTCGTTCCAGAATCAAGCCGGCGCCATTGCGCAGCAGATGAGCGCCATAAAGGAGCATCACGCTGGCATCTCGCCGGCGAGCCGCGACGATTCTTTTCGCGCACTGGCTGATCGTCTTGAGGACCGGTTCTGCGCACCGTGGTGACGTGGCTTCGGGTTGAACCAGAATATTCTCGATCTGGCTCAAGCTCCGGCGCTCGCTCAAAGGAAGGACTTTCAGCTTCGTCAAATCGAGCTTCATTGGGCAAAGATGCAATCGAGCAAAGCTTCCGCATCGCGAAAGTCGGGGATGACCATATCAGCCCCGACCCCCAGCAATCGCTGTCGTTTCCATTCGTCCATTTTCCCTGAGCCGTTGTTGGCTTCATCACTCGCCACCGCCACCGCCAATCCGCCGGCTTCTTTTGTGTTTTGAATTTCGACGTAGCCATCGCCAAAAGCCAGCAGTTGCTCGCCGGCAATCTGGTTCTCGCGCAGAATCCGTTCGATGACCATTTTCTTGGAGAATCGTTTGTAATCATCCTGGGCGCCATAAATCCGCTCGCCAAAATACGGGGTCAGCCCCAGCAATTCGGCTTCTTGTTTGACGAAGGTTTCGTCGGTGCCGCTGGCCAGATAGAGGTTTAAGCGGCGTTGTTGCAGCAGTTCGAGCAAAGGCCGGGAGCCATGAACCAACAGAGCATCGCGTTGCAGGTTGCCATTGCGCAAGCCTTCCAGGCGGTTGCGGATGGTTTCATTCAATCGGCGCAGGTATTCATGCTTGTACCAGAGCGGCTCGCGGGGTGTTTGGCCGCGTTCCTTGACCCGCTTCGCATACTGGATCATTTGATAGATTGTCTGCTTGCCGTTCAGCCGCATCATGTCATCGAACAACATTTGGCGGAGCGCTTCCTCCGCGTCATCTCCGCGCCGGGGCAGCATTTCCATGAACATTCCCATCATGACCACCGGCCAGCCCTCTCGAATCAGCGAAAGCGTGCCGTCGAAGTCAAAGAGAACGTGGCTTACCTGCCGGCGAGGCGCAAAACCAGGGCTGAACTCGACCAAACCTCTAAAAGCAATACTTGAAAACATCGGCTGTCTGATAGGAGGGATGCGTTCAAATGTCAATGGTTCGCCGGGCCAGGCGACACAAGGACATCCCTCGCCACAACGGTTTCTCCTTCAGAGCCACTACTCCTCGCTCCGGAGCAAAGGCTTTTTCGTGTACTGCGCGGGCAAGGACACAATGTGATCCACTAGCTTCGCTAGGCCTTGGCGGCGACCCACCAAGCGAACGTAGCCGAGGCAGCGGCCACGATCAGCCTCGAGCGCCTTGATTTCCGCTTCATTGTCAGGGGCTACCACCCTGTGCCAGTCCAGCCAAAGTTGCCAGCCGTCGGGCATGGTGTCGGCCAGGTCAATGTCCATGATGCCGGTCCGTTCCCAGTGTCGGCGCCACCAAGCCGCCGAATGCAGGCACCAGAGATCCTGGGTCCACCACTCGCGAAGATGCTCGGGAAGAGGACCTTCGACTTCCCGCACCAGCCCGGCACCCGCAATTCCCACCGGGCCGCCCGGCTTCACAAACCGGGCGAGGTAGTTCAGGTAGAGGTCGTCCGTCCCGTAGTAACTGAAGGAATCGATGCACACGATGGCGTCGAAGAACTCCGCGGCGAACGGCAGCGCCCGGGCGTCCGCATGGATCGGAAACACGCCGTCCTCGACGCCGGCATCGCGGATTCGCTGGAAGTTCTCCGAGGCGCTGAACCACAGGTCCGTTGCCCAAACCTGCACGCCGAATTCGCGGCGCAGAAAAATCGACGACGACGCCCGCCCGCAGCCGAGGTCCAGTACCCGCATACCGGGCCGCAAGTCAAGCGCCGCGGCGAGCCACTCGGTTATCCACAGCACGTTAGCCGCGCTGCTGGCGCTGGCGACGACCCATTCGGGATGGTACTTCGAAGAGCGAGGAAATCGCTCGGAGACGAGCTGCTTGGCTGATGTCACGTGAATCTCTCTTTTCGAACAATCACTTGGTTGGGGCCTACAATGGGCATAAAGGCAGCAGCCCAGACGGAGCAAGCATCAAGCCGGCGAAAAACGAACGACCGAAGCCCGTTAAAGTTGTTGCGTTGGAACTGATTATGTGCAGTTAGCTAACGCCAAGTCCGTCCCCGGCGCTTAATGACAGCCGCAGCCATGACCGCAAGAACCCGATCCAAGATCCTCATCCTGCGGCACGCGCCCTAGTTCAAAGGTTTTGGTGACGTATTGACCGACAGATTCTTGAACCTTTTGCATGGCCTGTTGTGCGTCGAGGAAGCCTTTGGCGACAGGATCATTGACGACCGCCTCCCGGTGCTGCTCAAAATCGGCAATCTCCTCAGTTGTCAACCGGACGCCTTGCTGCTGCTTCACGTTCAGTGCCTCTCCTCTTTCGATCAAGTTTTGATATTGCTCTTTCGCCTCCTCATCGGACATGAACGCGTCGATCTGGCGTTTCATGGATTCAAAGTCAGGGTGGTCGAGGATCGTTTGGCAAAGCTCCTTTGTTTTGTGAATAATAAGGCTGTCTTCGGTTGTTAATGTCATAAATTGATTGTTGGACGGCCTAGCGTCCACTGGCCGAGACGCTCTGTCAAGGGGGTTCAGGTAATGCGGCCCGGCGGACCGGATAAAACGCTGCTTTGGGCTGGCCGTTGATTGCCAGCAGGAATTTCATTGAATTATCGTGCCATGTACGGTTAATTTCCCTCTGTTGTGTCTAACGCAAGTGTCAAGACTCTGTTCTTCAAGGCTCCCGCGGGTGATGTCGATGCGCAGCACGAAGTGGGCATGGCTTACCTGCAAGGCAACGGCGTGAAGCAGAACGTGACCTCGGCTGCCAATTGGCTGACCAAGGCCGCTCTCGCGGGCAACGCCGAATCCCAGTTTGTCTTGGGGGCGCTCTATCAACAGGGGAAAGAACTGCCCGCCGATACCACCAAGGCGGTCGAATGGTACCGCCGGGCTGCTGAGCAAGGACATCCCGCCGCGCAGTTCAATCTCGGGTACTGTTTCGAAATCGGCGACGGGGTCAAAAAGAATCTTGACTCGGCGATCGCCTGGTATCACCGCGCGGCCGAGAACGGGGATCCAGATGCGCAAGCGGCGCTGGATGAACTCGAGCCTTCTGAGGCTGAGCTGGCGAAGGTGGAAGAGCCTGAAAACAAAACAGACGAGGTCCGGGAAACGGCTTCGCACAAGGGCGCTGAGGAGTCATCGAAGGAGACATCGGAGGAGAGCACAGAAATCTCGCAAGCTGCAACAGAGAAGGCCGAAACTGCCGCCGATTCAGGGCCCCCGCCGGCTCCGGTTGCGGATAGTGATGAGGACACGACCTCATCCCAGCCAGTCATAACACTTAGTTCGCCGGCTATCGGCGAACGGGAAGCCAGTCAGCCTATTCCGGCGACGGCCGACGATGGTCCAAGGCTTGTCGAATCAGGCAGCGGGCCAACGGAAACGATTGCCGCTCACGCGCCGCCGCCTCTGCCGACTGATGAAAGCCGGAGCCTGGACGCCCCCGATTCGCAGTTGCAGCCGGCGGAATTGGACGATCCTGTTGCCCAGTTCAGACTGGGACAGAAATACCTGGCCGGCCAGGATCTCGCCCAAGACGATGTGTTGGCGGGTCTTTTGATCCAGACCGCCGCCGAAAGGGGCGTGGCTGAGGCCCAGTTTGTCCTGAGCGGACTTTGCCAGGCAGGGCGAGGCGTGCCGCAGGATTTTGCGGAGTCAATTCTGTGGCAGCGCCGGGCTGCTGAACAAAACCATGTTGTCGCCCAATACACGCTGGCCAGCCGCCTCGAATCCGGCGAAGGGTTGCCAGTTGACTTTGCCGAGGCGCTCAACTGGTACCGTCGGGCGGGCGAGAATGGCCACGCCGAAGCCCAGTTTAAACTGGCATGCTTCTACCAGACCGGTCAGCGCGTGGAGCAAGATGATGCCGAGGCCGCGCAATGGTTTCACCGCGCCGCCGAACAATGCCACGTGGACGCGCAGCACCGCTTCGCCGTTTGCTGCCTCAAGGGCCAGGGAGTTCCCCAGGATTATGCCGAGGCGGCGCACTGGACCCAGAAAGCGGCCGATCAAGGCCATCTGGAGGCGGCCTTTTCCCTCGGACAGCTCTATTTCCATGGCCAGGGTTTGCCCAAGAATCATGCGCAAGCGGCGGTGTGGCATCAGGTCGCAGCCGAGCGGGGCCACGTCGGGTCTCAGTTGCATCTCGGTTCATGCTATGAACAGGGCCTCGGCGTGGAGTTGGATGTGGCCAAAGCCATCCAATGGTACCGCCTCGCGGCCAACCAGAACGAGGCGACGGCGCAATTCAAACTCGGTTTCTACTCCGAAAACGGACACGGTCTGCCTCAAGACTACGCTGAAGCCGTTCGTTGGTATCGACTGGCCGCCCAGCAGCGCCACCTGCTCGCGCAAATCCGGCTGGCCTGGCTCTACGATCGCGGACAAGGCGTGGCGCAGGATTACGCGGAGGCCGCCCATTGGTTCCGACCAGCGGCCGAACAACGTGTCGCGGAAGCGCAAGCCCGGCTCGGTCAATACTATGACCAGGGACTGGGCGTCGCACAGGATTTCGCCGAGGCTGCCAAGTGGTTGCAGTTGGCCGCGGAACAAGAGATCGTGGAGGCCCAGGCCCGTGTGGCACAACTCTACCAGGAGGGTTTGGGTGTGGCACAAGACCACGCCGAAGCCGCCAAGTGGTTTCGCCGTGCCGCTGAGCAGGCGCATCTTGAATCGCAATACCGTTTGGGTCTCTGCTTTGAAAACGCTGCTGGCGTGCCGCAGGATTATGTCGAAGCCTACAAGTGGTGGTATAACATAGCTACTGCTTTGGGTTTCAAGCAGGCCAACGAAAGCCGCGACCGAATGCTCGGACGGTTGAGCGCGGAACAAATTGCGGCCAGCCAACAGCAGGCCACCGCGCTCTATCGCCTCCTGCGCCAAAAACTCGCTGCCAAAATGCCGGCCGCCGAACAAATCAGATCGGTCTTGCAGCGGCAGAGCGAGGCCTCCGGCAGATCGTAATCATTTGCTTTCGGACCCCACCGATTCAACGCGGTTCAGGTGGGTTTTGGTTCTCAGGAAGAACGCCTTGCCGGAGACTGCCGGCGAAGCCATAAAGCCGCTCGCCAGCGTGTTCGTTGCCAACGGCTCGCAAGTGCGGCCAGGTTTCAGGACCGTGGTCGTCCCCTGCTGATCGAAGAAATAAAGCCGTCCATCGGCATAAACCGGCGAAGCTGCGTATTTGCCGCCGATGCGCTCGGTCCAGACGACCTTTCCTGTGGCGGCCTCCAGGCAGGTGACGAAGCTCTCCTCGGCCGCCGTGTAGATGAGGCCGTGCACCAGTATCGGCGAAGCGTATTTGCCCACGTGGGTGGCGAGCTTCCACGCCACATGGGTGTCGGTCACGTCGCCCTGGCCGTCAGGACGGACCGCCCAGAGTTCCTTTTTCGTCAGGCCGGTGACAAAATAGACCAGGCCCTGGTTGTAGAGCGGACGGGGAGCGACCGACCAGTCCGGGTACTGAACCTTCCAAAGTTCCCGTCCGGTGCGCGGGTCGTAAGAGTAGGCCGCCTTGGCGCCGGCGCTGAACATCTGAGGCGTGCCGATGGCGGTCACGATCAACGGTGTGCTGTGGGCCTTGCGCAAATCCCCGTCCTTCGCCATTTGTCCCGGCACGTTCTCGTCGTTCCATGCGACCGAGCGATTGGTCTTCCAGACGGTCTGGCCGGTTTGCTTGTCGAGCGCGACATGATACTGCAGATCGACGCCGTCCATCGTCAGGATCAACAGGTTCTCGAAGAGGACCAGGGACGAAGACGGGCCGCGGTAATGACGGCATGGCAGATCGTTCCGTTTCCAGAGGACTTTGCCCGTGACGGTGTCCAGACACGCGGTCCCAAAGCTGCCGAAGTGGACATAGACCCGGCCCGGCTCGATCACGGGTGACGGCGTCGCGTAACAGTTCATTGAGGCGCCGTTGCCGAGCGACTCCGGATTATCACTGTGAAACACCTTTTCGTTAAAAAGAATCTTTCCGCTTTCGGCATCGACACCGATGGCGAAGAAGTCATGGCCATCCTGCGTCGCCGTGGTCAACCAGACCTGGCCGCCCATCACCACCGGCGTGGACCAGCCACGATGCGGAATCTCTGTTTTCCATTTGAGGTTGTTCGTCTCGCTCCAGTGAAGCGGCAGGCCGACGGGTTTGGTGTCGCCCGGGGCCGAGACATGGCCATCCCCCCGCGGCCCGCGGAACTCCGGCCAGTCCGCCCGGGCGGCCGGCCCATCCAAGGCCAACAGGAACAGAAGGGAAAGTAGTCTGACAAGGTTGCGGCGGCCTGCTGGTTGGCCGGGGACGACGAATGATTTCCGGACATGGCTCATGGCCGAAGAGTGATCTGGCAACGGCGGCAAGTCAATGGTGTGAGAGAGGACTGCGGGTCATGCCCTTCGATCCGAGCAGCGACGGCCCTGAGATTGAGCCCAGCCCTCCCGGCCGCGATTTCTGAAAAAGCTTTTGCATTTCACCGGATAACACGTAGGATGGGGATGAATTAGACACCTGTCGATTTCAAGCCCTGGTAGATCTTCACTTGAGCGTGATTCAATGATGATTTGAAACCCGATGGTCGGGAACAGTCTGAAAAGAGCAATTTGTCTAAGCACGAAAGTCATTATGAATACGAAATTATACGTGGGAAACCTATCCTTCGACGCCTTGGAGAACGATCTTCAAGACCTTTTCTCTCAACACGGCCCGGTCACTGAGGTCAACCTCATGCAGGATCGGGTGACCGGCAAAGCCCGCGGCTTCGGCTTTGTCACCATGGCCACCAAGGAAGGGGCCGACGCCGCCATTCAGGCGCTCAACGGCAAGGATTGGAAGGGCCGTGCCCTCACCGTCAATGAAGCCCGTCCGCGCGAAGCCCGGACCGGCGGCGGCGGTGGCGGCGGCGGTTACGGCGGTGGACGCCGTTCCAACTACTGACCTGACCCTATGTCAGAAGACATGTTCCGCCGGGTGGACTTCTCGGAAGTCCTCCTGTCGGCTTTTTTTGCCCATCTCACGTTCAATGCAAGACAACTTTTCAGAACATCCTGCCACCCTAGCCACATGGACCACCTTCAACCGTTGAGGACTCATTGAGCCGCCCATATCCTTCTCGGGCCTTTCATTCCCGGGAACCCAAGCACCGCCGAAACGGGAAGATCCGCGCCCGCGAAGTGCGGGTCCTGGACGAAACCAAGACGCAACTGGGCGTCATGCCCCTGGGCGAGGCCATCCGCCTCGCCCAAAGCAAGGGCCTGGATCTCGTCGAGATTTCGCCCAACGCCACGCCGCCGGTGTGCCGCATCGTCAATTACGGCAAACTCCTGTACGAGGAAGCCAAGAGTCACAAGGAGTCGCGAAATCCCGGAACCAAGATGAAGGAACTGCAGCTCAGTGCGGGCATTGATCCTCATGATTTCTCGGTCAAGCTGAGCCACGCTATTGAGTTCCTGTGCGACGACATGAAGGTGCGGGTCAAGCTGCGCTTCCGCGGACGCCAGCGCGCCCACAAGGAATTCGGCTTCGACGTGGTCAACAGATTTGTCAAAGAGGCCGCCGCTTACGGTCAGGCCGATGCTCCGCCCAAGATGCTGGGCGAGCGCGACCTGAATGTGATCCTCAGTCCGCTGCCGCGCAACAAGCGCGCCAGGAATCCCCGCGAAGCGGACGCTCCGAAACCGTCTCCCGCTCCCGAGGCTCCGCCCGATCAACCGCCGACTACCTAGCTCCTCACTTCATGCCTTTTCGCGCCCTGGGCCTCGAAGCCCGCGTTCTCAAAGCCGTCCAAGAAGCCGGTTACACCGAGCCGACGCCCATCCAGTCGGCCGCCATCCCGCCGGCGATGGCCGGACACGATTTGATCGGCATCGCCCAGACCGGCACCGGCAAGACGGCGGCCTTCACCCTGCCGATCCTGACCCAGCTCGCCGGCAGCCGACCGTGCGGTACCCGGGTGCTCGTCCTCGCGCCCACGCGCGAACTGGCCGCGCAAATCGAGGAAGACGTGCGCGCGTATGGGAAGCATTTGCCCGTGCGGACGGCCGCGGTGTTTGGCGGCGTGGGGGAACACGCCCAAATCCAGGCGCTGCGCTCCGGCGCGGACATCATCATCGCCACGCCCGGCCGCCTGCTCGACCTGATGGGCCGCGGTTGCGCCAACTTCACCGGGCTGCAGTTTCTCGTGCTTGACGAAGCGGATCGGATGCTGGACATGGGATTTCTGCCGGACATCCGGCGCATCATCCGCGCGCTGCCCCAGAAGCGCCAGACGCTCATGTTCTCCGCCTCGCTCTCGAAAGAGATCGAATCGATCACGCACGAGTTCCAGCGCGCCCCGAAGATCGTTCAGATTGGCCGCCGCGCGAACCCGGCGGAGACGGTGACGCAGCTCGTCTATGAAGTGCCCAAGCAGCTCAAGCCCGCCCTGCTCGTGCATCTGCTGCGCGATCCGGGCATGGACATGGTGCTCGTCTTCGCCCGCATGAAACACGGCGCCGACCGCATCGCGCGCAATCTGGAGCAGCACGGCATCAACACGGCCACGCTGCATTCCAACCGTTCGCAGAACCAACGCCTGCGCGCCCTCAAGGATTTCAAGTCGGGCGCCGTGCGGGTGCTGGTGGCCACGGACATCGCCGCGCGCGGCATTGACGTGGACGGCATCTCGCACGTGGTGAATTTTGATTTCCCCATGCATTCGGAGGATTACGTGCATCGCATCGGCCGCACGGGACGGGCGCACGCGGTGGGCGATGCGATCAGCTTCGTCACGCCGGAGGACCACACCGCGTTGCGGTCGCTGGAGCGATTCATCGGGCGCGGGATCGTGCGCAAGAAAGCGGAGGGCTTCAACTACGCCGCCGCGGGAGAACCGACAGTGACGCTCCATCCCGGTCCGCGGCCAGGGCCACAGCACCGTGCGGTGCGACCGCCGTCCGCGCGTCCAGGTCAGGGAGGCAAGGCGCGGCCGGGACACGGGAACCGCCGCCGCTGGTAGAGCAAGCTTTCCAGCCTGCTGCTTCGGCAGGCTGGCTCGCGCCGGCTGACATCCAGCAAAGGGCCTTGAACAAGCTGGCGTTGCCTGAATCGCGCGGCGCGGCTCGAATTCCTGCGGGTGCCGTCGGGCCACCGCCTGGAGGCCCTGCGTGGCGACCGCGCGGGCCAGCACGCAATCCGCATCAACGACCCATGGCGCGTCTGTTTCCGCTGGGAGGCCGGCGACGCCTGCGACGTGGAAATCTGCGATTACCATTGAACCATGAAACTAAACTTCCCCCATCCAGGCACACTGCTGCGCGAGGAATTTCTGGAGCCGATGGGCCTCACGCCCTACCGCTTGGCCAAGGACATCGGCGTGCCGCTGACCCGCATCACGGCCATTCTCGCGGGCCAGCGCGCGGTGACTGCGGACACGGGCCTGCGCTTGGCCCGTTACTTCGGTCTGAGCGAAGGCTATTGGCTGGGTCTGCAACAGGACTACGATCTGCGGCAGGCCAAACAGGCCCTGGGCCGCGAGTTGGAGCGCATCCAGCCGAGGATCCTGGCGGCGGCGTGATGCCCCGGATGTCCTGGGCTCAAACGGAGCGCCTTACTTCGATATCGAGATCAAAACCTTGCTCGACTCGGTCTTCCAACCATAGTTGTCCGTGGCGATTGCCCTGAGGCTATCCACTCCCGCCGGCACATTTTTCCAAGCCAGCGTGTAGGGGGCCTTGCTGACCGCGCCCAGGTATCGGCTGCTGGCCCAGAAGCTGACGCGGGTAATTGTGCCATCAGTGTCGGATGCATTAGCCTCCAGCGTGATGGTGGACTTGGCGGGAAAGTTCGCGCCGCCGGTGGGTTTGACCAGATTGACCACGGGCGGATTGTTGACCACGCTAAACTCGACCGAGGCCGCAGCCGTCACGCCGAATTCGTCCGTTGCGCGCACCGTCACAGAATGCTTGCCGGGCGGAACATTGGTCCACACGACCGAATAGGGGGCTTTTGTAAGTGTCGCCAACAGCTTGTTATCGCCATAAATCTGGACCTTGACCACGGCGTCATCGCTGTCGGTTACGTCCGCCTGGACGGTGACATTGGCTGGCAGCGCTACGGTTGAACCATCGACCGGACTGAGCAGTTTGATGACCGGCGGCGCGTTCGTCACGGTGATATGGACCGGCGCGGAGAGGGTCGATTTGCCCAAGGGATCCACGGCTCGAGCGAACAACGCGTAGCTGCCCGAGGGTGGGTTGGTCCAAGTCAAGGTGTAAGGGCTGTTGGTCACGCGGCCCAGGCTTCGGTCGTTGGCGTAGAAGCTGACTTTGAGCAGCGTATCATCCGGGTCGGTCGCAGTGGCCTGAAGGGTGACCACGTCAGGCAACTTGAAAACTGTGCCGTCAGCCGGGCTGGTCAGGGCAATGACGGGTGCCTGGTTGTTGAACACATCATCGACGAGGTTTAGAGTGGCCTTCTTGTGCTCGCGCAACCGGTAGTTAACGTTGGTCTGCAGGGTCAGGATAATAGTTCTGTTGCCCCTATTCGGTGAATCGCCGATCGGCACAATCACGATGTCCGTAGCGAGGAATCCGGCGGGGATAGTGACGTCGCTTTTGATCTGGCTGTAATCGACGCCGTTAACAGCCGTGCCGGAAATGGCATACTGGACGACCAGGGCGGCCGTCGGCGAGCCGCTCCGGACCACAGTAAACGCGCCGGAACTGGCGCCGACCAGTGCCGTTGGGTCAGTACCAAGAATCTCTACTGCCGGAAGGTCGATCGCGGGCGGAATCGGAGGCACTGGGGGGAGAGGCGGAGCATCCTGGGCCAGGAGACCGTTCCCAAGGCCGAGGGTGCATACGATCAAGAAAAGGGCTTTGCCCTTTGAGAATAGATGGTTTTTCATAGGTTAATGTCGCTCGCAGTTCATAATTTGACGCTGCATCTGCGTAAGTCACAACGTTTGTAAGCGAGCACAAAGCTCTCTGCGTGCCAATTCGCCAGAAGTACCATCGTGGCAGCTTTGCCCGGCTCAAACTCACGCCTACCGTATGATGTAACTAGCTCATTCAAAAATACTTGTGATGATGGCGGCAGTCCCGCTCAGGGAGGATGCAACTTGGGTGCAAACGAGCCTCTTGCCAGGGACTGGCGGGCCAACGAGCCCTCAGGCTTGAGCAGTGGGGGATTACACCCAACCCAAGTTCGACAGAAGAGTGGTCTTCCCCGCTAAATGGATGCGCTTCGACTCTCATGGTACCCGGCCGGGTCTCAACCTGGGAAAAGCAACTGCAACCACGAAATACAGGTAAAACACGAAAGAGGAAATACTTGGAACCAGCGGATCATTCACCCGGCAGGTGAGAAAGAGCCTTTACCTAAGCTGTTCTGTTTTCGTGTATTTCGTGGTTTAAACTCAGGATTAAAGGTTCAATAAACTTAACGAGCCTTGATAACGCCGAGGCGGAAAAACCGTGAAGGTTCCAAACCAATCGGGACACCGACCAGGATCGCTTCTTTTGTTGGATCAATCGCAGGCCCCACTGTCTGATCGAGAGGAACAAAGGTTTGCCAGGAAACCAAGTCGTTGGAGGATTCCCAAGAGAATTCCAGATCGCTGAGGACGGCAAGACGTTGACAGGAGAGAGCGACCGGCAGTTGCTGGCCGGAACCTGAGCCGGTAATCAGCAAAGGACTCGCTGCAGGAATAGCCGGTTCGAGGCCGAAAGCATACTTGAACAGATTAGGAATGCCATCGCCCGCCGGTTGGCTCTGGGCAGCGCTCAGCGCCGGGGTGAGCAGTTCTGTGGCGGTGAAACGCAACGTCCGCCACGTTTCAAAGGTCGTGCCCTGGGTGCGTTTGATCTGGACCGAGAATGGGTCCGGCGAGCCCGTGCGGGTATCAACCCAGACGGCGACCGCCGGTGCGTTGGAACTTAAGGCCGGCACCATGCCTTGATAATCGCCGACCATTCGGCCATAGGGTGTCAGCGGCGCCAACCGCAGGTCCGACGAAACCGTGGAAAGTCGAAGGTTCGCTTTCCAGGTATCCCCGCCGTCGAACGATTCTGCCAGGTAAAGATCGACAAAATTGGCGTTGGTCCCGTGGCGTTTGTCATAGAACATGACAGAAACATGCTGGCCATCGGGTGAAGCCGTGATCGCCGGATTGAAGGCCGAGACGCCTGGTGGTGAATCATTTACCCGCACTGGTCTGCTCCAGGTGCGCCCCTTGTCAATGGATTTCGTAATGAGGATTTGTGGATCATTCTCCCGCGCTTGATAGGCGACGTAAAGCACGCCCGCTTGCCGATCAGTGGTCGCCGAGGGCAGGAATCCAGGGTTTCTGGCGACGGCATCGCCATAGGGATTCACCAGCGCCACCAATTGTGGTTCGCCATAAGTCTGGCCGCCATCAGAAGAGAGCACCACTTCTATATGTTCGCCGCCGGCATTGAGGGAAGGATTGCTCCAAAAATTCCAGTAAACGACGGCCAGCGATCCATCCGGCAGAAAGACCGGCTGCGAACCTTGGCAGTTTAATGGGCTGATCACGCGGAGGGGACTCCACCTGCTGCCACCGTCATCGCTGTAGGTGCTGACGATGGGTGTGGTCAATACCTGACTTTGGAAGGGAGGAACGTTCGTCCGAATGAAATAAGTAAACGTCACCACAATGCGGCCCGCCGTTGCTGTGCCGGGAAAGGTGTTGATCGCCATCCAGTTTTTGTCCGGAAACGCATTCGTGGTCGGTGGCGCGAAGACCGTGAGGGGTTCGCTAAACGTGGTTCCGCCATTGGTCGATTTGCTGAGGACGACGGCACCGGACTCCCGCCCTTGAATCCCAATCGTATTGATGAAAATACTGTTTTGCAGATCAACTCCGGCGACCGGGTCCGAAGCGCGTTCAAAGGGGCCGCCCACCAATTTCGTCAGATGCGGAATCAAAGCGCGAGTCCAGCTAAGGCCGCCATCTTGGCTGATCGCATAGCCGCAATCGACGGCCCCGTAATTCTCGAAGCGGCCTTCTTGGAAGGTGGCCACGACCAAGTTTGTATCTCCAAAGCTGCGGGCCACGTGTGGTTCCGCTTGTGCGCGGCGGTCGGCGGGCAATGCAGAAGGATCATCGCCGAAACGAACATTAAGGCCCACTTTCGGGTCAAGAATGGCCGTAACGCTTTGGCTGGCCAGGCTCGACATCCCCGGCGGCCTGGTACTTGGCTCCGGCCAGCGGACGACACCGGCGCCAGCCGCAATCGCCCAATAAATTCCGGAGGAAAGGCGGTCCAAATTCATGCCACGCAAGGCCGGAGGCAGTCTATCCGGCGGGATTCCATCTTGCGCCATGAGTGCGGGCGCCAGAGCAAACGTTGCCCCTGAAAATCCAATCAGGAGGGCTACCCTGGCGATTCTTAAGCTGGTTGGCATGTTTAGCCGATTGGCTCTATCATGAATCGACAATAACTCAACAAGAATTCCGCGCTCCATACCTTTGCTGACCGGCATTTCCGAGGGCACCCATTTAGCTGCTGACAGTCTTCGAGGTGCATGTTAAATGATGGTCAGCGTCCCAAACATGCGCCCGTCCATCATAAATCCGGAGAGCCGCGCGGTCTTTGCGCACAGCGACACGGTCTGCACCGTTGGCGAAGTGATTTGCGCGGCCTTTTTTCTGGGTGAGGCGCAACCTTTGTGGGAGGAGTTGCGGCTGTCGGTCGAAGCCCAGACGCGCGCCGAGGAGCAAGAACTGGAAGCTGACGCCGACGCGCTGCAATCGCTCTCCGAAGAGTTCCGCTACAAAAGAGACTTGATCACCACCGAAGAAACGGAGCAATGGCTCGAAGCCCGTGATTTGACGCTGGAGGATTTCGAGAACCATCTTTTCAGGCTTTATTGGAGACAGAAGGCGGGCCAACAGCTTCAACCGGGCCCGGCCGAAATTCCAGCGGCCGCGCTCGAAGGGCGGGAATTGCTGCGCCAGGAGCTGTTGTTGTCGGGTGCTTTTGAGCGGCTGGCCGCCAATTTGAGCCGGCGAGTGACGGCCTCTTGCGCAGACTCAGTGGGCGCAGAGATCTATGCCGGCCAGATGCAGCGCGAACGCCAGCGGTTCTTCCAACGGGCCGGATTGGATGAGTCAATGCTGGCCGGATGGCTGATGCGTTTGGAACGCGATTCAAGCTGGCTGGAAAAAATGATCCGGATAGAGTCGGCCTACCAGCAGCGGTGTGAGCTGTTGCTGACGCCGGCGAACCGGTTCCAAACCTTAAGCGTTCTCCGGTTGCCCATGATGCGATTTGAGGTGGAGACGATCGAGTTGGAATCGTATCCAGCGGCGCGCGAGGCCTTTCTTTGTCTGACGGAGGATGGTGTTCCCATGGCGAACCTGGCGAAGGACGCACGGTATCCCTATCACCGTTCGGAATGCCTGCTGGGCGACTTGCCGGAGGCATTGCAGCAAGCCTTCCTGGGCGCGGCGGTGGGGGCCGTCTTGGAGCCGTGGGACCGACAGGGCGGTTTCCAACTCTATCGGATCGTCAATAAAACCGAACCCAGTCTGGAGGATTCCAGGGTTCGAGACCGGGTGGATCGGCAAATCCTGGACTCCTGTTTTTCCGACCTCGATGCGAAAATGATCCGCTGGTCCTTGAAGGAGGCGCGCGCCGGA
The DNA here is from genome assembly GCA_964363225.1 of uncultured Verrucomicrobiota bacterium. GTDB lineage: Bacteria > Verrucomicrobiota > Verrucomicrobiia > Limisphaerales > CAYIIH01 > CAYIIH01. Next base: position 5,025 of record CAYIIH010000110.1, on the reverse strand, counting down.
TGAAAGCCGAATCCGAGGAACTCCTGCGGCGTTCGTCGTTGTTGAAATTCTTGCCGCCGGAGCATTACGAGAAGCTGAGGGCTTTGTTCCGGGAAGAACACTACGATTTTGGGGATTTGATCATCAGTGAAGGAGAAGAGGCCGATGCCTTCTACCTCTTGACCCTGGGCCGGGCGCGGGTCATTGGCAAGACCGACAACACCGGCGAGGAATTTACCATCAACGTGCTGCACCCCGGCGACGAGTTTGGCGAGGCGGGCTTGTTCAGCGGAGGCCCGCGCATGGCCAGCGTGCGGTGCAGCACCGCCGTGGAAGTGCTGCGCTTGAACCGGGAGGATTTTTCGGCGCTGACCGAGCAATGCCCCGAAATAAAAAGTTTCCTGGAGATACGGGCCCGCTGGAAAACGCTGCATGCTTTCCTCTACGAGTACAGCAACTTCGGGCGCTTGCCGGCGCAGACCATGAATGCCTTGCTCGAAAAACTGGTGCCGATGGCTTTTGCCAAAGGGCAGGTCATTATCCGGCAAGGCGATCCGGCGGGGCCAATGTACATCAGACATCATCAAGGAAGGGCGTGTCCGGGTTTATTCCCAGCAAAATGGCCAGGCCCGAAATCGCGCGTTTCTGCGCGAAGGCGATTTCTTTGGCGAACTTTCGCTGTTGAACGGCTCGCCGCGAGCGGCCACCGCCGAGGCGGTGGCGGATTGCCAGCTCCTGGCGCTGCCGCCGGACGGAGTGCGGGATTTAGACCGCCAGTATCCGGAGTTTTCGCAGTTGATGAAGGAGCGCATGGCCCAATATCAGGCCGACACCGAGGCACGCCTGCCGTTGGATTTTTCCCAGGAACTCCTGCCGGCCGAGGCTGCCGCCGAGAAACAACGGGCTTCAGAGTGGGAAGCGCCGTCTCCAGCCACCGAGACCGAAGCTCCAGAAAAGGAGGAAAAGGAAGAGCCGTTTGCCGATGAGCATGGGTTGTTTCGCAAACGAGCCAAACGCATCCGACGCCCTCCCTTTGTGCAGCAAATCGATGAAGCGGACTGCGGCGCTGCCTGCCTGGCCATGATCTGCCGGCATTTCGGACGGCAGGTCAGCCTGGCCCGCATCCGGCAATTGTGTCACACCTCGCACGACGGCACGAGTTTGAAAGCGATCTGCCACGCGGCGGTCGAACTCGGCCTGGCGGCGCGCGCGCTCAAGGTTTCCTTGCGCAACCTGCCGCATCTCCCGCTGCCGGCCATTGTCCATTGGCAAGGGAATCACTGGATCATCGTGTTTGACGTCGGGAAGAAGTACGTGCGCGTGCTGGACCCGGCGCAGGGGGCGCGGCGCATCGCCAGGGCTGAGTTCGAGCAGAAATGGTCCGGCTACGCGGCCTTGTTCGATTATACGGTCGAATTCGAGCAGGCCCCCGAAGGACGTTCGACCTTGGGCTGGCTGCTGCCGTTTTTCAAAAAGTTCCAGCCGGTTTTGCTCCAGGTTTTGCTCTTGTCCATGGTCGTGAGCGTTCTCATGCTACTGCTGCCCATCTTCACGCAAGTGGTGGTGGACAAGGTGATGGTGGAGCGGGAGGCGGGCCTGCTGATAATGATCATCATCGGCCTGGCGGCGACGCAGGTCTTCCTGCTGCTGTCCAACCTGGTGCAGCAGTATCTGCTCAGCTTTATCACGGTCCGGATTGACAGTGAGATTCTTGATTTTCTGACCCGCCAATTGCTCGCGCTGCCCATGAGCTATTTCACGAGCCGCCGCACGGGCGACATTCAGCGGCGTTTGGATGGGGCCCGGCAGGTCCGGATGTTCATCATGCAGCAAGGCCTGGGCGGCCTCCTGGCCCTGGTCCAACTGGCGGGCAGCCTCTGCCTGATGGGCATTTATAATCTGGTTTTGCTGGCGGTTTTTCTCGTGGTCATGCCGCTCTACGCCGGCTTGATGTATTTCTCGGTGAAAGTGATGAGGCCGCTCTACGCCGACCTGGAAGAAAGCTACGGCAAGTACAGCTCGCACCAGATCAACGCCATCAAAGGCATTGAGGCCGTCAAAGCCGCCGCCGCCGAACCGGCCTTTCGCGATCTGATGCTGAACGAGTTTCTGGCCGTGGCGCGCAAGCGGTTTCGCGGTCAATTCATCACCCTGTCATATCAAACGGGTATTCAGGCGATCGGTTTGCTTTCGACAACCCTTTTTCTTTGGGTTGGGGCCAGCATGGTGATGCAAGGCCGGCTGACGGTGGGCGGCTTTGTCGCTTACAACACCTTGCTCGGCCTCGCGGGGGGCGCGCTTTTGCGCGTGTTGAGTTTATGGGATGAATTTCAACTGGTCACGGTGCTGTTGAACCGGTTGAACGACGTGTTTGAACAGGAACCCGAGCAAGGCCGGGATCGTTCGCGTTTGCGGCCCATTCGTTCGTTGGAAGGGCATCTGGAATTGCGCCAGGTCGGCTTCCGCTACGGCGGGCCGGAAGCCCCGCACATTTTGCAGGGCATTGACCTGGAAATTGCGCCCGGCCGAACCGTGGCGATCGTGGGACGGAGCGGCTGCGGCAAAACCACGCTCATCAAGCTGCTGGCCGGCCTGCTGGAGCCGACGGAAGGGACAATCCGGGTGGACCGGGTTGACTTGAAGACACTCAATTACCGGGACGTGCGCCGCAAGATCGGCATGGTGCTCCAGGAAAACCACATGTTCAGCGACACGATCCTGCGCAATATTGCGTTCGGTGATCCGGAGCCAAATTTTGAGCGTGTCCACTGGGCGGCGCAACTGGCCAATGCCCACGATTTCATCATGCGCCTGCCGCTGGGCTATGAGACGCGGATCGGGGAAAGCGGACTCTCCTTGTCGGGCGGGCAAAAGCAACGAATCTCCATCGCCCGGGCCATCTATTATGATCCGCCCATTTTGATTTTTGACGAAGCGACCAGCGCGCTCGACACAGAATCGGAGCGGGCCATCCAGAGCAATTTGAACCGCTTGATGGCCGGCCGCACCAGCATCGTCATTGCGCACCGGCTCAGCACCATCCGCGATGCCGACGCCATTGTGGTGTTGGAAAAAGGCCAGGTGATCGAAAGGGGCACACACGAACAATTGATGGCGGCCCGCGGGCTATACTTTTACCTGTCCAGCCAGCAATTGGGAATTTGACGGCTCATCATGAACTCATCGCTCCAGATGCTTCAGCCCGCTTCGTCCGCGCTCGACAAAGAAGCCGAGATGCTGCCCCAGGACCCGCCACCCCAGGTGGTTCGCTGGATGGCCGTTCTGTTGCTGACGATGTTCTTCTTCGCTTTCATCGCGGTGCTGGTCGTGCGCGTGCCGGAGACCATTCGCAGTCCGTTTGTCCTGATTTCAGAAAAGGGGGCGGACCCGATCCAAGCGCCGTTGCTGGCGGTGGTGCAGGCCGTTCAGACCGAGGAAGGGACAGAGGTCGAGGCGGGAACCGTCCTGTTTGTGCTGCGGTCGGACGAAATCCGCGCCTGGCAGACACAATTGCAGAACGACCGGGAGGACTTGAACGCCTCAAAAGAACGCGCTCAAAAACTGGAGAAATCGTTCGAGTCGCTGCTCTCGATCAAGAAGGAAGAAATGGCCCAGGTGGAACAGGAGTTGGTCTTTCGCGGGAAACATGCGGAGTTCAGCAGAGGTTACGCCCGGCGCATGGAAGAACTGTTCAAAAGCGGCCTCATTTCTGAAGTGGAACTGTTGAAAGCCCAGCTTGATCTTGCTCAGTCCGAAAAGGATGTCAGTGTCACCGAAAAATCCCGCCAGCAAGCCATCCTGGATCGGCAGCGGCTGGAAGCCGAACGCTCCCGGCAACGCACGGACGAACAGGCGGAGGAAAACAAACTCAAGGCCCGCCTCGAGGCGCGGGCGCGGCAGTTGGAGAATTGCCAGGGGGACTTGTGGCGCGTCCGCGCCCCGTACCACGCCGTCGTCATTTCGATGGCCCAGCGGAGCGCCGGCACTGTCGTGCAGCCGGGCCAGCAACTGTGCGAGCTTTCACCGGTGGAAGGAAAGCCACGCGCGCGCTTGCTCCTCCGGCAGGAGGGACTTTCCCAAGTGAGCGCCAACCAACGGGTCCGTCTCTTTTTTGACGCGTTCCATTACCATCGTTACGGCACGGTGGCGGGCAAATTAGATTGGATCAGCCCGGCGGCGGTCACGTCTGCCACAGGAGACCATTTCGTGGCCTTGGCCTCGCTGGAGCAATTCACATTGATGGTGCAAAAGCAGCCCCGTCCATTGCAGGTGGGCATGAAGGGCGAGGCGCGAGTCAGCCTTGGCCAGCGCACGCTGTTGGAATACGCTTTCGACCCGCTCAAGGGCTTGCGCGAGAATCTCAGCCCTTGATCGGCATAAGCCGTCAACCACGGCGGATGAATTGTCTCCCCCCGGAACGGAGCGCTGCTTTCCCAACCGGCTTTGCGTGATCCGGCATGGCAAGCCGGCTGCAAACCGGCGCTGGAGTTTGGACATTTCCGGTCGTGTGCTGCTCCAACCGAGAGAGGCTTCCGAATGCCCTCTCCCGGATGGGAGATTTGAGAATAGCCCGCCTTTTCAAGGGTGGAATTGCGCCGGGGAGGGCCCAAGTCCCGAAGGGACGGTTGAACCTAAGAACAGAAGTTGATGAACCACAGAGATCACAAAGAGCACAGAGAGAGCCGTTTACAAACGGTCTTGAGCACACCCGATGAGTGATAAGGTTGACACGTGCAATTTATTGATTCTATGCGATCTATGCGTTCTTTTGTGGTTAAACTGCTTTTTCTAGCTTGAATCACTCCCCCAAATACCGCCCGTCATGCTCGAGGTTGTGTTTCTTTAGCAACGCGATGAACTCCTCCTGCAAGGTCACTTCAACCTGTGAACATGATCAGCGCCGCCTCTCGTGCTCAGGGCCTTCCTTTTGTTGTCGCAAACAGATGTTGTCGGTTCTTCTTCTGCCCGATATGATCCGACACTGTTCCCGCCGCTCAAACGCGGGGGAAGAACCACGCGGCAAAGGCGTATGGCGAAACAAAACGA
>CAYIIH010000109.1:0-22895 GCA_964363225.1 uncultured Verrucomicrobiota bacterium | reverse complement strand
ATGCCCACAACCCTGAGCCACGCCGCCTGGGCAATTAAAATGAGAACTGCTGACCTGTCGGCCTATAAGAGTTTTGGAGCTGTGGTCATTACGAACCAGCCAGCCAATGTGTCGGTTGAGGAGGGCCGCCCAGCGACCTTTACCTCCGGCGCGAATGGAGTGGATGGAACGCTGCCGTACGCTTACCAGTGGTATCGGGACGGAGTGGCCATTTCAGGCGCAACGGGCGTCAGTTACACGCTCAACAACACGGCCCTGACCGATACTGGAGTGAAGTTCTATTACGTGGTGAGCAACGCCTTCAGCAGCGCCGCCAGCAGCAATGCAGTGCTGACGGTGAACAAGGATGTCGCCAAGCCGGCGGTCGCAAGCGCAGGGAGCATCTTAACGAACGCCATTACCGTCGTGTTTTCCGAGCCGGTGGAGCAAGCCAGCGCCACCACCGTCGCGAATTATCAATTGCAGACCGTCGCCGGCGCGTCTGTCGAGGTCACGGGCGCAACTTTGGCCAGCGACAACAAGACCGTCAACCTCGTGACGGCCTCCCTGACCACTGCCGCGGAGTACAAGGTCCTGGTGAGCAACGTCAAAGATCAGGCCGCGACGCCCAACGTGATGGCGGATTACACTTCGCCACTTTTCAAGGCCCATAACTTCGAGCATTTCGAGCGTATTAACAACAATCAGTCCTATTCGGCTCTACCCGTGGGCAATCAAATGCGGATCGTGGGCGGCGGCGCAGACATCTGGGGTACGGCTGATCAGTTCGTTTACTTGTATAAACAGGTTACCGGCAATTTTGACTTCATCGTCAAGGGCGAATCTCTGGTCAATTCCGACGTGTGGGCAAAAATGGGGCCCATGGCTCGAGAATCGACGGCTCCAGGCAGCCGGCATGTCTTTCTTGCTGTCACGCCCCAAGCTGGCAACAACTATTACTCAGCCCAGGGCCGGCCTGGGACGGGCGTCGCCAGTGTCTCAGATATATTGGAGAATCGATATCAGGGGATTTACCGGCCGGCAGCCTCTTATCCCAATTCCTGGTTGCGACTGCAGCGGATTGGTTCCGTGTTTTACGAATACACCAGCACCAATGGAATCAATTGGAGGTTAATCTACTCGAATGATACCCAAGGGGAATTGGAAGGCGCCATGCCGGATTCGATTCTGGTGGGCCTGGCCGTCACCAGCCATACGACGGGGGCAACGACGGAAGCGGTGTTAAGCGGATTTGCGGAGGTGCCTCGTGTGCCGCTCTCAGTCGCTACGCCACCGCAGAGCCAGACCGTGCCCGAGAATCGTCCTGTGACCTTCACTGTAGCTGCGGCCGGCAGTCAACCCTACATTTACGAATGGTTGAGGAACGGCACGCCCATTGATGGAGCCACGAATGTCACCCTGACGATCGCGGAAACGCCTTTTGCCGATAACGGCGCGCTCATTTCATGCAGGATTTCCAATGGTTATGGCGAGACGGTGACCAGTGCGGTGGCTGTGCTGACCGTCGTCCAGGACACAGTGCGCCCGACGTTCCGGATGGGGCAACTGCCCAGGATCACCATCTCCCCGGATCAAGTGGTCTTGCTGTTTAGTGAGTTTATGGACCCAACCTCGGCCCAGAACATCGCCAATTACACGATCGCGACCGATACCGGCTCGCTGTCTGTCCTCAGTGCTGCGTTGGGAGCGGATCGCCGGACGGTCACCTTAACCACAGTGGCTCAAACTGCGGGCAAGACTTACACGATCACGGTCAACAACGTGACGGATATCGCGGCTACCCCGAATCCTGTTGCCCCGAACAGCAAAGACTTCTTCTTCTATGCCGGCACCGCGGGCAAGTTCGTCCAGCGGGCTGACGGTTATGTCGTCATGGAGGCCGAGAATGCGACACGCATCACGCCGGCCACAGATGGTGATGAATGGGAGTTCCGAAACAGTCCAGCGGGTTATTCGGGCATTGGCTACGTGGTGGTGCCCAACGGCCGAGGTGGTGGCAATCCGGGCACGGGCGCTCACCTCGAGTTCGACATCGAGTTCAACCGGACCGGTGTTCATACAGTCTGGGTCCGCGGTTGGAATGAAAACACGGCCACGGCCGGCAGTGATGACTCCGTCTATGTTGGATTCGACGCCGTGGCTGTGGGCACAGGCAATCAAGCCAGCCTTTCGGGATTCCCGGCTTCCGGTTGGGTCTGGCGCAGCGACCGCCAGGAAGGCACTGATCCAGTCACAATCAACGTCACCACCGTCGGTCTCCACACTCTCAACATCTGGCATCGCGAGGATGGGACTCTGGTCGATAAGCTCATCATCCAGCCACCCCCCGCCGGCACTAGCGGCACCGCTGCGCCGGCAGCCGCCACCGCGAACAGTGGTCTGGGTCAGATTGAAACGCAGGATTACCTGGCTACGCCACCGGTAGCGCCGACGGTCAGCATCTCCAGCCCGGCTAACAACCAAGTGTTTGCCGCAAACTCCAGCATCCCCATCACGGCTGGCATCACTGCACCCAGCCAGATCGCCTTGGTTGAGTTCCTCAGTGGCACGAGTATTTTGGGCCAGGTGACCGCAATTCCCTACAGCCTCACGGTACCCAATGTGCCGGAAGGCATCTACAATTACACGGTGCGCGTCACCGACGTGCTCGGCTACATCGTGACTTCCTCGGCGGTGCGTGTGGTGGTCGATAGCACCAAACCTGTGATGCAGGCTTTGGCCAGCAGCTTCGATGGCAGCGTCATCGGCGTGTTGTTCAGGGAGCCGGTGGCAGGTCTCGATGCCGTGACGGCAGCCAATGTCGCCAATTACACCATCAACGGCGGGGCCATCGCTGTCACTTCGGCCAGACTGGAGCCGGATAATGTCACGGTCACCCTGGTCCCGGCCACTCCGGTGAGCGGACAATTCACGGTCAAAGCGGAGAACGTGGCCGACATGGGCTTCGGCCCGAACGTGATGGCTGCGACGACCCTGACGGGCAACGTGGTGGTGAGTGCCCTGATCGCGCGAGACGTGGGCACACCGAACACCAACAATCCCGCCCTCTTCACCGACCCAGTCATGCCGGGCTTTACGCTGGCCATCAACGCCACCGACTTCTATATCGGCGCCGGTGGACACGACATCTGGGACGCGGCGGACGGCTTCCATTTCCTGTATCAGGAAAAGACCGGTGACTTCGACGTGTGGGCCCGGGTTGAGAGCCTGACGCGCCCGAATGAGTGGGCCAAGGCCAGCTTGATGGTTCGTGAAGACCTGGACGGCGGCAGCCGGAATGCCGTGGTCCTGACCGCGCCGACCACCGGCCAGAACCTGATCAACTTCCAGTGGCGTGACGTCAAGAATGCCGCTTCTGCCAGCCTGGCCACCGCTCAGCGCCCGACACCGACGCCGATTCCGAACTGCTGGTTGCGCCTGCAACGGTCCGGCAACGTCATCAGCGGGTATTGGGGCACCAACGGAACGACCTGGACGGTCTTGACCAACTATACGCCGACCGCTGTCTATCCGGCCAAGACTTATGTCGGCCTGGCCGTCACTTCGCATAACAACACCTCTGGCCTGGCCAATACTGTTAGAACCGTCCTGCGCGACATCCGCGGTTTCGATCTGCCCGTGGCGCCGCCGACCTCACCGACATTGCAGGCCAAGCAAGTTGGGACCAACGTCGAAATCTCGTGGACTTCGGAGTCTAACAAGATCGTGCTGCAATCGTCGGCCAATCTCTTGCCGGCGAACTGGCAGCCGGTGGGCATCACCCCGGCCGTGAACGGCAACGTTTATACGGTTCAGGTGCCGATCAGTGGCACGCCGCAGTTCTTCCGCGCCGTGGCGCCGTAGCAATTAGAGAAAAGCCAGATTCTGAAAATCACACCGAGACCGGGGTTTCTCCGGTCTCGGTTTTTTTTGCTGCTTGGTGGGGGCACGGCCTTTCTTCAATCCCTCGCTTGTGCCAGCCCATTCACCATTCACCATTCACCATTCACCAGAGGTGAAGGTCGGCCAAGTGCAGCCGCATTATGGCCAGGCTTCGTCGAAGTCCGACCGCGCCATAGCCAGGTGACACTCTGGCAATTCGCGAAATCGCCGCTCCGCGATGCTGAGCTTGAAACCGTCCTCTGCCTGTGATATGCAACCGCCATGAAAATAACTTTCGCCATCCCGGACGAGTTGGGCCAACGTTTCCGCGAAGCCGTGCCGGCAGGCGAACGCTCAGCTGTGGTCACAGACTTCCTCCGCAAGAAACTTCGCCCTTCTGAGCAGTCTCTTGCAGCCGTCTGCCGCCGCGTCAACAAGCTCGCCGCGCTCGAGCGGGAGATGGCCGACTGGGAGCATTTTGACGACCAGGAGCCATGAACCGGGGCGAGATTTGGCTCGTCAATTTCGATCCGACTGTTGGCTCGGAGATGAAGAAGACTCGCCCGGCTATCATTGTCTCCAGCCAGCCCTTCAACCGCCTCCGCCGCACGCTGGTGGTCGTGCCTCTTTCCGGCGCGCACGACCAGACGGAGTTTCCGCTGCTCGTCGCCATCCGCAGCAGTGGCCGTCCTGCCGTCGCCGTGGTGGACCAAGTCAAAGCCGCCGCCAAAGAGCGGTTCATTCGCAAGCTGGGAACGGCCAGCGCCAACGAGTTGGAACAAATCAGCGATGCTCTCGCCACGTTGCTGAATCTGGGTTGAGGCCCTCGTGACCGAGGTATCGCCGTTGCGCTCGTCAATCCCCGGCTGCCTTCTGGAACGCCTTGGGCGTTCCGAAGAATGAGTCTCGTGACCTCGGCTGCTACCGGAGAATCGCTTTTCTGACATCGGCGAGTTCTGGGTCGCGGCGGTGGTAGCCGCAACGCTCGATGAGTTGGCGCGCGGCGGCGAGGTCATCCTGCGGGGAACCCCACGGATACGCCGGTCCCTCATTCCGCAATCCGCAATTCGAAGCGCCTCGCTCTGTGCAGGTGGATGTCTGCCAGGAAAAGCTTCATGGAGCCGCGGTCGGCGATCTCCCAGGCTTCGTCCAGGTTGGCCCGCGCGCCGACGGCGTCGCCCCAGAAAACGCAGCCGGCAGTTGGATCGATATTCGACACCTTTCGGGTTCCACTCATGGAAAGCATCTTAAGAGCAATTGACGACTATGCCTTTGCGCGCTCGGATGGAAGCTGTAGGATTCCGTGCAATTACGACTCCTGTTGCGAGCCAGTGGAACAATCCCCGAATTGCAGCTAGGTGCAGTCTCAATGATGACGGAGGAAATCGGTGTTGAGAGAAGTAAGCTGCCACAATCCCGGAGTCAATGTCATTGAGTGCCAGTCCAGCAGTTTCGCACCAACCGAGAAATTGAGAGATGGCTGCCAAGTAAACTCGCCGAGTGTTCTGACTGGAAATATTGGGGAAAAAGAACGATATGAACCGTCCCTCCGCCCTTGAACCTGACGCTGCAATTATGTTGGGAACTGCACGGCCTAGCCTTTGGGACGGATTCCTGAATGGAGTCTTCGCTTTTTCCATACTACGGCCTGCTTCTTAGGAAAATCTCGAGCAGTTTGTGAAGATCCTCTCGATTCAGATAAAAAACGACGGCAAACAGAAACGCGAAAAGCATTAGCAGTCCCAGTTCAGAAGCGCGGAAGCAGATTCGCCTCTTGCCTCGAAAGCTAAAGTAGATTCCTTCTCTTGCCTTTCGGGGAGCAGGACTCGCAATCACTGTGCGGAGAGCCTTCATCATTTTGTCGTACCTACCTTATCGGCGTTTCCAGAGGAAACTTTAGGTGTTTTTCTGCTAATCACATTACCGTCTTGTTGTCAGCATGTTAGGTTTTACCGTTTCCCTGTATTTCATAATACATCGGTAATCCAATCGGTCTGTGAAGCACTCCAGAGCCTGCCGTAGCAAGGTTGCATCGCATCTGCCGGGATGCTCACCGCTGAGGAAGTTGCCCTGTTGGCGGACGCCGTCTTCCCCACCTGCGGCCATCCATTTCTCGTAGGCTGCAGTGGTCTTGAAGGCGTGGCCGCCCTGGACCTTGGCGTCCGCTTGGTTTGAGATGCCGTTCGCTGACAGGCTGAGCGAAGACTTGAGCTCCAGCAAGACGGCTTTCTTCTTGTCTTGAAACGGCATTCTGTTAGCAAGAGTAGCGCGTGAGCAATGACAGAAAATTTCGTTTGGGAGTGCTGGGTTCCGGCAAGGGCTCGAACATGGTGGCCATCGCTGAGGCGTGTGCCCGAGCGGCTTCGCCCATGGGAATCGCCATTGTTTTGAGCGATGTGCCGGAGGCCGGGATTTTGGAGCGGGCGCGCGAACGCAGCATTCCGGCTCAGCACATTCCGCCGGGTAAATTTCGAACCAAGCTGGACTAAGAGGCGGAGCGCGGTTACATCGGGGCCTTGCAGAAGGCGGAGGTCGATTGGGTGGTGCTGGCCGGTTTCATGAGGATTTTGAAGGGCGAATTCCTGCGAACCTATCCCCAGCGCGTGGTCAATATTCACCCGGCTTTGTTGCCCTCCTTTCCCGGCCTGGAAGCCTGGAAGCAGGCGCTGGACTACGGCGTGAAAGTCACCGGATGCACTGGCAAACACGGTGGCTCGCGGCTATTCGGTGCAGCACATTGATACTCCGCGGCATCCTCTAGAATCACCACCGTCATGATTCCGATCCTCGCAGGTGGGCTCTGAGTTGATCCAAGGTCAGAAACTTCGCTTCGCCGCGCTGCGCACGTGCCTTCCGCTCAGCCAAAACGTCCCGGTGCCACTCCGGGGAGGTCATCTCTGTCGCGTCGCGGCAAAGGGCGTCCCAGAGCTGTTCCATGAGTTGGAGCCGTTCGGCTACAGACGTTCTCTGGATTTGGGCTGTCTCAAGCATGTAAGCACCTTGATACGCCGCGCTGGCAAGGGCAAGCGCGAGTGACTTGGTTGCGGATAAGGAGCAGCCCGCGCCGGCACACGCCCGCCGAGGTTGTCAGGCGACAACAGGAGCCGTCGGAGCGGATGGTCGAATAGACACGATGCTGACCTGCATACTTCGTGCCCCCTACCCCGTCAACGACTCAGAGTCGCATCCAGCAACCGCTTCGCTTCGGCGTTGGACGGGTCGAGGCGCAGCACTTCCTGGAACTGCTTGGCCGCCTGGCTGCGTTGGCCCTGCCGGACCAGGATTTGGGCCAGCGACAAGCGGACGTCAATCGCATTTGGCTTCAGGCGCAACGTTGCTTTCAAGTGCGGGATGGCCTCGGCGAAACGGTCGCGCTCGGCCAGCAGCAAACCCAGCCGTTCGTGAGCGGGAGGGAATTCCGGGTTCCGCTGCAGGCATTCGGCCAAGCATCCCAAGGCTTCTTCCGGGCGTTGTTGATGTTCCAGCATGCCGGCGAGATTGAAGTAGGCTGGCGCTGCGTGGGGCAAAACTTGAATGATGGCGCGCCATTCCGCCTCAGCGCCTGCAAAATCCGAAACGAGCTCCAGCAATCCCGCCAGATTCTTGCGCAGGTCCGGATCCTCGGGATGGCGGGAGACAATTTCCCGCAGGTGAGGAATAGCCCGTTTGAGCTGGGCCGGCTTGATCGCTGGACGCAGGCGTCGGAGTTCAGTCTCGATATTCTGCACCTGGGCCGCATGGTTGCTTTGCCCGCTGAAGGGCGGACGCTTGATGCGGTCCAGAACAGTGGAGAGGCAATCGTAACGACTCGATTCATTGAAACCAAGTTGCTGGAGACACTCGGCCTGCGTCAACCATCCACCACCGGTCTCCTTTCGGCCGGCTGGAATCGATCCTGTTTCTGCTTTTGGAGTCTCCGGTGGAGCCGCCGTTCCCAGGCCACCGTCAGCCCGGTCTAGCGTGAACGCCGCCGCGATCTCTTCCGCCAAGGCCTGGGCGATCAGGTAGTTGCCTTCCGGGGTTAGATGGACGTGTTCGTAAAAGAACTCACCGCCGGGCACACCCTGAGGACTGCGCCGGGCCATGAGTTCCTCGACATCGACCAGGCGCGCGCCCGAGCCGGAGTGGGCCGCGGCCGACTGGCGGATGATCTCATTCAGCCGCGTGCCGGTGCGGAATTGCAGGGCGTCATCATCCCGTGCTTGCTGGAAGAACGGCCGCGCCTCCGTCTGCTGCCCCAGCGCCAGGTGACAACGCCCCATTCGGAACTGGAGTTCCGCATAGTGCGCGTCGATCCCGGCGGCTTGCTGGTAGGCGGCCAGGGCTTCCGCAAAACGGCCTTGAGCTTCCTCCCGCGCACCTCCTTGATACGCCGCCTCCCACTCTGCCAATGGCGCTCCGGTCAGGTCTGGGCGATGCAACGAGGCAAACGGCTGGCAATCCTTCAGGTTGGTCCCGACGGTGCATAAGAGGATGCGAACCCCGGCGCGGCGGCCTGCTTCCAGGATGTCAGCGAGGTTGTGCTGAAAGTGGTCGTAAACGCGGGCGGTGCGGGGGTCATCGCGGCGGACCCGTTGTTCGAGGAACATCTCCATGCCGCGCCATTCAGGCCGCGCCTGTTTCTCGCCTTGCGCCCGTTGCACCGCCGTGTCGAGCAATTGGCCCACCCGCGTGGCCTTGACTGCCAGATGGGCCCGCACCAAGGCCAGCGGCGGAGCCTGGGAGCCGAAGATGGTCCCCGAGCCAAACGGCCCGATCACTTCATTGTTGCCCATGTAAATCACCCAGACGTCGCCCTGTTTCCCGGCACATTCCTGGGCGATCAACCGGATGACGTGCGAATTGATGGCCACCATCGAGAGATTCACCACTTCAAAATGTCGCCGGGGAAAGCGTTCCCTCAGCAAGGCCTTTAACATCGGCGGGAAACCGAACTTCGGGTCCGGATCGCCCAGCGCGGCGGATTCGCCCAGCACGAAGATGCGCAAGGTCCCGGCCCTCTTGCTTTCAGGGAACGCAAACGTCCGTGGTTCCGGCGCCAGGGAGGACGGAAAGAAGCGCCAGCCAAAGCGCGGGTTGTCAACGCAAAGGTTTGTCAGGCTGGCCGGCCAGAGCGCAAAAAACGCGGTCGGATGGCCAAATCGGATCAGACGCAGGCCGCCCTCGAGACCGGCGAAAAGCAGCAACGGGATGCCCAGTAACGCCAGAAGCCGAAAGCACCACAGGCGAATGACATGAAGATCAGGGGGCACCGGAGGTTCAGAGGCCGCGACGGCAGCGGGCTCCGTATGGGCTAGGGACGCTGGGGCGGATTTTGCCTTCTGGTCTCGACGCTTCTTTGACAACGGAGCGCATGGTACCAAGCAGGTCGCCGCCAGTCAAAGTCAATCAGAGGCGACTACTCGATTGGAGCGCGGGCATCCTTGCCTGCGCATGCCACAAGCGATGAGCAGCCGAGTTCAGCAAAGACCCGTGCATTAAGGCATCCCTAACCTGCAAGTCCGTTGTCGTGCCAATATGAAACTGACTCGGCAGGGCCACAGAGACAGGTCTGATCACCAACGCGCAGGCATGGATACCCGCGCTCCTGCTGGCTGGACACGGATTGGCGACGAGAATGCATGGCCACTCTGCGGCGGGAGGCGTGTCGTTGGATGAACGCGGACCGGAGCTTCGCTGCTATGGCAACGGTGTTGTTTCCCGCTGGACCGCGTTGGTCAGCGCGCGCCGGGCGGGGTCGAAGTCCGGCCGCAGCCGCAGCACCGCCTGAAACTGAGCGATGGCCTCTTCGACGCGGTTCTGGGCGAGTTGGCTGTTCCCCAGGTTGAAGCGGGCTTCCCAGTAGTTGGTGTCCAGTTGCACCGCTTTCAGGAAATGCTCGGCCGCATCCTGTGTTTTCCCTTGTCGTTGCAGCAGCGTGCCGAGGTTGTTGTGAGCGGTGGCGTAGTCGGGCATGGCATTCAGGGCGGCATTCAGATGCTCAGCCGCCTCGTCAAGCCTCCCCAGTTTCACCAGTAGATTGCCGAGGTTGTTGTGGACTTCGGGATAGTCGGCGAAAATCCGCAGCGCTTCTCTGTAATGTTTCTCAGCTTCCTCCCCTCGGCCGGCGCGGACGCAGGCGACGCCGAGGTTGTAATGCAGGTCTTCATCCTGGGGAGTCAAAGCGAGCGCTTCCTGGTACAGCTTGATCGCGCCCTCAACGTCTCCCCGCGCGAGCAACTGGTTGCCACGGTTCGTCAATTGCGCCGCTTTCTGTTGCGCGTCTTCGGCCGCGCTGGGCTTTGCCAACGCAACCGCCAGCGCCTCGGCACCCGCCGCGGGCGCCGAGGGCACAGGCGGGTTCAAGTCCGACGCGGGCCGGCGGGCATTTTTATAGACGATCACCGCCGCGATCAAAGGCAGGATGAGCAGCGCGCTTCCGGCCAGCAGGAGTCTGCGACGCTGTGGTGAGCCTAGTGGCTGCGTCCGTTGCCCTGCCTCCGCTCGCACTGGCGGCGACGGCGTCGCGACGGCCTTGCCCGATTTCTTCGCGTGTCCGGACTTCATAAGATCGCGGCCATCGTAACCGATCCTGTCTCTCCTGCAAAACGGTTTCTCGCCGCGATGATCGTTTCTTGGGGAGCGCACGCGTCTCGCGCGCATTGGCTGGCGTCCCGCCAGCCGGACGGGAGCCTGGTTTGACACGCCGTTCAGTGGGGTTTTCGCGCCATAAAACCCATCGGCGAGACGCCGATGGCAGCGACCGAGACGGTCGCGCTCCCTTTCTTCTACTGCATCGTTCTGGTTCAGCGTGGCCGGTCCGCGACGGGTGTTTCCTGGTGAGGTGGCGCTGCGCCGGCTGGTCCGGCGGCTTTGTCAGCCGGTTTGGCGGCGGTAGCGGGCGTGAGGACCTGGCGGGGCTGCAGAATAGCCCTGGCCAGCTCCCGTTGGCTCACTTGGACAGGGCCGGTGACCAGTTCAGGAACGTTGTAGGTCTTGAGGAAGGAATCGTAAAAGGCCGGGTCCTTTTGCGGCAACAAGAAGGGTTTGTGGAAGTTGCCTTCCCGGTCCACGTAACTGAAATGGGGCCGGGCCAACAAGCCGTCGCGGCGTTTGCTGCTGAAGACAATCCAGCGGCTGTTGCTCGACCACGAATGCCAGGAATCGCTTTGGTCGCTGTTGATGTCCAAACGCCGAAGCTGACGGCTTTGCAGGTCCAGGACATGCAAGTCGCTGCTCGGCTGGTAAACGGGGAAGTTGCCGTACTTGCAGAGGCAAAAGAGCAGGAACCGGCCATCGGGCGACACGCGAGGCTGGTTGGCGCTCAAGCGGGTTTCCCGGGCCGAGACCATGGTTTCGACTTCGCCCCACGTGTCGTGTTCGAGGTCGTAACGAATGCGCATGATGTCGTAGCGCACCTGCCGGAAATGCTGCCGGCCCACCTGGGGTGCTCTGGAGAAGTAAAGATACCGGCCATCGGGCGACCAGGAAGGCCACGTTTCATTGTATTTCGGCAGGGCAATGGCGCGCGGAGTGACCACGGTATTCGAGTCCACCCGGTAAATGCCCAAATCGGATTCGGCGTCGAAAACGTCCCGTGTCTCGCCCACCGTGTGATAGAACAGCGAGAGTTTATTGGCCGAAAAAGCGAGGAGCCGCCCGCTGGGATGCCAGGAGAGGTAACCGGCGGTCTTGGCCACCTTGGCGACGGTGTTGGAGCGAACCAACAGCATCGGGTTGCCGCTCGGCTTGCTCCGAATGTTCAGCGCCATGTTGTCCGGATTGTGATTGAGAAAGGTGTGACAGTTGACGCAGCCGTGGTCAAAGGACCGGTTGTGCAGCACCTCGGTCTCCTCGCTGTTCTGCAGGTTCCGTTGGTAAATGCCAAGATTCACATAGACATTGTAGAGCGGCTTCAACAACCGATAGGCCAGATAGCCGTCAATCTCCTCCCGCGCGATGGTGTTGGTGACGGTGTCGAAGCGCACCCAACGGTCCGGCTGAGTGCGGGCGAAAACCTCGAGATAAAGGAGCTGCCCCGTGTTGGCCCGCAACAGGGCTTGCCAGGGCTGGAGCGGAATGACCACCGAAGGCGTCCGGCTGGAAACTTCGATGGGATGGCCTTGGGTCGAACGGATGCGGACCCGGAATCGCGTGCCCGGCTCCTCCAGCACGAAGTTCAAAGGCGCAATGTTTGGTGGAATGGTCGTCCCGCTGTACTCCGGGAACATCCGGGGAGGCCGGTGCTCAACCGTGGCCTGGTCGAAGGCGTCCGCGCGGCTCACGAGCGGCCATCCCAAACCGAACCAGACCGCCAGAGCGGCACCGATCAAAAGCTGATAGGGAGGGTTTGATTTCATTGCTCGGTTTCCTCAATGGCCGACGGCTGCTGCCCAAGGGTCTGGGCGTAGATGAAATAGAACCAATAAGTCTGGCCGAAATCCCTGGCCAACACTGCTCTGCCTTCCTCCAAACGCCCCTGGAACCGGTCCGTTTGAGCTTGGAATTGCTCAAACTCTTGCTCGGTTCGGAGATCAATTGGCCGGCCGCGCAAGTCGATCTTCTGACCGCCCTTGAGGCGCTGGTGCAGGAGAAGGGCTTCCTCGTAGTGCCGAGGAATGGCGCGATAATCAAAATCGTTCAAGCGGCCAATGTTCTCCACCACCTTGTCCAGTTGGAAGGTCAACAGGAAATGAGCCATCAGATACTCGAAGGCCATGCGATTCCGCCGATTCGCTTGCAGGAGCTGATCCAGGAGCAGTTCCGTCGGCATACGGCTGTCGTCGTAATCGACTGAAACCATGAGGGGTCGAATGCGCGCGATCTCCTCTTGCTGTTGCCAGCGAGGATCGGTTTCAAGTTCACGCAGCCGGCGCCCGGCCTGTTCCCGATGGAAGGGAGCCTTCCGCAGCACGTTCAAAAAAACCCGGGCCGCCTGCGGCCGGTTCTTGAGGACATTGATCCGAGCCAACTCCAGGAGGATGGCTGGCCGGTCGCCTTCCCTTTCCAGGGCCTCGTGCGCGAAGTGCTCCGCGAGGTTGACCTGGCCCAGTTCCAGCAGGGTGCCGCTCACCGCGCGGCAGTGGTCCAGTCCCTTCTCCAGACCGGGCAGAAGTTCGAGTCCCTGCCATTGACGAAAAGCAAACAGCTCGGACGCCATGCGACCGGAATGAAACAGGGCGCGGTTAACCTGGAGGTGCGCGGATACATTGTCCACTCGGACCTGCGGAGCCGCCTGCAACACCTGGTCCCACTTCCCTTGAGAGGCAAAGTAATCCACCTGAAGCAACGCTTTCCGGTCCGCATCGAAAGTCAGAAATGCCAACGCTACCGTCAGAACGAATGGAGCCGCGTGCCAGTATGGCTTGAGTCGTCCGGAACGGTCGGGGCGCAGCCACCACGCCACCGCGTAGGCCCTGGACTTGAACCGCGCCGCTCCCTGGCCGGCCATATTCAACCGCCGCAGCCCGGCCACGGCTAACGTGGCGAGCGGAAAGAAAAGGTACAGGGCGACAGCCGGCCAATTCGGTTCTCCCAGAATCCAGCGCTTGATTTCTCCGGCCAGGTTGGTGTCAAACAGGACGGAGACCACCCCGGGCACCGCCCCGCCCAAAATGAGACACCCCGCTCCCAACAGTCGGCGCCGGCAAATGACAGATTCGAAGATCGCGCCAAGGCCGGTCCAGAGAAGAAAGGAGCCGGTGCCAGCAACGTAATAGAGCAACGGCGATAAAGCCCCGAAAACCGTCAATCGAAGCCAGCCGCTCTGCAGAGGCAAACTGACATAGCCGAGCACAAAACAGAGAGAGAGCAACAGTCCGAGGATGGTCCGCCACGAAGGGTGACCATACTGGTTCAGAAGCAAGAGCAGGAAGAAAGCCGGCACCCAGTGAGCCGACTGGATCGGGGCGTCCGTTGTGCGGCGCAGAAACCGGCGGGTGACCCAAGCCATCGAAAAGGCCCCGGCTGTGAGCAACAATGCTCCCAGCCAGGACACTTGATTGCACTGAGCCAAGAACGCCGCCCCGTATTCGACCAGACCGCCGGCCTGCATCACGAACTCCTTCAGAAACCCCACGCCGAAGAAAAAGACTGGCCCCGCAGCATGGTATTGTAAGGCAGGATCAATCTGCAGCCAGACATAGAAGTAGAAAAAGATGAAAACGGCCACGGCCAGAAACCTCGAGGCTTGTCTGGCCCTTGGGTTCTCTGCCGAACCAGGCGATCCATGCACTTGACTCTTGCGGGCCATAGTCTCTGGGTGTTCAGACTGAGCATCTCAGCTTATTCCATCTCGCGTTCGAGATGAGACGAAACATCAGGCCGGGCGCACATGATGTCTCAGAGCCACCGTGCCGCCGGAATTCTGCAATCGTGCGCCGGCGAATTCTTCGCTCTCCAAAGTGTCAGCGAACCACGGCGGCGTCAATTGTGAAAGGCCGGATAATCCAGCGCGCAGTGCATCCCCAAGTTGTCGGTGCCCGTAGTGGCGGCCATCCTGGCTGCCGTAGAGGGCGGCATCTTGCCGCCCGGCCTTTCGTAGGAGACGCGTGTGGCATCGCCTTTCACCCGGCCCGTTCCGCCGGGCAGGATGCCTGGGGCGAGGCACGCGGAGGGAGCTTCCCCCGATGTCGCAACATTTCAGTCCCGGTAGAGCGGCGCTGCCGTGCTGCCTTGTTTCCACACGGTTTTCCGCCGGGTGACGGGAGCACCCGCTCAATCCCTTTCTAGTGACAGAACCGTGCCCACTCCCAACATTTGGACAACAAGAATTCCAGGGCGAAGCAGCAGCTTTGCCCTACCTTCCGTTGCATGAATACGGCTGAGTGATTACGTGGGCCGGATGTTTCGTGCTAAAACAGTCAGGGTTCGACGGAGTCTCACCCTACCGCAGCGAGTTTCGCAGCTCACCGTTCAACCTGGCTTTCACCGGCCGTGAGAACATCCAACTCCGCGATGGAAGCCCACGGTCCCGTGCCAAAGCCCGCCAGCGCTACGAGACGGATGAAACGCCCAGGACAACGCCGGTCGAACGTGACTGTCTTCAGTGCGTCGTTATTGGCCAAGGTCCCTTGCGCCACCGGTTCGCCCCAGTTCTGTCCGTCGGCGCTGACGTAAAACGCATACTGCTTAATCCAGCCATTCTTGTTGTTGTCCTGCCGCGGCAAGACCGAGAAGCCGCGCAAGGCGAGCGTTTGATTGAACTCGATCTGGAGTTCGTGCGGGAAACCCGGCTCCTGGCCCGTGTAAGCCGTGTGCCACAGGGTGCGCGCATCGCCATCGATGCTTTTCTCAGCTTCATGGCCCGGCTCCGCGCTGTCGGCCTTGCGGACTCGCGCGCCGAACCGCTGCATCGCGGGCGGCTGGGCCATCAGGCCGCGCACTTGTTCAGCGGTTAATGAAACGGCGGGTTGGAAGTGATTCCCTTCCATGTAGCTGAACAGACTGTGCAGCATCTGGCGCGCGACGGGGTTTTGATCAAGGTCGTTTTTCAGGTCGATGCTGCAAACGAGCAGTTTGCCGCGGCGCACCTTGGCCTCGATGATCAAGCCCAGCCGGCGGTTCGTAAACCAATCGTCAATGACCTGCACGGCGGGCCGCAGCTTCGGCGGCAGGTCGTCCAGAATCATCGCCCCGGCGCGGCTCAGGAGATACCACCATTGCCAATTGCTGTGCGATTCGCTGGGAAAGTCGCGCAGGGCCGGGTCTTGGGGATTGCAGAGAATGCCCAGGGTGTGAGGCGCCTGTCGTCCGGTCCAGGCCGTGTTCCAGAAAATGCCGGAGAAGCCGAGCGCGACCTTGCCCAGCTTGTCGCCTTTGACTCGGCTGGGCGGAATCAACAACAGGACTTTGCCACCCGCGTCGAGCGCCGCCAGCGCCTGGTCGTTCAACTCTTCCACCGTTGTCACACCTGCCGGCGGTCGGGTCTCGAACCGTGCCGGATAAACCCACACGTCCCAATCGTTCTCAAAATGTGCTTTGGCCGGGATACGTTCCGCCGCGTCCCTGGAAGAAGAAGAGGACGGTGTCGAAGCTGCGCCCACCGAAACAACGAGCTGGTAGCGTCGTGGCACGGGGACTTTGTTTAATTCGACGCTCACGCGGCCGAGCGCAATGCCGTTATCGACGGGAATCGTCCGCGCGGGCAGTTGGCCGCCGGCGACCACCTTGCCGTCGCTGCCCACGAGCTTCCACGTCGTGACCGCGTTTTCCAACGGCGCGGGGCCGAAGTGGGCCACTTCGATCTCGGCTTCCAGCTTTTCATCGCCAGTAAAGACGCGTTTGTTCAGGCGCGCCAGCGGCACGGTGCTGTTGCAGAAACGGCTGTATTCTGCGGCCGTCACGTAACCCTTCGATTCCCAGAACGGGTCCAGCACGCCGACGAGCGCGGTGCCCTGGCCGGGAAAATCGTGCAGGTCAAGCAATTGAAAACCGCCCATGCCCGGCGTGCGCAACGCCGACTCGATGTCTTCCTTGTAACAGAGCGTCTGGAGTTTGCCGGAGGCAAGCAGGAACTGGCGGGCTAGGCCGCTCATCCCGTGCGCCTGGAGGGTGTCTCGGAAGATTTCAAAATTCTTCGGCTTGAGATAGCCGGTGTATTTCGCGATCTCGTCGAAATTCGGATAAACGCACCACTGGCCGATTTCGTGGCTGATGACGGGCACGGTCCGTTTCTGGATGTAATCGCGGTAGTCGGTGCGCGTCTCCGGCGGGCGGGCGTTGATGCGGGAATTGAGAGCGCCGCCCCAGGCCTGGATGCGCGGGTCGGGCGCGGAATGCCACTGGTTCTCCGGTATCTGCGGCCAGCCGGCGCCGCTGGTCCAGAGGCGGCGCGGGTCTTTGGCCTTGTAGTGGTTGACCCATTGGGCAAGCCAGGCCGCGTGGTTCTTGCCGCCCGGCTCGTTGCCATAGGGCATGAGGACGAACGACGGGTGGTTGCCGTAGTATTTCAGGATGCGGTCGGTCTCATCGTAAATCCACTGGTCCACCGGCTTGCCGTCGCCCAACGAAGTGGATGAATTCGCCCATGAGGATGCTTCGACATGAAGGTAAAAACCGAGTTCGTCGGCGGCCACGAACGCTGCCTCCGGCGGGCACCACGAGTGAAACCGAATGTTGTTCAACCCATGCGCTTTCGCCGCGCGAATGACCTTCCGCCACGAATCCAAATCGGTGGGCGGATGGCCGGTGAGCGGGAAGATGGCGCATTCCAGTGTGCCGCGAATGAAAGTCTTGCGGCCATTGATGAGGAACTGCGTGCCTTGGGTCGTGATGTCGCGGAAACCGAACGTGGCCACCTTCGCCTCGAGCGGCCCCTGGTGCTCCTCTATCCACGCGTCGGCATTGTAAAGCGCCGTGTGAAACTCGTCCCAGGGCTTCGGGGCAACAACGCGGAACTCGCATTCGAACGATCCGCCGTCAACGTTCCACGTCACCGGAATCTTGCTCATCGGCGGCGGGGCCAGCGTGCCCCGTTCCACAGCCTCATCCGCGCGCGCCACCAAAGTCCCTTGGCCGGCCCGGCCCGTCGCGTTGCCGATCCGGCCGCGCAGCGTCACCGATTCCTTTGCGAGGCTCGGATAAACTTGCAGGTCATCAATCCAGACCGGCGCGGTGGCCCGCAAGAGGATGTTCCCGGCAATGCCGTTCCAGTTGCCCTGCGTGTGGTCGCTGACACTGTGCGAATCGTGGCCCACATCCACCACCAGCCGGTTATCGACCCGGATAGTGAGTTGATGCCGGCCCGGCGCCAGTGCCGTGCCGAGGTCGTACTCATGCGGCGTAGCCAGGGCGTTGTTTGTTCCCATGAACCGTCCGTCCACCCAAACGCGCGTCTCCCAGTGCGGGCGCTCCAACGTCAGCACGACGCGCTTGCCTTTCCAGGCGGCGGGCACTTCGAAGTCGCGCTGATACCAGGCCGCGCCCAGGTAGTGTTTGTCCGGCTGGAGCCAGAAGGGCACCTTGATGTTCCCAGGCTGGCGATACTTCTCGTACTCCGGCGCCGTGAACCACGAGCGGTCCACGATGCCGCCGGTCCATTTCGTGTCCACAGTCACTTCGTCGCCGATGCCTTGAGCCGCCAGGGTGCCGGGCAGGTTCACACGCTGCTCCAGCGTCCGGTCGAACCAGCGTTCCTTGAGGCCGGCGTCAGCGCGGTCCAGCGCAAAGCGCCAGCGGCCGGCCAGAGAAACAAGAGTCTCACGGCCAGCGGCAGGCGCCGGGTAGCGCGGAGCTTCCGGCCCGCCGGGATGGAGGGAAGCGAGCGGCACACTTTGCGAAGTGTGCCGCAAGGATCGAGGCGGAGCCTCCGGCCCGCTGGGGTGGGGGGAAACGGGCGTCTCACTACCAGCGGCTAAGTGCGCGCCGCAAAGAGCAGTGACGCAAAGGAGCATTGCGGGAATGGCAGAGAGGATTTTCATGGTTGCTTTGGTTTCAATGGTTCATTCATGAGCAATCTGGTAGCTCGCCGGCGCGAAGGCCGAGAGGCGGGCGTCGAACGCGCGGTCCTTTACTTCGATGGTCTGGCCGGCTGGCCGTCCACGCAAATCAACCGGCTGAACGCGCTTCACCTCCAGCCCGGCGGGAAGCTGCACGCGGCAAGCACCCGATTGGCCGGCGAGTTCCCAGAGCCGCAGCATCGTACCGGGGCCATCCGGGTTTGGGCCGAACGCCGTCAACAGCACGCCCTTGCGGGACAACTCCAATCCAGCCCGGGTGGGGGGCAGCTTCCCGCCCACGCCCAGGCCCTCAGCCACGGCGGCCTGCAGCGGGAAGCGCGCTTCGAGCGATGGGGTAATGAGCGACGGCTCCGCCTCAAATCTGTCGAACGCCCAGATGCGGACCCGCGCCGTCCACGTGCCCTCGTTCCAGAGCCGGAAATTTGTCGTCCACTGGTTGTTGAAAAGGTTCACGTACACGACGGGTTTCTGCGGCACGAAATCCATCGAATATTTCCAGCAGCCGGGCGTGTCGAGGCTGACGAGCGGATTGTCGAGAGCGCACAGGCCAACGCCGCGTCCTTGCGGATCAATGATGGCCAGGCCGGTGTTGAGGCCGAACAAATGGCGGTTTGCGCCGCCCACGATGTCCTTGGCCGGATCCACGATGGACGCCTGCCGGCCGAGCCGGAACTGCGGCGAGTCCACCTTGAACGGCAGGCAAATCCAGCCGGCTTCGGGCCACGGATCGGGGCGCTTGTCAAAGGTCAGCGTCAAGTCCAGGTAAGGCTGGGTAGCTGAAAGCGCAAAAACCATCCGCAGGTGGCTGTTGCCCAGGAAGGGATCGCTTTCGGCCGAGGCCAGCACCCTGTCGGCATCCTGATCGAAACTCACCCGGAAGTTGGCCGGCGAGGAGGCCTGGTTTGGAACCTCCTCAGCGGGCGGCAGATTGGGCTTGCCCAGTTCGTTGGTCGCCCAGTCGGCATTGATTTTGACGTAGGCCCTTACGAACTCAGCCACATTGTTGGAGTCGAACCGCTCGTAGAGGCATTGCCCGAAGCCGTGCGGACCGCTGTTATCAACCAGTTCGCGACCGGAGCGTTTGTCGATCAGCGACCGAAGGACGAAGCGGTTGGTATCGATCGTGGCTTTGAAAAAAGGACTGTCGAGCGTCGCGGTCGTGGCATCGGCGGCCAGAGGCGGCGACGCGTGGCCATGGCGTTGTAGCGCAGACATCTTGTCTGCTGTGCCGCCGATTTCCAATCGACCGGCCTCCTCAGATGTCGCGGCGGTCGGCGGGTTGGAAACCCGCGATACAGCAGGTTGGAAACCTGCGCTACGGCCCGAAACGCCCTTCGCCGTAACCGGAATGAAGGTCCGGTAGCCCATCGGCGGGATGTTGCGGGCCATGAAGCTGAGCTGCTGTCCGCGCGCATCCACGAGGACGACATCGTGAGCGTCGGCCGCTCTGAGCGCGACGACACCTGGTTTGTCGAATGGCACCGTCACCAGCCCGTCGCGCCGCCACGGCAGCGGATTAAACACCACGATGCGTTTGCCTCGGACCTTCACCGCTTGGGCCAGAGCCTTGAGGTCGTGGCTCAGCAAAGGAGTGACAAGACCGCGCGCTGCCTGGATATAAGCAGTGTGCTCCGCCCACGAATCCTCCAGCCGTTGAAAGCGACCGGCTTTGTGATCAGCCAGCCACATATCGCCGTAACCCCACTTCGCGCCGCGGCCGTATTTTGTGACCCAGTAAAGCGCGCCGCCCCAGGTGTGTTCGCCGTAGAGCAGGCTTTGTTCGTAGGCCTGGGCGATGAGGTCGGCGGCCGAATCAGGCTGGGCGCGCCGGCGGGGCCGCTGGAGGCTCCGCTCGCCGGCTTTGACAATGGCCCTTGTGGCGCCTGGCGCCCTCACGTCCCAGGCGCCGAGCAGCGTGTGCAGCGCTTCGGACGAGGCGATAAGGGGACGAGTGTTGCGCGCGATCTTGGCGCCTGCAGGGTCGCTCATCGGCCCGTGAATCCAGGTGTCGGGCATGTCGCCGCGCACGACCGGCAGCGCGGGCTTCTCGGCAAGGAAGGCGTCGGCGAAGTCGGAGAGCCGGCCGATGCGGACCTTAACGCCGGGCAAGTTCCGTTTGGCCTCGGCGAGCAGTTGCTTCACTTCGTCGGGCGTGGGCGGGCCGTGGTTGTCGCCGGTGTGAATGAGCGCGAGCCAGGTTTTGTGCGGCCAGTTTTTCGGCGGAACAAGGCCCGTGCCGTAGCTCTCGGCGGTGTACATCGTGAGCAGGCGCGAGCCATCCGGGCCTTCCCACCAGAAGAGCGGCGGCACCTCCGGTGAAGTGCTCGCGGCGTTGCAGCCGAGATGCAGGAAGTCCACGCCCGCGTGGTGGAGCAACGTGGGCAGAATCCACGAATGACACGGCACGTCGGTCATCTTCGCGTCGCGCGGCAGCGGCAGGCCGGCGTCGCGCGCGAGGCGGGAGGCGAAGCCCAGGCCGCGCACGAGGTCTTCGAGTTCGAGCAGTTCGGTGTGGGTGGAGAACGGCAGCGCGTGGACGGCGAAACGGCCTTCCTGGAAAGCCCGCAACACCTTCTGCTTCCGTTCGGCCGTTTGGCCCGGCCAATCCTCCAGTATCTTGTGCATCGGCCAGCCGGGGACCGTCCAGACGAACTGCTGATCCGCATTGCTTTTTTCCTGAGCCACCGGCGTAGCAGGACGATCCGGATCAGGAGTGAGCTTGCGGTAATTCACCCCCAGGACGTCGAGCCGTTTCAGGTGCGTCGCGAGGCGATCGAGGAAGTCGTCGTAGTTCTTCGCCTCCGCCGGAGTCCAGACGACTTCGGCCAGCGCCGCCACGCGCGGAAAGGCGAAGTACTCGACGTCGGCGGGCGTCCAGAGAAACTCGCCCCAGACATTCCCTTGCGCGCCGAGGATATGCTTCTTCTTTTCTTCGGGCATATCCGCCGGTGTTGGCTCGTAGGCATAAACCGTCGGAAGCGGCAGAAAGCCGCCGATGGCTTCCGGCTCGCCGGGACCTTGGGCCTGCGCGTAATCGAAGTAACAGTGCGAGGTGGGCGACATGACGACGTCGTGCCCGGCATGGGCTGCGGTGATGCCACCGGTGACGCCACGCCAGGACATGACCGTGGCGCCGGGCGCGAGGCCGCCTTCGAGGATTTCGTCCCACCCGATCAGCCGGCGGCCCCGGCTGGCGATGAATTTGTCCATGCGTCGCACGAAGTAACTCTGCAACTCGTGTTCGTCCTTCAGACCCTCGGCCTTGAGGCGCGCCTGGCACTTCGCGCACTGCTTCCAACGGTCCTTGGGTGCCTCGTCACCGCCGATGTGGATGAACCGGCTCGGAAACAACTCCATGACTTCGCTCAGCACGTCCTGTGCGAACGCGATGGCCTGTGCGTTGCCCGCGCACAGGATGTTCGGCTCGATGCCCCAGCGCGTGCGCACTGCGAACGGTCCGCCCGTGCAGGAAAACTCCGGATGCGCCGCCAGCGCGCCAAGGAAATGGCCGGGCATCTCGATCTCCGGCACAATCGTCACATGCCTCGCCTGCGCGTAGGCCACGATCTCGCGCATCTGCTTCTGTGTGTAGAAATACGGGCCGTAGGGCGTGGCGTCGCCCTCGTTGCGGCTGCCTTTTTTCGGCGATTCCTGGCGGAGCGAGCCGATCTGTGTCAGACGCGGGTGCTTCTTGATCTCCAGACGCCAGCCCTGGTCGTCGGTCAGGTGCAACTGCAACCGGTTCATTTTGTGCAGCGCGAGCAGGTCGATGTACCTTTTGAGGAAATCCACCGGCAGGTAGTGGCGCGCCACGTCCAGCAACGACCCCCGCCACGGATAGCGCGGCTGGTCGGTGATCTCCACCGCGGGCACGGTCCATTCGACGCCGCTCTGCTTGGAGGCAGCAAACACAGCGGCGGGCAACAGTTGCCGAAGCGTTTGGACGCCGTAGAACAGTCCCGCGGATGAAGCAGCGCTGATGACGACGGTCTGCGGCGTGACGCTTAACCGGTGACCTTCCTGGCTCGGCCCGGCCTCACGCGCTGATTGCGCCAGCACAATTCCTCCCGCAGGCCAGGGGCCGTCCTTCAGGCGCGCGAGCCGGAGCCTGAATCCAGTGGCCGGGCGCAAAACCCCGGCCAGGTAGCGCGCGGTTTCTTCCGCCTCCGGCGTGGCGGAGTGATAGATCGCGGTCGCCTCGTTCAGGACAAAGCTTCCTGGCCGGGGAACCAGCCTGGCCGGTTTGGGAATGATCCGAAGAGGAGGCTCGGCCCCGGCCAACTCCCGGCTTTGCTCGCACACTTGCAGCGCCTGATCAATCATCGTCGTGCGATAGCGCTGGACGACGTTGCTGGCCATGTCCGTGTAACCGATGTCGAAGTGCGTCTTGAAGGCGACGATGACTTGTTCGACTTGTGAGGGCAACGGCTCGGCCGCAACCGCCATGCTGCAGGCGCAGCAGAGCCATAACAGCAGTGCGGACAGTACGCAGCACGGCAAAGCCGCCACCAAAGGAGCGCCGACATTATTGTAGGCTTTTGCGCAGGCGGGCGATTAGGGCCGACAAGAATGTAGGCGCGCCGCCGCCCCCCCACA
>CAYIIH010000108.1:18717-23064 GCA_964363225.1 uncultured Verrucomicrobiota bacterium | reverse complement strand
CGCGAGGGCTGCGGATTGGAAATCCGCGATACAGCAGGTTGGAAACCTGCGCTACTCTGGTTGCGGCTCCGCCGCGCTGCGCGCAGGCAAGCCCCCGCCGCGCAGCTTACAAGCTGCGGCTACAGCGGCTTGGACGAACTCTTGTTTTCTTTTCTCTGTTCCTGGCAGCACAAAAAACGGTAAGCTTTTGCCAAAGCGGGTGAAGCCGCTTGTTTTGACGGCTGGCAATGTCCCTGCCATGAAATGCACAACGGCGGGGTTGCTGTCCGGGAATGAATCTTTAGACTGAACGACTATGCTTGAGTCACTTCTCTATCCAGAGTCGATCGCCGTCATTGGCGCGTCCCGCAACACCGAAAAAGTCGGCCACGCGTTTCTGGCGAACCTCATCAGCGGCGGCTTCAAGGGCAGGATCATTCCCGTCAATCCGGACGCCCAGGAGATTCTCGGACTGCAGTGTTACCGCAACCTGAGAGATTACAAGGGCAAGGTGGATTTGAGCATGGTCGTGGTCCCCACCCGGTTCGTGCAGGAGGCCGTGCAGGATGCCATCCAGGCCGGTTCCACGTCGGTAATCGTGATCAGCGCGGGCTTCAAGGAAGTCGGCGCCGAGGGAGCCGGGCGGGAACGAGAACTGGTCAGCCTCTGCCAAGCACGGGGGGTGCGGCTGATGGGCCCCAATTGCCTGGGGATCCTCAACACGCACCACCAGATGAACGCCACCTTCGCTCCCTCCTTGCCGCCGGCCGGGCGCATCTCGGTCATCTCCCAGTCCGGAGCGTTGTGTGTGGCCATCCTGGATTGGGCGGCCCACCAGAAACTGGGTTTGGGCAAGGTCATCAGCTTCGGCAACAAGGCGGACCTGAACGAAGTCGATTTTCTCCAGGCTCTCGCCGAAGACAAACAAACCAACGTCATCGCCGGCTATTTGGAGAGCATTACGGAAGGCGACAAGTTCTTGCGGGTCGCCGAGCAAGCGGCTTCCGTCAAGCCGGTCCTGATCCTGAAGGTCGGGATCACCCAGGCCGGCGCCAAAGCCGCCTCGTCGCACACGGGCAGTCTGGCCGGGGCCGACATGGCCTACTGGGCGGCTTTCAAACGGTCCGGCGTGAT
Source organism: uncultured Verrucomicrobiota bacterium (assembly GCA_964363225.1). Classification (GTDB taxonomy): domain Bacteria; phylum Verrucomicrobiota; class Verrucomicrobiia; order Limisphaerales; family CAYIIH01; genus CAYIIH01. The sequence continues at coordinate 21,951 of CAYIIH010000108.1, read as the reverse complement.
CCGGGCCGAGAATTTTGAAGCGCTCTTCGATTACGCGCTGGCCTTCACCAGCCAGCCCTTGCCGGCCGGAGAACGCGTCGCTATCATCACGAATGCCGGCGGCCCCGGCATCATGGCGGCGGATGCGGCCGAGACGCTGGGCCTCAAAATGATTTCTCCCACACCCGAAACTCAGCGGAAATTGAAGGAGCAGTTGCCTCCCGCCGCCGCGGTGGGCAACCCGATCGACGTCATTGGCGATGCGGACCCGGACCGGTATGTGAAAGCGTTCGAGCTCATTCAGGAGGACCCGAATACGGATGCCATCATTGTGCTGTCCACACCGCAAAACATGACGCGCCCGCTGGAACTGGCCAATAGACTCGCCGCGGCCAACAAAGGCCGGAAGCCGTTGCTGACGGCGTTCCTCGGCGGCAACGAGATGGTGGCGGCCAAGGAACGGCTCATGGCCCTGGGCATCCCGAATTACTCCTCGCCCGAACGGGCGGTGGCCGCGCTCCGGGCGCTCTGCCATTACGCAGCCTGGCGCCGGCGGCCAGCCCGGGTCGTGACACGTTTCCCGGTCAATCGCCGCCGGGTGGAACGGGTCATTCAATGGCACATCCGCAGCGGCATCCAACAGGTCGGCGAAGTGGAAGCCAAAGAGATTTTGCGCGCTTATGACTTCAAGATTCTGACCGGGTACCTGGCCAAGGACTCCCCTGAAGCCGTGGAAGCGGCCGATCGCATCGGCTACCCGGTCGTGCTGAAGATTTCCTCGCCTGAAATCATCCACAAATCGGACTTTGGCGGCGTGCGGATCAATCTGGCCAACGCGGAGCAGGTGCGCGACTCATTCGACCTCATGATGCTCCGGGCGCAGCGGCGCGCCCCCAACGCCTTCATCCGGGGCGCTTACGTCGAAAAGATGGGGCCACGCGGCCGCGAAGTCATCCTGGGCATGACGCGCGACCCGCAATTTGGCCCCATGCTCATGTTCGGGCTGGGCGGCATCTTCGTCGAGGTCATGAAAGATGTCACCTTTCATCTCGCGCCCATTACGGCCGAGGAAGCGATGCAAATGCTCAAAGGGACCCGCTCCTATGCGCTCCTGCAAGGCGCGCGCGGGCAGGCGCCCGTCGATTTGGAAGCCATCGCCGGCGCGCTCCAACGCATCAGCCAACTGGCGACAGACTACCCGCAAATCCTGGAACTCGACATCAACCCTTTCATCGTGGGTGAAGTGGGCATGGAAGCCTACGTGGCCGACGCCCGCATGACTCTGGCAGAGCTCAGCGACGAACATGAGTAACAAACCCATCAGCTACGACCCCGGCTGGAAGGAACAATACCGGTCCTCGATCGCCACGGCGGAAGAGGCCGCGGCGAAAATCCGGCCTGGACAACGCATTTTCATCGGCACGGGTTGCGCGGAACCGCTGCAACTGGTCAGCGCGCTGACGAAGCGGGCGGTCGATTTGCCGGACACGGAAATCGTGCATTTGCTGACGTTCGGCGAGGCGCCTTACGCGCACAAGGAGATGGCGCAATATTTCCGCATCAACAGCTTTTTCATCGCGGAAAACGTGCGGGACATCATCCAGGAGGGCCTGGGTGATTACACGCCCATCCATCTCTCCGACATCCCGCGGCTCTTCAACTCCGGCCAGCTCCCGCTCGACGTGGCTTTGATTCAGGTCACGCCGCCCGACGCGCGGGGGATGTGCAGCTTTGGGGTGTCGGTCGATATCGTGAAGAGCGCCGCCGAGAACGCCTCCCTCGTGATTGCCCAGGTCAATCCCAAGATGCCCCGGACCCACGGTGACACGCACATCCACGTCCATGAGATCGACGTGCTGGTGCCGACCGAGGCCCCGATTCTTGAAGTGCCTACGGTGGAAGTGAACGATCAGACGCGGCAGATCGCCGAATACGTCTCCTCCTTGATTGAGGATGGGTCCACGGTCGAAGTCGGCATCGGCCGGATTCCACAAGCCTTGCTGGGGTTTCTCCAAGACAAGAAGGAACTGGGCATTCACACCGAGATGATTTCGGACGGCATTGTCGATCTGGTGAAGTGCGGCGCGGTGACGGGCTCGCGGAAGACGCTGGACCGGGGCAAGATCGTGACCAGCTTCTGCCTGGGCACAAAGAAGCTCTACGATTTCATTGATGACAATCCCCTCTTTGCCTTTCACCCGACGGAATACGTCAACAATCCCTACATCATCAGCCAGCAGCACAAGATGGTGGCCATCAACGTGGCGCTGGAGATTGACTTGACCGGCCAGGTTTGCGCCGACTCGATCGGGTCGAAGTTCTTCTCCGGCGTAGGCGGCCAGGTGGATTTCAACCGCGGCGCGGCCAAATCTCGTGACGGCAAAGCAATCATTGCGCTGCCTTCCACAGCCAAGAACGGAGCCATTTCCCGGATTGTGACGCGCTTGAGTCCTGGCGCCGGGGTGGTGACGACCCGCGCGGGTGTCAATTATGTCGTCACCGAATACGGCGTGGCCTACCTGCACGGCAAGAGCATCCAGGAACGGGCCATGGCTCTGATCTGCATTGCGCATCCGCAATTCCGGGCCCAATTGCTGCGCGAGGCCATCGAGGCCAAGTACCTCTCGACGTCCATGGCGGACATGGAAGGCAAAATCCTGGTCGGCCCGAAGGAACTGCGCACGACCTATCTGCTGAACGACGGCACGCAGCTCAACTTCCGGCCCATCCATCCGACCGACGAGCCGCGCATGCGCGACCTGTTCTACAAGCTGTCGGAGGCGACAATTTACTATCGGTTCATGAGCCACCAGAAGCGGGTCTCGCGGCAGCAAATCCAGGACTTTGTCTATATCGACCACCGCAATGACGTGACCATCGTCGGCACCGTGCCGGAGGCGCACGGCGAGGATATCATGGCGGTCGGCAGCTACTACCTCGATCCGAAGACCAACGTCGCCGAAGTGGCGTTTGTCGTGGGCGATAACTGGCAGAACAAGGGCATTGGCACGTTTCTGCTCAAGCAACTGATGCGCATCGCGCGCCGCAACGGCATCCGCGGGTTCACGGCCGAGGTGCTGACGGAGAACAAGCCGATGCAGGCCGTGATCAACAAGTCGAACTGCAAGATCAAGAGCAAGTTCACCGGCAACGTCTATAGTTACGTGCTGGACTTCCAGTAACAAGACGTTGGGGAACTCGGAGACCATTCGGCACCCCAAAGTAGTTGAAGTGTAGCGCTCTCATGACCATCAC
>CAYIIH010000108.1:0-18617 GCA_964363225.1 uncultured Verrucomicrobiota bacterium | reverse complement strand
GCGGCCTCGGCGGGCCGGACACACCCGTGTTCAAAGACATGTTCGAATACGGAGCCTGGGCCGGCGGGGCGGCCTTGACGGCGGCCGACCTGCTGCTGGCGGGCCAGGCGGACATTGTCTTCAACCTGCTGGGGGGATTTCACCACGCCCGGCCGGAGGAGGCAGCGGGGTTCTGTTACATCAATGACGTCGTGCTCGCCTGCTTGCGAATGGCTGAAGCCGGCAAACGGGTGGCCTGCCTGGACGTGGACGCCCACCACGGGGACGGTACGCAGGAGGCCTTTTACCGCCGCGATGATGTCCTCACCATTTCGCTGCACGAAAGCGGCAAGACCCTCTTCCCGTGGGGTGGTTTCGAGAGCGAGATGGGTGAGGGGCCGGGACTTGGGTACAACGTCAATGTCCCTTTGCCGGCCGGCACTTATGACGAGGCCTTTCTCATGGCCTTTGACCGGATCGTGGTTCCGCTCCTGCAAGCTTACCGTCCGGACGTCCTCGTGCTGGAGCTGGGCATGGACACGCTGGCCGGCGACCCGCTCACCCACCTCCGCCTGACCAACAACGCCCACGTGGAGGTGATCCAACGGCTGCAGCGCTGCGCTTGCCCGGTTCTCGTCGCCGGCGGCGGGGGTTACCACGTCGAGAACACCGTGCGTGGCTGGGCGCTGGCTTGGCGCACGTTTTGCGGGGAGGGCGAGGAAGATGATTTCAGTCTCGGGCTGGGCGGCGTGATGCTGGCCAGCACGGAATGGGCGGGCGGCCTGCGCGATCGCGCGTTGGCGATCACGGCGGAGCAACGTCAGGCCGTCGAACCAGAGTTGCGCGCCACGATTGAAACCGTTATCAACACTGTGTTCCGGCCTCAGGGTCTTTGGACGAACTCCACCGCGGGCTGCGGTTCAGCCACGGACGGTTGACAGGGCCAGCCGGTTCTGCGGACATGCACAATTAAACCCAGACACGAAAGAAAGAAACCATGACAGAGCAAAACAAAACCGTTTCCACCAATTCCTTGATGCAAGAGAACCGAACGTTCCCGCCGCCACCCGAGGCGGTCCAAAGAGCCTACATTAACGCCGAGCAATACCAGGCGATGTATGAACGCTCGATTCAGGAACCGGACGCCTTCTGGCTCGAGCAAGCCCGCACCCTGGAATGGTTCAAGAAGCCGACGATGGCCCGCAAATTCGTATGGGACACCGCCACGCGGAAGATCCAGCATACCTGGTTCGAGGACGGGCAGATCAACATGTCCGTCAACTGCCTGGACCGCCATCTCAAAACCGCGACGCGCACCAAGCCTGCCATTATCTGGCAAGGGGAGCCGGAAAACGACGTGCGGATTCTGACCTACGAGCAGTTGCACCAGGAGGTCTGCAAATTCACCAACGTGCTGAAATCGCTCGGCATCAGGAAAGGCGACCGCGTCTCGATCTACCTGCCCATGATCCCGGAATTGCCCGTCGTGATGCTCGCCTGCGCGCGGCTGGGAGCGATTCACTCCGTGGTCTTCGGCGGTTTCAGCGCCGAGGCCTTGTCGGGCCGCATCAATGACTCGACCTGCAAACTGCTGATCACCTCCAATACCTCGCTGCGCGCCGGCAAGAGCATCCCGCTCAAGGCCATCGCCGACGAAGCGTTGAAGCAAACCTCCAGCGTGGAGAAGGTCGTCGTCGTCAAACGCAACGAGAGTCCCTGCAACCTCATGCCCGGCCGCGACCTCTGGTATCACGACCTCATGGCCGCCGCGAGCGCCGACTGCCCGCCGGCGGTCAACAACGCTGAAGACCTTCTGTTCATGCTCTACACCTCCGGTTCCACCGGCAAACCCAAGGGGGTCGTCCACACTACCGCCGGCTACCTGCTGCACGGCGCTTTGACCCATAAATACATCTTCGACGTGCATGAAGATGACATCTACTGGTGCACGGCGGACATCGGCTGGGTCACCGGCCACACCTACATCGTTTATGGCCCGCTCTGCAACGGCGCCACCAGCTTGATGTTCGAGGGCGTGCCCACCTTCCCGGATGCCGGCCGGTTCTGGCAGATCGTGCAAAAATTCAAAGTGACGGTCTTCTACACGGCCCCGACCGCCATCCGCTCCCTGATCCGGCTGGGCGAAGAATGGCCGAACAAATACGACCTGAGCACGTTGCGCGTGCTCGGTTCCGTGGGTGAACCCATTAATCCCGAAGCGTGGATGTGGTATCACCGCGTCATCGGCAAGAGCCGTTGTCCCATTGTCGATACGTGGTGGCAGACCGAGACGGGCGGCATCCTCATCAACCCGCTTCCCGGCGCGCACACGCTCAAGCCCGGCAGCGCCAACCAGCCGTTCTTCGGCGTCGAACCAGTCGTCTTGCGCGACGACGGCTCGGAGTGCGGCCCCAACGAAGGCGGCAAACTCTGCATCAAGAAACCGTGGCCCGGCATGATGCGGACCACCTGGGGCGACCACGACCGATTCATCGACACCTACTTCACGATGTATCCGAACATCTATTTCACGGGTGACGGCTGCCGGACCGATCCGGATGGCGATTACTGGCTGATGGGCCGCATTGACGACGTCGTGAACGTCTCCGGCCACCGTATCGGCACGGCCGAGGTGGAAAGCGCGCTGGTCAGCCATCCGAAGGTGGCCGAGGCCGCCGTCGCGCCCATGCCGCACGAAATCAAAGGTCAGGGACTTTACGCGTTCGTGACGCTCAAGGAGGGCGTGCACGAGAGCGAAGAACTCAAGAAAGAGTTGAGTTTGCACGTCCGCAAAGAGATCGGCCCGATTGCCGTGCCGGACAAAATCCAGTTTGCGCCGGGCTTGCCAAAGACCCGGTCGGGCAAAATCATGCGCCGCATCTTGCGCAAGATCGCCGAGAACGCCGTGGACCAGATCGGCGACACGCAAACGCTGGCCGATCCGCACGTGGTGGAAGCGCTGGTCAAAGGCAAGCAATAAGCCGTGCGATTCACCAAACCTCAACGGGCATGGACATGCTCATGACTGCTTCAAGAAAGGAATCGAAGCTTGCACACTCTGACCGCTAACGAGATCCCTGTCACCCAGCCCGCCGTGCAGAATCGCGGCTGGCTGGTTACATTCTCCGGCACGGGCATCAACCTTGCGCTCGGCATCCTCTACACCTGGAGCATGTTCAAGGGGGCCATCGAGAAAGAGTTCGGCTGGAAGGGCGACCAGTTGAACGATCCTTACGCCCTTTGCTGCCTGGTCTTTGCCTTTGCCATGATTCTGGCCGGGCGGTGCCAGGACAAATTCGGCCCGCGCCTCACCGCGTCCATTGGCGGCCTGCTGGTCGGCGCCGGGTTCGTGCTCTGCTCGACCACGAGCAGCTACGGCCTCTGGCTGCTTGGCTTCGGCGTGCTGGCGGGCCTCGGCATCGGCTTCGGCTACTCGTCTGCCACGCCGCCCGCGCTGAAGTGGTTTCCACCGTCGAGGACCGGCCTGATTGCCGGTCTCGTCGTGGCGGGCTTCGGCCTCGCGCCAGTCTATCTCGCGCCGGCGTCGCAGTATTTGCTGGGCCATTACCAGATCCAGAAATCGATGCTCATCCTCGGCATCGCATTCGTTGCCATCGTGTGTGGCTTGGCCCAATTGCTGGTGAATCCGCCTCCGGGCTACGTCGCCGGCCCTAAGCCCGCCCCCGGTGCCGCTGCGAAAGCCGTTGCCGCCAGCGCCATACCCGGCGAAATCCTGCGCCAGCCGACGTTCTGGCTGCTCTGGGTGATTTACTTCATCGGCGCGGGCGCGGGGTTGATGGTCATCGGCAGCGTCAGCGGGATGGCCAAGAAGAGCATGGGTGAACTGGCGTTCGTGGCGGTGGCGGTGATGGCCATCGGCAACGCCGGCGGGCGCATCCTCGCCGGAATCCTTTCGGACAAGATCGGGCGGCGCTGGACGTTGTGCTTGGTGCTGCTGATCCAGGCGCTGCTGATGTTCGCCGCGATCCCCGTGACCGCCTCCAAGGATATGGCGGCCGTCGTCATCGTGCTGGTGGCGGCTTTCATCGGCGCGAACTACGGCGCGAATCTGGCCCTCTTCCCCTCTTACACGAAAGACCTGTGGGGTCTCAAGAGCTTTGGCATGAACTACGGCGTTCTATTCACCGCGTGGGGCGTGGGCGGCCTGGTGTTGCCCCGGCTGCAGCAAACCCTCACCGCCAGAAGCGGTGGTAGTAGTTACACGTTGTCATTCATCACCGCTGGTGTGCTGCTGCTCGTTGGCACCGCGCTGACGTTCCTGATCAAGCCGCCGCCGCAAAAGGCTCCGGTCGTTTCGACCTGAGATTGAGGAAACATTGATCTCATCCCTTATCTCTATCCGCCCTCCTTTTATGCCTCACTCATTAGATAATATGAAAGTAGTAACATTACCAACAGGGAATAATAATATGAACTCGGTTCGGTTCCCGGCGACCGACGCGAATCGAATCGTGGCCGCTCGATCTTCCGTCGCAGCGGGAGGCAAGGGAGTGGTCCCCAGCCGGCCGCTTGCGGCAGGGCGCTGGGGCGCCTTGCTCCTTGCTGCTCTGGGATTGGTTCCCGGCGTTGCCGTGGCGGCCAACACCAATCTCACTTACAAGGCTGAATTGACGGTCAGGGAGACATTCGACAGCAACGTGTATCTCCAGGATGTCAGTCCGTTAGCCCACCGGGAATCTTTTGTGACCTCGGTGATGCCCAAGATTGGCTTGGAGTATAGAATCTGCCCCGCGTTCAAGGTTTCTCCGTTCTATTCTCCGGAAGTGGTGCGCTTCCACGCCGAGCCTTCGGAGGACTATGTGGCGCATCGCGGGGGGCTGATCCTGGGGGGCAACGTTCAGGAGGTCACCTGGGAGCAACAGAGCAGCGTGACCTGGATTGATGGCAGCAAGCTTGGTCTGAGTTTCACCGGTCCAGGCGGCGCGCCCGCCATCGGTGGCATTCCCATTCGTGACCGGCGGGCGGCGGTGGTCTATCGCAACAGCTTTCGCGCCTTCCATCCGATTGGCGACTGGTTCTTCCGTCCGATGGCCCTTTCCTACGTTCATGATTTTCGCACGGAGCAGCGCGATCCGGCGATTGATCCGGTTTATCAGAATTACGTTGACCGCAACGACATAACAGGCGGGCTGGATGTCGGCTTCAAGTCGTTCAAGGATGCGTACTTGGTGGCGGGTTATCGCTACGGCCAGCAGGAGGAACCGCCGCTGCCGGGACGGACGACCCATTACTCGAACGTTTATCATCGCTTCCTGGTCGGTTTCGAGGGCACGATTACTGGCTGGCTGAAGGGCGCCATCGCGATCGGTCCGGACTATCGCGATTTTGCGCGTCACACGCCGGCCAACTTCGACGATCACCACACCAAACTCTTTATCGATGCGTCGGCGGCGGTGACGTTGACGAAGCAAGACACGATTGCGGTCATCGTCAAGCAGTATGAACAACCGGCGTTCGGCACGCCTTCGGTGTATGAGGACATCACCTACGAAGCGAGTTGGAAGCACCAGTGCGATGACCGGTTCACGGCGGCGGCGGGCTTCCGCGCTTACGGCGGCGACTGGCTGTCGCCAGTGAGCCGTGAGGATTGGATTTACACGCCCAGCGTCATGATGAGCTATGTTTTTACCAAGCAGCTAAGCGGCGAACTTTCCTATTCTTACGACTGGGTCGAAAGCAAAGTCCCCAACACCGAGGGCCGGGAGTTTACACGGAACCTCGTCATGCTCGGCATGAAATACGCCTTTTAACACCCTCTTTAGCGCGCCGATTGCAGCAAGTGCAGGCTCGGTCCGGCGAGAGCAAGTTTTGTTGGTACTTTGCCAAGAAAAGTGAAGCGCGTGCCCGGTGATTTCATACTTTGAAAATCAAAAACGAGTCAATATGATCTTCAGCGCATTCCTGGCGCTGTCCGCAGGTTCAAACGGAGGCGGCCAGCGCAGCTTCGGCGCGTTGAAGAAGTCAAACGATTTCCATGACCACTGCAGCATCATGCGGTTTTAGAGGTTCCGCTGAGGCGTGCGTCTCTCAGAGGGTCGGTCCTGTCCAGACAGATGCCCTGGCCGCCGGTTCTAGCCACGCCTCAACCCCTCCGGAGGTGACGGTGTCCCCGCCTTATGCCGACGTGCTCTCGTGCATGGCAGCACATGAACTGAGCGGGCCGGTTCTGGGCGTGGTGTGGGATAGAATCAGTTATGGCTTGGAGGAGGCAATTTTGGGCGGTGAATTCCTTAGAATCACCCGGAACTCGATCCATCGTCTCGGCCATCTGCGGACGTTCCATCTTCCCGGCGGTCAAAAGGCCATTGCCGAGCCGCGCAGAACCGCCCTGGGATTGCTCTACGAAATCTTCGGTCAGAAGGTCTTCAGATTAAAGACGCTGCCGTCTGTGCAAGCCTTTTCGGCCAAGGAGCTGAAAGCGTTGAAGGCGACGCTGGCGGAGATGCTGGACGCACCCGTGACCGCCAGCGCCGGACGGCTTTTTGACGCGGTGGCTTCGATCATCGGTTTGCGCCAGAAAGTGCGCTTCGAGGGGCAAGCCTCCATGGACCTTGAATTTGCGGCGGATGACATCGAAACGAACGAGGCCTACCCCTTGCCGATTGTGGAGCCAAAAACTCCAAAATCGAAGCCCGCCGGCGGGGCGCCTCATTCCGAGCTGATTCTGGACTGGTCGTTGATGATTCAACGGATCGTCGCTGAGATCAGCGAAGGGGTTCCCGCCTGGGAAATCTCGGCCAAGTTTCACAACGCTTTGGCGGAAGGCATCGTGGCCATGGCCCATCGCGCGGGAGAGAGTCGGATCGTGCTGGCCGGAGAGTGCTTTCACAACAAATACCTGGCGGAACGAACGCTGCGCCGATTGGTCAGCGAAGGCTTTCACGTCGTTCATTCTCAAACTGGTTTGTCTCAGGAAGGGGACCCTTCTTTGCGGCAACTGAGGGCGGGCGGGCCCGAACACACGTGGCCCAAGCAGGCAACTGGAACCGGTCTTAACTCAAAATAAAAATGCCCAACTATAAAACGATTGATGCCAACGAGGCGGTCGCCGCCGTGGCGTATCGGCTGAACGAAGTCATCGCCCTTTATCCCATCACTCCCTCCTCGCCCATGGGCGAGTGGGCCGATGCGTGGGCGGCGGCCGGGATCAAAAACCTGTGGGGAACGATTCCCGCCGTCATCGAGATGCAAAGCGAGGGCGGCGCCGCGGGCGTCATCCACGGCGCGCTGCAGACCGGCTCTCTCAGCACCACGTTTACGGCGTCGCAGGGGCTGCTGCTCATGATTCCGAACATGTACAAAATCGCCGGTGAACTGACGCCGACGGTGTTCCACATCTCGGCCCGCTCGCTGGCGGTGCAGGCATTGTCCATTTTCGGCGACCACAGCGACGTCATGGCGGCCCGGGCCACGGGCTGGGCCATGCTGGCTTCGGCTTCCGTGCAGGAGGCGCAGGATTTTGCCCTCATCGCCCAATCCGCGGCGCTGGAATCGCGCATCCCGTTCGTGCATTTCTTCGATGGTTTCCGCACCTCTCACGAGGTATCGAAAATCGAGACGCTGCCGGATGAGGTCTTGATCCCGATGATCAAGGAGGAGTGGGTGCTGGCCCATCGCGCCCGCTCGCTCTCGCCCGACCATCCCGTGTTGCGCGGGACGGCGCAGAATCCGGACGTTTATTTTCAAGGCCGGGAACGGGTCAACCCTTTCTACTCGGCCGGCCCGGACATCGTGGCCCGAGCCATGGAGCAGTTTGCCACTTTGGCCGGGCGGCGTTACCGGCTGTTTGAGTATCACGGGGCGCCGGATGCGGAACGGGTCCTGGTGATCATGGGATCGGGTTGCGAAACGGCGCATGAAACGGTGGATTACCTCATGTCGCAAAACGAAAAGGTCGGCCTGCTCAAGGTCCGTCTTTACCGGCCGTTTGACACCAAACGTTTCCTGGAGGCGCTGCCCTACAGCACCCGATCCATCGCGGTCCTGGACCGCACCAAGGAACCCGGCAGCGCCGGTGAACCGCTCTACCTGGATTGCGTGCATGCCCTCTACGAAGGCCTGCTGAAGGGCTGGACCGAGTTGCAGGCCCCGCCCCAAATCGTGGGCGGGCGTTATGGTCTTTCCTCGAAGGAATTCACGCCGGCCATGGTCAAGGCCGTCTTTGACAACCTGGCGCTGGCCTCGCCCATGAATCATTTCACCGTCGGCATCCATGATGATGTCCAGGGCACGAGCCTGCCCTGCGACCCGGCTTTCTCGGTGGAGCAGGACGACGTGGTCCGGGCGCTGTTCTTCGGACTGGGGGCGGACGGCACGGTGGGCGCCAACAAGGATTCGATCAAGATCATTGGTGAAAACACGGACAACTACGCCCAAGGCTACTTCGTTTACGACTCGAAAAAGTCGGGCGCCATGACCGTTTCACACCTGCGCTTTGGGCCGCGCCCGATCCGCTCGACCTATCTCATTTACAAGGCCAATTTCGTGGCCTGCCATCAACCCGTTTTGCTGGACCGCCCCGATTTGCTGACCAGCATCATGCCGGGAGGCACGTTCCTCCTCAACACGCCCTACGGACCGGAAGAGGTCTGGGATTACCTGTCGGAAAACCTGCAGCGCCAGATTGTTGACAAGAAGCTCCGCGTTTACGTCATTGACGCGCACAAAGTGGCCAAAGACGCCGGCATGGGCGGGCGTGTCAACACCGTCATGCAGGTCTGCTTCTTCTCCGTCTCCGGCGTCCTGCCGCGCGAAGAGGCCATTGCCCAAATCAAAAAGTCCATTGGCAAGACCTACGGCAAGAAAGGCGAGGAAATCGTGCAGATGAACCTCCGCGCGGTGGACCAGACCCTCGAGCATCTTTATGAAATGAAAGTGCCCGGCCAGGTCACCAGCCGCCGCGAAATCCGCCCGCCCGTGCCTGCCGCGGCGCCCCAGTATGTGCGCGAGGTGCTCGGCAAAATCATGATTGGGTTGGGTGACGACTTGCCCGTGAGCGCCATGCCGGTCGATGGCACGTTCCCCACCGGCACCACTCGCTGGGAGAAACGCAATATCGGCCTGGAAATCCCGGTTTGGGATCCGGCCGTCTGCATCCAGTGCGGCAAATGCGTGTTCGTTTGCCCGCACGCCGTCATTCGCAGCAAAGTCTATGAGCCGGTGCTCCTGGACCAGGCCCCGGCCGCCTGGAAATCCCAGGAGGCCCGGCTGCCGGAGTGGAAGGGGTTGAAATACACGCTCCAGGTCTCGGCCGAGGATTGCACCGGCTGTGCGCTTTGTGTCGATGTCTGTCCCGCGCGCCACAAATCGGAAGCCAAATTCAAAGCCATCAACATGCGTCCGGTCGCGCCGCTGCGCGAAGCCGAGATCAAGAACTGGGATTTCTTCCTCACCGTTCCCGATCTGGACCGCCGGCAGATTTCCGTGGACAACGTGCGCTCGATGCAGATTCAACAGCCGCTCTTCGAGTTCTCCGGCGCCTGCGCCGGGTGCGGCGAAACCCCCTATCTGAAGCTGGTCTCGCAATTGTTCGGCGACCGGATGATCGTGGCCAACGCCACCGGCTGCTCATCCATCTACGGCGGCAATCTCCCCACCACCCCCTGGGCCGTCAACGGGGACGGGCGCGGGCCGGCCTGGTGCAATTCGCTCTTCGAGGACAACGCGGAATTTGGCCTCGGCTTCCGGGTTTCCATTGACAAGCAAAAGGAGTTCGCCATCGAACTCCTGAAGCAACTGGCCGGCGCGATCGGCGATGACCTCGTCCAAGCCCTTCTGGCCTGCCCGCAAAGGGATGAGGCGGACATTTACGAGCAACGGCAACGCGTCGCGGCGTTGAAAGAGAAATTGAAGGCCCTTAATATAGATGCCGCCCAGCAGTTGCTTCCTCTGACAGATTACCTGGTCAAGAAGAGCGTCTGGATTGTCGGCGGCGATGGGTGGGCCTACGACATCGGCTACGGCGGATTGGACCACGTCCTGGCCAGCGGCCGTAACGTCAACGTGCTCGTGCTCGACACGGAAGTCTATTCCAACACCGGCGGCCAGATGTCCAAAGCCACGCCGCGCGGGGCGGTGGCGAAATTTGCCTCCGGCGGCAAACCGGCGGCGAAGAAGGACCTGGGCCTCATTGCCATGACTTACGGTAATATTTACGTCGCCAGCGTGGCGATGGGGGCCAAGGACGAGCACACCTTGAAGGCCTTTCTGGAGGCGGAAGCCTACGACGGACCTTCGCTCATTATCGCCTACTCCCATTGCATCGCCCACGGCATCAACATGGCCACCGGCCTGCAAAACCAGAAAGCGGCCGTCCAGTCCGGCCAATGGCTGCTTTATCGCTACCATCCGGACCGCGCTTTGGCGGGAGAAAACCCGCTCCTGCTCGATTCCCAGGCGCCCAAGCTGAAGGTCGAACAATACATGAACATGGAAAACCGGTTCAAAATGCTGACCAAGAGCAAGCCGGAAGAGGCCAAGAGATTGTTTGCCGAAGCGCAGAAAGACGCCGACCGGCGCTGGCAGCTCTATCAGCACATGGCCGCGCGGGATTTCAAATCCGGCGATGGAACTCTCCCGACGCCGAAACCCAATGCGACTGTGGATCAACAACCTTAGTGCTGCGAGTTTGCAGGAAAAGGCACTCTATGGACCTTACTACCACCTATCTCGGAATGAAGCTCCGCTCGCCCCTGGTGCCGTCGGCTTCGCCTCTCTCTGAAAACATCGACAACATCAAACGAATGGAAGACGCCGGCGCGGCCGCGGTCGTCCTGCCGTCGTTATTTGAGGAGCAATTGCGCCAGGAGCGCTTTGAATTGCACCATCATTTGACCCACGGAACGTTCAGTTACCCGGAGGCGCTCACCTTCTTTCCGGAACCGGACGAGTTTCACATCGGGCCGGAAGACTACCTCAAACATATCGCCCAGGCCAAGGAAGCGGTGCGCATCCCGATCATCGCCAGTTTGAATGGCTCCTCGCCGGGCGGCTGGACCCAATATGCCAAGCTCCTGCAACAGGCCGGCGCCGATGCGCTGGAATTGAACATCTATTATATTCCCACCGACATGGAACTCAGCTCCCAGCAGGTGGAGCAGACCTACCTCGACATTTTGAAGGCGGTCAAATCCGAGGTCACGATCCCGATCGCGGTCAAGCTCAGCCCCTACTTCAGCAACTTCGCCCACGTCGCAAAGCGTCTGGATGAAACCGGCGCCAACGGCCTGGTCCTGTTCAACCGTTTTTATCAGCCCGATATTGAACTGGAGACAATGGAAGTGGTCCCCAATATCCTGCTCAGCACGCCCATGGCCATGCGGCTGCCGCTGCGTTGGATCGGCATTCTCCACGGCCGGATTGGCGCCAGCCTGGCCGCCACCAGCGGCGTGCACCGGGCCACGGACGTGCTGAAAATGCTCATGGCCGGCGCCGATGTGACCATGCTCTGCTCCGTGTTGCTGCGGCACGGCATCCCGCGGCTCAGCGTCATCGAAAGCGAACTGCGCGCCTGGATGGAAGACCACGAGTATGAGTCGGTCGCTCAGCTTCAAGGCAGCATGAGCCAGAAGAATTCGCCCGATCCATCGGCTTTCGAGCGCGCCCAGTACATGCGCGCCATTGCCACTTACAAACCGGAGTGATAGAGATTGGAATTCTCAGGCGGCGTCGGTTATAGTCCGCGGGAGAACCAGCCTGCGGTGAATGCAAATCCATGGCAGGCCAAAAACCTATCTGAAAGAGACGCTATGGAACTCTATATTCTGCGACACGCCATCGCCGAGCCGAAAGACGCCACCAACGCCCGGGAGGACAGCCAGCGCGAACTGACACCGGAAGGCAAACGCAAAATGCGCCGCATGGCCAAGGGCATGAAGGCCCTGAACCTGGCCTTTGACCTGGTCTTGTCGAGTCCGTTCCTGAGAGCCAGGCAAACGGCGGAGATCGTGGTGGAGACCTTCAAATTCAAGCCGGGCGTGGAATTGTTGCCGGCGCTGGCGGCGGGCGAAGACGCCAGAGACTTAATCAGTCAGTTGAACAAAAAACAGGCCGCTCGCAAAAGTCTTTTGCTGGTGGGTCACGAGCCGGATTTGAGCCGGTTGATCGGGCTGTTGCTTGCCGGAGACCCAACGCTTTCCATCGTTCTCAAGAAGGGCGGCCTCTGCAAGTTGTCAGCGGTGGCCTTAAAATTCGACCGGTGCGCCACGCTCGAATGGCTGCTCACGCCCCGCCAGTTGGAACGTTTGCGCTGATGCGCTGGTGCAAACCGAACCGGGCTTCCATCAGCGCGTCTTCTCTGCGTCCTTCGCGTCTCTGTGGTTGAACTTATCGGCAAAGAATCTTGCTTAAAATGCTTTATTCTCCGAGATAGCGCTACAGAGTAAAACTATGACTCAACATCACATCAACAAACTCAGCCGGCGCCAGTTTCTGGGCGCATCGGCCCTGGCTCTCGGTGGTTTCACCATTCTTCCTTCCGGCGTGCTGGCCGCCCCGGGCCGGCCCGGCGCCAACGGCCGCCTGACGATTGCCCACATCGGCACGGGTGGCATGGGTATGACTCACTTGCAGAACATGTTGCGCTTCCAGACGGAGGGGAAAGTGCAGATTGCCGCGGTTTGCGACGCGGATGAGAACCGCCTCGAAGCCGCCGTGAGCAATGCGGGAGCCAGCGTGGCACCATATCGCGATTACCGCTACATCATCGAACGACAGGACATCGATGCCGTGGTCATCGCGACGCCGGACCACTGGCATGCCGTGCAGACAGTGCATGCCTGCGAGTCGGGCAAGCACGTCTATGTGGAGAAGCCGGCCTCGGTCACGGTCCGTGATGGCCAGGCGATGGTCGCCGCGGCCCGGGCCAACAAAGTGGCCGTCCAGGTGGGCGCCCAAGCCCGCACGGCCAAGGGCGGATGGCACACCTGCCGGGCCATCCGCAACGGCATCGTCGGCCGCGTGCGCAAGGTCTCCTGCTGGCATTACGCGAATCCGGTGGACGAAAAGCCGGTGCCGGACAGCGAACCATCCGAAGGATTGGATTGGGACTTGTGGCTCGGACCGCTCCCGTGGCGCCCCTTCAACCGGCGCTACCACCCGGCGAATTTCCGATGGGTGCTCGAGTCCGGCGGCGGCCAGATTCGCGACCGCGGCGCCCACCAGTTCAGCACGGTCCTCTGGTGCATGGACGCCGACCAACAGACCTCGTTCACGGTGGAAGCGAAAGGCACGCCGCCTGCCAAGGGTTTGTGGGATTGCCCCGTGGACATGGAGGTGATTTACCAATTCAAGAATCCGGACTGGACGCTGGAGTGGGGCCAGCCGGGAAACAAGGTGGGCCAGACCGAATTCGGCAACGTCTTTTGGGGTGACAACGGCCACCTCATTCTCGAATGGGAAGGCGGCTATCGGCCCGCGAATCCCGAAGCGGCCAACTTCACGCTGCCGCCGGGCGGGAAAGAGGTCTATCGCACCGATGAGTACGAGGATTTCAACATGAACCACAAGGCCGACTGGTTTAAGTCCATCCGCGAAGGCCACCTGCGTCCGGCGGTGGACATCGAGATCGGCCACCGCACGGCGACGCTCTGCAACCTGGGCAATCTCTCCTACATCCTGGGCCGCAGACTCGTGTGGGACGGCGAGAAACAGCAGGTGATCGGTGACGAGCAAGCCAACCGCCTGCTGGGCAAACCGCAGCGGTATCCTTATCATTTGTAACCGAGAAACGGCTCGCATGGGATGAACGATTAAGGACTTTGGCGTATAGTGACCACCGTCCGCCCTCCGCGTCCCTCTTTGCCGTACTTGTTTCGCGGAGTGCGCCCGTCCTCGGACGCAGCAAGTTTCGCGAGTTCGAGCGCACTGAATCGTTCCAGGATTCCCTGTCTTTCCGGCGTTTCTGCGCCCGGGGACGCTGCACCTTAAACGGATCTTTGCCTCCAGCTTCCACATCCGAACGACCTCGGCCAAGCCTGGCGGGCTTGAACATGAATAGCCGTAGGTGCAACCTACGGAACCCGCGTCCCCTTGAGGGTCACGACTCTGGAGGGGTCGTACCACCTTCCCAATTGGAGGGGCAGCCCGCGAGGCTGGCTTGACGGCGAGGCGCTGGACATGCGACGTTGGCCGCACTGGACGCAAGACGTGCAGTTGCGTTGGCCGGTGATTTATTCAAAGTCGTTTCGCAAGCTCCCGCTGTGCAATCCTTGCGGCAGCGCCTGGAGCAGGGAGGTTTGTTGTCCTGCCACGGCGTCAGCGTGGCTGCGCAGCCGTTCTTCGCCGTCTTATTGCGCAATCTATTCCCGCAGCGCCCGGTCGTAGTCGTCACGGACGGCCTCAAAACGCAGGAAAGCTTCCATCAGGATATTGAAACCTGGCTTCGACTGCTCGAGGCGGAGGGGATTGATGTCAGCGAGGCGGTCGAAACGCCTTCTGTGCAACCAACTGCGCCGACAGGGGAGTCCGAAACCTCGGCGGGCCGGAGGCACCGCGCTACCCAGGTGCGACCAACCGCGCCGACAGAGGAGGCCGAAACCGGTCCTGCCCAGAAAAAGGCGCGGTCTTTGTTCTATCCCGCCTGGGAAATACTGCCGCACGAGGCCAAGCTGCCGCATGCCGATGTGATCAGCGAACGGCTGGAAACTCTTGTGGCACTGTCGGATCGCTCGACACTCAAGCCGCCACTCTCCACCCTGATCGTCACCAACGCCGTGGCTTTGATGCAGCGCACCTTCGTGGCGAGTGAACTGCAGCAACGGACCCGGGCCTTGCGCGGCGGCGAGAGGATTGACCCGCTGGATTTGATTGAATGGCTGGAAGACCAGGGATACGAACCGGAAGCCAAGGTGACACAGAAAGGCGAAATTGCCCTGCGCGGCGGCATTCTCGATGTTTATCCGCCGACCAGCCCGTGGCCGGTGCGCCTGGAATTCTTTGGAGATGAACTCGAATCGCTGCGTCACTTCGATCCCCTGACGCAGATGTCTCATGAAAAAATCGAGAACGTGACGTTGCCGCCAGCCGGCGAGTTGGGTGTTTTGAAGCGGCTGATTCAGGAAGAAGTGCAAAGTCCTAAGCCTCAAGCCCAAGACGTGACCACCCCGGCGGAACAGGCTCAATCTCCAACTTCCAAGCTGAAAACCGAAGTTCTGCGGACGAGGACGCCTGCCTGTGTTCCGGCAGACAGGCCCGAGATTCGCCAACCCGCAGGCGCGACGCCTGCGCCACCCAGTGCGTCTGCCACTGCTCCGGCAGACACGTCCGCGCTCCTGTCCACTTCGGTATGCGGTTCTAACTCCGCAGAAAAGCTGGCCACGTTGCTCGATTATTTGCCGCCGGAAACCATCTTTCTGGTTTGTGAACCCGAAGCAATTTCTGAACATGCGGACTCCTACGCCGGCCAGGTGCCGCCGGGCGATCCTTTCTTCATCAGTTGGCTGGGTTTTCAGGATTTGCTGCGGGCCCAAAACAGAACCGTGGTTGAAATCGAAGAGGCCGAAGCTGAATTCCAACTGGCTGAACCGCCCGATAGGACGGAGATAGCGGAGCCGTGCCCAGGCCTTTCGTTGACTGAATGCACCGCGAACTCCCGAGCCTGCCCGGTGCTGGGTTTCTCGAATCTCGATGCTTACCGGCCCTTGGCGGAGCGAGCGCCTGAACCGCAAGTGGCGGAGGCGCAGCGGCGCGAGTTCTTTGCGCAATTGCACCGTTGGCTGCGCCAAGGTTACCAGGTCCACGTCTTCTGCAACAATGAGGGCGAGCGCGAGCGGTTCCGGGAGATTTGGGCGGAATACGGGTTGGGAGAAACGATGCAAACGACCGGCATCAAGGGTGGCGAACCGGCAGAAGGATGCGTGCCGGGCTCCTTGGACGCACGGCTTTCGACGCAACTCGGCGTCCTGGCTCGGGGTTTTTTCTATGACCCGGCCAAAGCCGTGGTCGTCACCGACGCGGAGATTTTCGGGCGGTACAAAGTGCAACGGCCACGACGCCTGAAATCGCCGCATGCCTTGGCGGCCCGCTCGGCTTTGGACATTGATTTTACGGACCTGCAAGAAGGCGATTACGTGGTGCATCTCCAGCATGGCATTGGGCGATACATTGGATTGCAGGTTCTGCCAGCCGGACTGGGGCGCAAGTATGTCAAACAACCGGAAGCCGCCGGCGATACAGGCCAGGAATGCCTCGTGATCGAATATGCGCCCAGTGATCCCGATCAGCCGCCGCCTAAGCTCTATGTCCCGGTCACCGAAGCGCATTTGGTGAGCAAATACGTGGGCGCCGGCAAGGCTCGCCCGGTCTTGAATGCGCTGGGAGGCAAACGCTGGGCCAAAACCAAAGCCCAGGCGGAGTCGGCGGTGCGGGACTTGGCCAGCGAGCTGTTGGCGATCCAGGCGGCGCGCGCCTCGCAGCCCGGCCACCCCTTTGCACCGGATACACCGTGGCAGAGAGAGTTTGAAAGCGCGTTCATTTATGAGGAAACGCCCGACCAAATGCGGGCCATTATTGAAACCAAACGGGACTTGGAATTGCCCCGGCCGATGGACCGCTTGATTTGCGGCGACGTTGGTTACGGCAAAACGGAAGTGGCCATTCGGGCGGCCTTCAAGTCGGTCATGGGCGGCAAACAGGTGGCCATCCTGGTGCCGACAACCATTCTGGCGCAGCAACATTTCAACACGTTCCGGGAGCGGACGGCCGATTATCCGGTGCGTGTGGAGCAACTGTCGCGCTTTTGCAGCCGTCGGGATCAAGGCCGCATCGTCCGGCAATTGGCGGAAGGGTCCATCGACATCGTCATCGGGACGCATCGCCTTCTGCAGGACGATGTTGGGTTCAAGGATTTGGGGCTGGTGGTGATCGACGAAGAGCAGCGCTTCGGGGTCATGCACAAGGAGAAATTCAAATTGTTGCGCAAGCTGGTCGATGTGCTGACCTTGAGCGCGACGCCGATACCGCGCACGCTTTATCTGGCGCTGACGGGCGCGCGCGACATGAGCACGATCGAGACGCCGCCCCAGGACCGATTGCCGGTGGAAACCATTGTCGCACAATATGATGAACGGCTCATCCGCGACGCCATCCAACGCGAGGTGAACCGGGAAGGACAAGTCTATTTCTTGCACAACCGTGTGGCTGACATTGACCATGTCGCCTTGCGCGTCCGTTCCCTTGTGCCCGACGCCCGCGTCATTGTTGGCCACGGCCAAATGGGGAGCGATGACTTGGAGGAGGTCATGGCCACTTTTATCAATGGCCAGGCCGATGTGCTGGTCTCCACGACCATTATCGAAAGCGGCATCGACATTCCCAATGCCAACACGATCATCATTAACCGGGCGGACCGGTTTGGTCTGAGCGACCTTTATCAATTGCGCGGGCGCGTGGGCCGCTACAAGCACCAAGCTTTTGCGTATTTGCTCTTGCCGCGCCATGCCACTTTGCTGAGCGACGTGCGCAGGCGCATCAGCGCCATCAAGCAGTATTCGAGCTTGGGGAGCGGGTTTAGGATTGCCATGCGCGATCTGGAAATTCGCGGTGCCGGGAATCTGCTCGGCCCCGAGCAAAGCGGCCATATCACGGCGGTGGGCTTCGAGCTTTATTGCCAGTTGCTCAAACAAAGCATCAGCGCTTTGAAGGGAGAAAAGGTGAAGCCGCAGGTCGAGGTGCAGGCAAGGCTGGATTTCCTGGCCATGAGCCCGGAGGAGGAATCCGAAATCCGAAGACCGAAATCCGAAATCCGAAAGGGAAAGGCTGCGGCTTACATTCCGTTACAGTACATTGCCGAACCGCAGCAGCGCATTGAGATTTACCGCAAGCTGGCGCAAGCGACGGACGCGGCTTCTTTGGACAAGTTGCGCGCTGAATTACGCGACCGCTTTGGCAAGCTTCCGCCGGCCATGGAACTGCTGCTGCAGGTCGCCGACCTGAAGATCTTCGCCGGTGATCGGGGTGTGACCGCGATGGAAACCAGGGAGGACAAACTGATGCTGACTCGGAACAATGATTACCTGATGCCGGGCGGCAAATTCCCGAGGCTGAGCAAAAAGGAGCCCAAAGCGCGGCTAAACGAGATTCGGAGATTGTTGCTGGCTTTGTGAAGCTGAGTTCCTGTGATCAGTCCAAAAGCAGCGCTGTGAAACCGGCCTCCTTGAAATGTTTGTCCTTGGTCAACGCTTCGTTCAGATTCAATCTCCGCATGACGACAAAGCTCAGGCAATCCGTGAACGAGTATTCATGGTCTGCGTGACGGAGGAAGAAGTAATAAACGTCTCACGCGCCATAAACCAGCTTGTCCATCTCCTCATTGGTCAGCGACGTGCCCTTGGGGGTGGCGATTTCGGCCAGAGAGTAAAACGGGTCGGTGGAGTCCGCGACGGTTCTTGCGCGCAACGGCGCCAGCTTGGCGGCGGGTTTGCCGCGGTGCTTGAGGATGACGCTGTGACCCCGGGCTACGTCCCGAAGGATGGCTGCGGTATTCTGCTTCAAATCCATGAGGGTGATCGCTTTCCTGACGCTAGTTTAGCCGTCAAGGATGGGACCGCAACTGGTTTTCCTAACTTCAGAACACGGAAGCTGCGGCGCATTATTTGATACCTCTTGGGATTGGAGGCTGG
>CAYIIH010000107.1:7161-23065 GCA_964363225.1 uncultured Verrucomicrobiota bacterium | reverse complement strand
ATGGGATTCCAACTGGTTGCCAAACAACCAACTACAGAATCAGTTTCTTGAGAGGCTGGTTGGGAAACCGCGTGGCGTTGAATGAGAAGAATCGCCTCGTCAAGGTGGACCTCGAACCGCTGCTGGCCGGCTTCCGCCAGAAGCCCGGCACGCATCCCTGGATCGGCGAACACATCGGCAAATGGCTGCACGCCTCCACCCTGGCCTGGGCCAACACCGGCGATCCTGAGTTACGCCGAAAACTCGACTACGCCGCCGCCGAGCTGGTCAAGGCCCAAGAACCGGATGGCTACCTGGGCACCTACGTTCCCGAAAAGCGCTTTGGCCTTTACCCGGGCGCCGACTGGGATGTGTGGTCGCACAAATACAACTTGATGGGCCTGCTCACTTACTACCAGTTCACCGGCAACGAGCCTGCTTTGAACGCTTGCCGGAAGATGGGAGACCTGCTCCTGGCTACCTTCCCGGCCCGGCGGAGCATCATCGCCGCCGGCACCCACGTGGGGATGGCGGCCACCAGCGTGCTCGAACCCATGGTGTTGCTCTACCGATTCACCGGCGAAAAGCGGTATCTCGATTTCTGCCGCTACATCGTGAAATCCTGGAGCGAACCGAACGGCCCCAAAATCATCGAGTCCCTGCTCGAACACGGCCAGGTCAATAAGACCGCCAACGGCAAAGCCTACGAAATGCTCTCGAACCTGGTCGGGCTGTGTGAACTGGCCCGGGCCACTGGAGATCGCAAGTTGCTCCGGCCGGTCCTGAACGCCTGGCAGGACATCGTGAGCAAGCGGCTTTACCTCACCGGCGCCGCCAGCCAGGGCGAGCATTTCCACAACGATTATCACCTGCCCAATCAGATGGGCGCCCACGTGGGCGAGCAATGCGTCACCACCACCTGGATCCAGTTGAACTGGCAGTTGCTGCGGCTCACCGGCGAAACCCGCTTCAGCGATCAATTGGAAAAGACCTTCTACAACCAACTCTCCGCCGCCCAGCGTCCGGACGGCGCGCAATGGTGCTATTTCACTTCCCCGGAAGGCACCAAACCCTACGGCCCAGGGATCAATTGCTGTGTCTCCAGCGGCCCGCGCGGCCTGGCGCTGGTGCCTCAGAGCGCCGCGCTGCGGATAAACGCCCGCGGCGGCCAGC
This sequence comes from uncultured Verrucomicrobiota bacterium, assembly GCA_964363225.1. Lineage (GTDB taxonomy): Bacteria > Verrucomicrobiota > Verrucomicrobiia > Limisphaerales > CAYIIH01 > CAYIIH01. The sequence goes on along the minus strand of CAYIIH010000107.1, from coordinate 21,913 downwards.
CCGAGACCCTGCTGATCAACCTCTGGGAGAGCATGACGGTGAAGACGCGCTTGGGTGGAGAGATGGTGACCGTGAAGTGGCAAACGCGATTTCCCTTCGCGGGCGAAGGCACGCTCGAAGTGCAGAGCGCCCGGCCGGTGTTGTGCGCCATTCGCCTGCGGGTGCCCGACTGGGCCAAGCCTTACCTGCCTTCCTTTCGCGGTGGGATAGGATCCAACATTGCTTTTCACGCTGATGGCTGCACCTTCACCGCCGATGATTGGGCGGGGGCCAAGGTTTTCCTGAAATTCAACCTGGGCGCGGCCAAGGTTGTTGGCGAGCACGGGAACGCCGGCTGGGAAGCCCTCACCTGGGGCCCGTATGTCCTGGCCTTTGACCAGAAGGTCAACCCCGGCTGGCCAGTTCCCCGGCGCGTCGTTTTGCCCAGCGAATCTGACGCCGCCTCGGTCCGGCTCGTCTCTGATCCCGCGGGGCCGCCTCGGTTCACCGTGCCGCTGGCCGTTCTCCGCCAGCCGCAGCCCCAGCCGGCCACTCTCGTGACCTACGCCGACGCCGGCAGCGATGGCGGGCGCTACACGGTCTTGATGCGCTCGCCGGGCCAGGGGCTTTCCGGGGACGATTCACTCTTCCTGTTTGCCAACGAAAGCCGGAATGCACCCGGCAACGTGGACGGTTCCATGGCGGACAATGACTTCGCAACCTTTGTTGTGACCTTCAACGCCCAGCCGCAAAAGGAGGCGTGGTTTGAGATTCAACAAGGCGAGCCGGTGGAATTCCGCCGCGTAGTGTTCGCGCACGGGCACACCTTCCATGATGGCGGGTGGTTCGACGCCAGCCATGGCAAGCCGCGCCTCGAGGTGAAGCCGGAGGCAGGCGCCGACTGGAAACCGATTGGCGAGATAGCCGCCTACCCCGCGACGACCGCCGCCGATCCGGGCGGACTCAAGGACGGCCAGGCCTTCACGGTGACACTGTCCACATCGATGAAGGCGGTGGCGTTGCGCGTTATTGGCCAGCCGGCTTCCGGGGATAACCCCAGCCAAGCCTTTGCCTCCTGCGCGGAACTGCAGGCGTTTCCGGAATAATCGACGCCAGGGTGGCAAACGGGGGCGCACTTATGCCAAGTCGGATAGAGCAACGTGCGCTCATCGCAGCCGATCATCTGGTAGGGGAGGCCGGTTCGCTCGGCGGCCTCCGCCACAAAGAGACGTTGGTTTCAAACGTTCCTCTCGGAGGGTGGCGGCGAAGTGGGAACAGATCTGCTGCCGTGTTGGCCGGATGCCATATCCGACAATAGCAAGAAAGGAAACCCCTGCGCTGCCTCCGCTGCTTGCAACTTGACCGTGGTTAAAGTCGTGAGCAGACTTTTCAAGCGTTCGGATCTGATGATCGGACCGGTCTTCGGTCCGGGATGGCAGCCAGGAAATGGAATCGCCCTGGACAGAGTCTGTCGATTTCGCTCATTATGGTAGTAAGCAAGAATGCAATAGTGGTATTGGTGATTTTGTTGCCAGGACACCATACGCAGAAGCAGCGAGAAGTTCATAATTCGGTCCTGATTGGGATGTCACCCCTGAACTTCTACCTGAAGATCTGACACTTTAAATTCTCCTGTGCGTCCGTAGCTCAATTGGATAGAGCTTCTGACTTCGGATCAGAAGGTTGCAGGTTCAAGTCCTGCCGGACGCGCCATTCTAAATCAAGCCCTTACACTGTTTCAACCTCTCAACTATCTGCAATTTTGATACTGCTATTGTGTATTGTTTCGTGAAAGCGAAGCAAAACACCGAGAACGTCAACGCCGCCGAGAAAGCCAAACTCTGGCAGAAAACTCCTTGCGCCAACCTTATTCGTTACACCCCGAGCGGTGTGTATTCTTGCCGTATCCGGGTTCGGGGCCAATTGATTCGCAGGAGCCTCAAAACGGATGTTCTTTCCGTAGCGACGTTGCGCCTGACCGACGAGGAAAAGAAACATCGACAAGCCGCGCAACGCAAACTGGCCATCCAGCGCGGACGCTGGCCGGCCAGGCTGCCGAGCGCCACGTGACTCTCCATTTGCGAATGGCGTATGGCAAACCGCCGTGGAGCCTCGGCGAAGCGAACAGATGGTTGGACAAGGTCGGCGCAAAGAACCTGCGCCTCGCCGCCAGAACGGCGTTGCCGGCCGCTGCGGGGCTATCAGGCGATGTCGCCAGGATGCCGAAAGACAAGCTCGGCCTTTGGCTGGTGGCCGCGCCGCGCTCCGACCTGGCCGGGAAACTCTGGGATGCCCATGCGCCAATCCACCGCGCATCGGATCCTGCTCCCATCACCCAGTGGCTCGCACTTGCGCCCGATGCGCCCATGATCCTGGACGCAGTTTATGCCCATCAAGATGAAGAGTACTTGGATGCCGTGGCCCTGGGGCGGCTGAGCAGAAAAACGAAGCACGAACCTTAGCCGCAGCCGTGAACTGCGCGGCTCGGCCGCAAAGATGCGGTGGTGATATGGGCAGTTCATGGCTTTGAAGCCAATGGCGATCAAATCGGGCGGACTGCTGTAACTCCCGGCAACCCGTGAACTCAACCTGCCAGCGCTTTCAATCAAAATGCCTTTCCTTGCGGCCAACTTGGCGTGTCTGACGCTCGAAATGCCATCTCTGGCAGACATTTTGGAACGACTTCAACCCGTTTTGAAGCGTCTGCCTGTCGAATTTTGACCATTTCCAGCCATCATGCCGTGTCTGGTGGTCATTTTCCAGCGAATGACAGTCATTTTTACTTCTCTGACAGGCGTATTCAGAACATCCAGACTCTCTCGCAAAGCCAATCCCAAGCCACCACCGGTCTTGCCGCAGACAAACAGCAGTTGCGCGAAGCGATGGCCGCGGCCGCCGTTGAGATCGCCGGCGCAGCCAGCGCCTGCGCCAAAAAAGTTAAGAACAACGACCTCGCCGCCAAAGTGAATTTGTCCGTTTCCGACATCATGGGCGGACGCGACACCGCCGCCGCCGATACCGCCCGGAATGTTCACGCTGCCGCGACCGCGAATCTCGCCAATCTCGGCAGCTACGGCGTCACCGCCGCCAAGCTGACCGCGTTGAAGGGGAAGATTGATGCTTACGCCGCCAGCATCTCCAAACCGCGCGATGCCCGCGCCTCCACGAAAACCGCCACCGAACAAATGAGCGCGGAATTTGATGCCGCCGATGCCGCCTTGACCGACCAGATGGACAACCTCATGCCGCAATTCCAATCCGCCAACGCCGCGTTTGTGACCGACTACCAAAACGCCCGCATCACCGTTCGTTCCGGCGGTGGTGGCAAGAGCAAGCCGGCTCCCCCGCCCACGCCGCCGAATACATATACCAAACGGCGAACACTGTACGCAAACTCGCGGCGGCCTTCGGAAACGGAGGCCGCTTTTTACCATTCGCACTTCGCGCTTCGAAAATCGCCCTTCCACAGGCTGAAGCGCGCGGATTGACCAACGCATGTTTTGTCAGGTATGCGACGGAGCAAGGAATCGCCGCGGAGGAGGCGTTGAAAAATGGGATGGAAGAAAAGTCCCGCGATTTCACTGAAAAGGGAAATGAGATTCACGCGAAGGCGTGAACGGTAGCACAGGCGATCCGCCTGTCGTGTCCGGCGACTCGCCGGACAGAATTCGGCTTTGCAGCCGCCGCTTGCTCCACTACTCTCGCGCCCATGCCGCGCTGGTTTCCAATTTGAAGGATATGTCATCTGACCTCACATTCATCACGAATGAACCCGGCACAAGTCTCCGCGACCGTTTCGGCGTCTTGCTCGGTGAGGACACCCGTTTCTTCGATTGCTTGGTCGGATATTTCTTCATCAGCGGTTTCTACAAGCTCTATCCGGCGTTGGAAAAGGTTGAGAAAGTCCGCATCCTGGTCGGTCTGCAAACTGACCGGGTGGCTTACGACCTTCTCCAAAGGGCGAGAGCGCAAGGTCAGCTTGTGTTGCAGTCTCACGCCTCTACGAAAGAGCGGGTCACGAAAGATTTGCTGGCGGAACTCGAAAAATCTCCCGACAGAGCGGAGATCGAAACGGGCGTTCACAAGTTCATCGAGTGGATTCGCTCCGCCAAATTGGAAATCAAAGCCCACGCCGCCGAAAATCTTCACGCGAAAGTCTATATCATGACCTTTACGGAGGGAGACCGGGACAAAGGCCGCGTGATCACAGGCTCAAGCAACCTGACGGAATCCGGCTTGCAGCATAATCTTGAATTCAACGTCGAACTGAAAAACCGGGCCGATTATGAATTCGCCATCGCCAAGTTCAACGAACTTTGGAAAGTGGCCGTGGACGTTTCCAAGCCTTACGAAGATACGGTCGTCAACCGTTCGCCGTTCGCGCAGTTCACGCCGCACGAGTTGTATCTGAAATTTCTCTACGAATACTTCAAGGATGAACTGAACCGCCCCGACGAGTTGGAAGACATTTACGTCCCCACTGGTTTCAAGCGGCTGAAGTATCAGGAGGAAGCCGTCCTGAGCGCCCGAAAAGTTCTGGAGGAATACGGCGGCTTGTTTCTCTCCGACGTGGTCGGCTTGGGCAAGACCTACATGGCTGCCCTGCTCGCGCAGCAACTCGACGGGCGCTCGCTGGTGATTGCGCCACCGCACTTGCTGGACAAACACAATCGCGGCTCATGGCCCAATGTCTTCGGTGATTTCGGCGTGCGGCAAACAGACTTTGAATCCATCGGCAAGCTGGAAGACTTATTGGAGCGCGACGTTTCCAAATACACGAACGTGTTCATTGACGAGTCGCACCGTTTCCGCACCGAGACGAACCAGACCTACGAAATGCTCGCCCAGATTTGCCGGGGCAGGCGCGTCATTCTCGTCTCCGCCACGCCACTGAATAACACGACGCGCGACATTCTCAGTCAGGTCAAGCTGTTCCAGAACGGCAAGAACAGCACCATCCCGAACGTCCGCAATCTGGAAGCCTTTTTCGCGCGACTTGAGAAGAACCTCAAAGGCCTCGACCGCCAGCGCGACCGTGACCAGTTTTTCAAGACCATGCAGGCCAACGCCAAGGCGACCCGCGAGCAAATCCTCAAGTATCTGATGATCCGGCGCACGCGAACCGAAATCGTGAAATATTACGGCGACGATTTGAAGCTCCAGGGATTCAAGTTTCCCGATGTCGCCGACCCGCAGCCGCTGTTCTACAAGTTCAACAGAACCGAAAACGAAATCTTCAACGAAACGGTTCGGCTGCTGGCACTGGACTTCAAATACGCCCGCTACAAGCCGTTGACCTATTACGAGGGCCAGCGCGAGCAGAGCGAATGGCAAAGCCAACTCAACCTCGCCAAGTTCATGAAAATCTTGTTGGTGAAGCGCCTCGAAAGCAGCTTCCACGCATTTCGGCTCACGCTCGACCGCTTCATGCGTTCGTACGCGCGCATGATTGAGGAGTTCCGCAAGGGCCACGTTTACATCAGCAAAAAGCACATCCAGAAAATCTTCGACCTGCTGGAAACGGACGACCAGGAAGGGATTGACCGGTTGTTGGAAGCGGACAAGGCAGAACGGTTGGACGCGAAAGACTTCAACCCTGACTTCATTCGCGACCTGGAAAACGACCTGAAAACCCTGCGCCACATTGAGGAGCGTTGGAAGGGGATCAAACGTGATCCGAAATGGGAATCGTTCCGCGACCTGCTGCGCCAAGACCCCAGGCTGAAGAAGGGCAAGCCCATCCTGTTCACCGAGTCGAAGGAAACCGCCGAATATCTGGCCAAACAGATTGCGGATGAACTCGAACCCGACGTGCTCTTGTTCACCGGCAGTTCCGATGAATCGGTTCGCAAGGAAGTCATTGCCAATTTCGACGCCAAGGCGTTTCAGCCCAAGAACCAATACCGGATTCTCGTCGCCACCGAAGTGCTTTCCGAAGGCGTCAACCTCCATCGTTCCAACCTCGTCATCAATTACGACATCCCGTGGAATCCGACCCGGCTCATTCAGCGTGTCGGGCGCGTCAATCGCGTGGACACGACATTCGACACCATTCACACCTACAACTTCTTCCCCACCGAGGAGAGCAACGACGTCATCAAGCTCAAGGAAGCGGCCGAGGCCAAAATCCACGCCTTCATCGAAATGCTCGGCGCGGACGCACGGCTGCTCACCGAGGGCGAAGAAATCAAGTCGCATGACCTGTTCGCCAAGTTGACTTCCAAGAAAACAATCACCGGCGAAGACGAAGAAGAGGAAAGCGAACTGGAATTCCTCACCGAAATCCGCGAGGTGCGCGACAAGCAGGCCGAACTCTTTCAGCGCATCAAGTGCCTGCCCAAGAAAGCCCGTTCCTCCAAGCTCCTTCCCGTTTCTCTCCCTCTCCCCGCGACGCAGGAGCGGGGAGAGGGCCGGGGTGAGGGGCAGCCGCAATCCTTCCCCTCGCTCCTCACCTACTTCCGCCAGGGCCGGCTCGACAAATTCTTTCTCGCCCAACCCGGCAACGCCGCCTCTGCCGAACTCGATTTCTTCGCCGCCGCCAAAATCCTCAAGCCCGCCGACACTTCCGAGAAACGCCAGAGCATTCCGCACGGTTTTTACGCCCTGCTCGATCAGAACAAGGCAGCTTTTGAGACGGCTACCAGCCCGGAACTCGACGACGCCATTCCCAAGCACAAAGGCGGGGCGAACGACGCCTATGTTTTGAAACGGCTCAAGGCCAGGGAAATAAAGCGATACCACGGCTTCACGGATGAGGACGAGCTTTACATCCGCCAGATCATCCAGCTTTTGAACGATGGCGCGTTGCCCCGGCCCACCACAAAGAAGGTCGCTGACGCACTCAAGAAGGAAATCGAACCGCTCAAAGTCCTCGGCATTTTGCGGCGGGACATTCCCACACAGTTCTTCCAAGCCACGCGCGCGCAAGCCGCGCATCACGCGCTCAGCCCGCGTGAAGTCATCCTTTCGTCGTGGCTTGTTCAGCCGGACAAGGGTTGAAAGCGGGTGGAGTTTGAATCGGGTATTGCGCTGCGTTGTGACGGGTATTACCCTTCCGGCATGACAACGATTTCGCTGAAACTGCCGGAGCATCTGCTCACCCGGCTGGAAAAGGAAAGCCGGGCACGCCGGAGCACAAAGTCCTCGCTGGTGCGGGAATGTCTGGAAAAGCAACTCCCTGACAAGGCTGCCCTGGCGGATTTGCCAAAACTGCCGCCCGGGGAATCGGTTTACGACCATGCGCTGCCCATATTGAAGCGAGCCTGGGCGCGGCGTGGACGCGGCACGCATGACCTGGCCACCAATCCCAAATACCTGGAAGGCTTCGGGAAATGACCGTCCTTGCGGACACCGGCCCTCTGGTGGCGCTCATTGACCCCGACACGCGGGAACACGAATGGGTGCGCGACCATGCGAAGGCCCTGCCAAGGCCGCTGCTGACGAGCGAACCAGTGCTGACGGAGGCGGCGTTCTTGCTCACCAGGGACGGTTTCGATGCGGATGAGCTATTTGCGCTGGCGGACGCTGGAGTGATTGCGGTCGGGATTGAGTTCAATCGTGAGCGCGCCGCCTTGCGGTCGCTGATGCGCAAGTATCGCGGCGTCCCCATGTCGCTGGCCGACGCCACGCTGATCCGCTTGAGTGAATTGCATCACGACTGTCAGGTCTTCACCTTCGACACAGACTTCCGCATCTATCGCCGCCACGGCAACAAGGTCATTCCCGTGTTGATGCCGGAGGACTGAAACGATGAAAAAGACGAACTTCGATAAATATCTCGCGGAGCAAATGAAAGAACCCGGCTTCGCGGCCGCTTTCCGCAAAGCTGGCGCGGAGTGGGATCGAAAACTTCGCCGGCAACCGCGCGTCGCTACCCGCCGTGCTGTTTCCAGGAAATCATGAACTCCGAGCAAGCACGCGCCCTCGTCACCGAGACTTTTCCACAGCCTTTTGACAAGGCCCACTTCCGGACCTTCGCCATCAACCTGCTCAACCACATTGACGAATCCAAAGCGCAAGCCTGGAACAGCCAATACGTCAAAGACGCTTTCAAAGCCCATGTCCAGCGTTACGAACGCCTTGGCACATACACGTCGCCCGACAATGAAAAGCTCGACGTGTTGATTGTCCATCTGACGACCGAATCCAAACTGGAGCGTGCCCGCACGGCCATCCGCAACTTCGTCGCGGACCATTTGAAAACCCGCGACGAGAAGGACGCCGCCCTCGTGGCGTTCGTCTCGCCCACGGAAAGGCAATGGCGGTTCTCCTACGTCAAGATGGAGTATGCAACCGTCGAGCAGGAATCCGGCAAAGTCGGCGTCGAGACGCGCCTGACGCCCGCGCGCCGTTTCTCCTACATCGTCGGCGAAGGCGAGAGTTGTCACACTGCCCAAACCCGCTTCCTCAACTTGCTGCAAGACACGGAGAACAATCCCACGCTCGCGGGGATCGAAGACACCTTCAGCGTCGAAGCCGTAACCAAAGAGTTCTTCATCAAATACGCCGAGTTGTTCGGGGAGATTCACAAGGCGCTCGAAAAGCTGGTGGCCAAAGACAAAACCATCGCCGCCGAGTTCAAGAAGAAGAACGTCAGCACCGTGGACTTCGCCAAGAAGCTCATGGGCCAGATCGTGTTCCTCTACTTCCTGCAAAAGAAAGGCTGGCTCGGCGTGGCCAAAGGGCAGGATTGGGGCACTGGCCCGCATGACTTCCTGCGGCGGCTCGCCGATGGCAAATACGCCACTTACGACAATTTCTTCAACGACGTTCTCGAACCGCTCTTTTACGACACGCTGGCTACCGACCGCGGGCACGAGGCGTGGTGCAACCGTTTCAAATCCCGCATCCCGTTCCTCAACGGCGGATTGTTCGAGCCGCTGGCCGATTACGACTGGCGCAAGACCGACATCACTCTGCCGAACCGCCTTTTCACGAACAACGAACGCTTTGACGAACTTATCACCGGCACGGGCGTGCTCGACGTGTTCGACCGCTACAACTTCACCGTCAACGAAGCCGAGCCGCTGGAAAAGGAAGTGGCCATTGACCCGGAAATGCTCGGCAAGGTCTTTGAAAACCTGATCGAGGAAAACCGCCGCAAAGGTCTTGGCTCGTTCTACACCCCACGCGAAATCGTCCACTACATGTGTCAGGAAAGCATCATCAACTACCTGGACACGGCAATCCATTCCGAATTGGGGAGCGCACGCGCCCCGCGTGCTGCCGTCGGCACCCTCGCCGACGGCCCTGGGTCCGATGCCGCCGATGGTTTGCGCGAGGGCGCGCAAACCGACACGCGAGGCGCGTGTGCTCCCCGAATCCCCCGCGCCGACCTCGAAACCTTCATCCACCTCGGCGAACAAATCTCCCATTATGAGGCCGTGGAAACCGAGTATCGCATCAAGATGCCAAAGAGCATCAAGCAGCACGCCCGGCTGATTGACGAAAAGCTCGCTGACATCACCATCTGCGATCCCGCAGTGGGTTCAGGCGCGTTTCCGGTGGGCATGATGACTGAAATCGTTCGCGCTCGGTCTGCGCTCACAAACGAATTCAACGACGTTCACGAGCGCACGCCTTATCACTTCAAACGCCACGCCATCCAGAACTGCCTTTACGGCGTGGACATTGACCCCGGCGCGGTGGAAATCGCCAAGCTCCGCCTTTGGCTTTCGCTCGTCGTGGATGAGGAGGACGTGAAGCAGATCAAGCCGCTACCCAACCTTGATTACAAGATCGTCACAGGCAATTCGCTTGTTGGCGTTGAGAAAACGCTCTTTAACGAAAGGCTTTTTCACCAGCTTGAAACACTGAAGCCGCTTTATTTCGATGAATCCGACTCAACCAAGAAGGCGTCCCTTCGGCGTCAGATTGACGACCTAATTCACGAGATTACGAACGGCAAAGAGATATTCGATTTCGAGATCTATTTCTCCGAAGTGTTCCATGGAAAAGATGGATTTGACGTTGTCATCCAAAATCCACCCTACGTCCAGATCAAGGGCATTCCGCCTTCAGACCGCCGCCTTTATGAAGAGCGCTACGAATTCGCAACCGGTCGGTTCAATCTGTTCTACCTGTTCATAGAACGCTGCAAGTTGCTTCCGAGAAAGTGCGGGGTCTCATCGTTCATCATCCCGGATAGATTGTTGCTGAACACCCAGTGCAAGGCCATACGAGCATGGCTGCTAAATGAGAATAGTATTTGCGAGTTGGTCTCCTTTGAGGACCAAGTGTTTGAAACCGCCGTTGTTGACTCAATCTTGCTATCATTCCAGCGAGAGCAACGGAAAAGTGAATTCGTTCGGGCACGGAGAAAGGTGTCTCAACGAGATGTCCAGAAAACACAGCCGATTACTATTCCCGTTTCCTATTTTCAACTTTCGCCGTCGGCGCAATTCGACCTCAACTACACCGCGGCAAAGCATGAATTGCTCAAACGCATGGCATCGGGCGGAGTCCAGTTGGGCCTAATCTCAGACACAAAGGACGGCATTATTCAGAGCAAAATTGGCGACCTGCTCTTCCTCACGAAGAGGGCAAATGCTGACTGCCGCAAAATGCTCGTGGGTGAGGACGTGACGCGATACGGAATCACTTATGCCGGGCGGTGGGTTAACTACCAGCCAGACGACATGATGAAGGTTGAGAGGGAGAGGGGCGGCGGTGGTTTACGCCTGCGCGAGCGCTACATCTTCGAGCGCCCCAAAATCCTGACGCGACAAACGGCAGACGAGATAATTGCTGCATACGACGAAGACAACATTTACTACGCCAACACGCTGCACGGAACGGCCGTAACTGACAAGGCATACCACCCCCACTATGTGCTTGGCGTCTTGAACAGCAGAATTACGACGTGGTATTACCGCTCCAATTCAGATGAGGAAGGGAAAGTCTTCGCTCAAATAAAAATTGAGCTTCTGCGAAAGTTGCCCATCCCCAAAGCCGATAAAGACCGACAGAAGCCAGTGATTCAACTCGTTGACCGCATCCTCGCGGCGAAGCAGCGCGATGCCGAGGCGGACACGAGCGCGTTGGAGCGGGAGATAGACGAGTTGGTGTATGCGCTCTACGGCCTGACGCCGGAGGAAATCAAAATCGTGGAGGGCGCAGGCAAATGAAACCCGAACTTTCCAAGCACGTTAAGCAGGAAATGGAGAGGCGCGGCATCCCGCTGGCCGTCGTCGAATCGGTGCTGGCCGCGCCCGCCCAAAAAGTGCCTGAACATGGCGATGTGGTATGTTATCAATCGAAAGTCGAAATCAACCAGAAGCCGTATCTGGTCCGGGTGATGGTGAACGAAACGGCCACACCGCCCAAAGTGGTGACGGTTTATCGCACGAGCAAGATCAACAAATACTGGAAAGCAACGACATGAAAGTAACCTACGACCCGGAAGTGGACGTGCTGCGGATTCTGTTCCGCGACGTGCCGATTGAGGAAAGCGACGAGGACAAGCCCGGCGTGATTCTTGATTACGACAAAGACGGCAACGTGGTGGGGATGGAAGTGCTCAATGCCTCGCAGCGCGTCGAGAACCCGCGGGGCGTGGATTACGCCGTGACCGCGTGACTCGGTTGGTTGACCGCATCCTCGCGGCGAAGCAGCGCGACGCCGGAGCGGACTTGAGCGCGTTGGAGCGGGAGCTAGACGAGTTGGTGTATGCGCTCTACGGCTTGACGCCGGAGGAAATCAAACTCGTGGAGGGCAGCGCGAAATGAAAGTCGTGTTCGACACCAATGTCCTGGTAGCAGCAGCCCGGTCGCGGCAGGGCGCGAGCTTCGCGCTCGTCAGTTCCATTCCCGCGCCGCAATTCCAGCTTTGCCTGTCGGTGGGGCTTTATACCGAGTGGCAGGAAGTGTTGACGCGCCCGGAAAACCTGCCGCCGGGCCGCACGCCGGAAGATGTCCTGCGCTTCTTGCGTTATCTCGCCGGCCAGTCGCATTTGCAGGAAATCCATTTCCTGTGGCGGCCGTTCCTGTCGGACGCGGATGACGACATGGTATTGGAACTGGCGTTTGCCGCCGGTTGCCGCTACCTTGTGACCCATAACGTGAAGGACTTTCACGGGTCGGAGCAACTCGGCGTCGCCGCCATCACGCCCCGTGATTTCCTGAACCTGATACGAGCACGAACATGAGCACGCTGACGATTCAATTGCCGGAGTCGCTGAAGAAAACCATCGAGGCCCTCGCCGCGAAGGAAGGCTATTCGGTGAGCCAGTTCCTCGCCAGCGCCGCCGGCGAGAAACTGGCGGTGGTGCTGACCATGGACTACCTGCGCCGCGAGGCGAACGCCGGACGCCGCGAAGATTTCGAGAAGTATCTGGCCTCCGTGCCGGACGTGCCGCCCCAGCCGGGAGATGAACTCTGATCTCATCGCCCAGCAGCGCGACGCCTCGGCGGACACGAGCGCGTTGGAGCGTGAGCTGGACGAGTTGGTGTATGCCCTCTACGGCCTGACGCCGGAGGAAATCCAAATCGTGGAGGAGGCCAGCAGGTGAATCCTTTGGAAACAGTTCTGGACAAGAACGTCTTGATTGCCGCGTTGCGTTCGCGTCGAGGCGCTTCGTTTGAACTACTGCGGCTCGTGGGCAACGAGCGTTGGCGGTTGCATCTTTCCACCGCGTTGCTTTTGGAATACGAGGAAGTGGCGCGCCGCGAGGCCCAGCATTTCTGGTTGCATCCGAGCCGCATTGAAGATGTCCTGGACTTCCTGGGTGCGAGCGGGCGGGAGCACGCCATCAGTTTTCGCTGGCGGCCCTTCCTGAACGACGCCGACGATGATTTCATTTGGGAACTCACCGTCGCTGCCCATGCCCGCTACATTGTGACGCATAATTTGAGAAACTTTGCGGGCGTGGAGGGTTTCGGAATCGAAGCCATCACTCCGGCGCAAATGCTGTTGAAACTGCAAGCAAAGAAATGACATGAAGACCATTGAAGCCCAAATTCCCGAACCGGTGCTCAAACAGGCGCAAGAACTGGCGGCCCGCGAGAACGTTCCTCTGGCGCAGATCATCAGCCTTGCGGTCACTCAGGCGGTTGGCGTATGGAGCAACGAGAGCTACATCGCCCTGCGCGCCAAACGCGCCAGCCGGGAGAAGTTCCTGGACGCGCTCAAGGAAGTCCCCGATGTCGAGCCGCCGGATTACGACGGGCTGCCGGAAGGTTATAAACCGGCAGACTGATGCGCCAAGGAACGCGCACTCCTGACGCATGATGAGCACCCTGGAACTGACGCGCGGGCCGCTGGGCATTCCGGGGAGTCCAAAGTCGCACCTCACTCCGGCCCTCCCCGCTCTCCCGTCCGACGGGCGAGGGAAGTCGGATGCGGCGAGGGAGAAGCGCGCAGCGATGCTCAATTCCAGGTTCCTGGGCAGAAGTTGCTCCAACTGCATCGGCACGGCCTGGAGCGGCGGCGTCACTCGCCGGCGTTGTCGCCAATCCTAATCTGGCCTTTGCTCCGGTTGGAGACACGGGCCTTTCCCGTGAAAATGTTTCCCGTGATGACCGCCCGCCGGACGCCCTCGCCCAATTCGATTTGCGGTTTGTCTTCCTGGAACTCGCAGCCGCGCACCAGCAGGCTGCCGCTTTCCGCGCGCAACGCCGGCCGGCCCTCTTTCTTGCGGTCCCACTGCACAAAGATGCAATCGCCGAAACCGACCGTGCCTTGGCCCGCGATTTTGGCGATCTGATTGCAGGGCCCCCAAAACGCGCAGTTCACAAAACGCACGCTGCCGGAGTTGCTCGGCTTGACTTCGACCATCGTCGGGTCCGGGCCATGAAAGGAGACAAACTCGCCATTGGAAATCAGCAGCGCCATGCGGGCTGAATCCTCCACGACCACAGCGGTGAAGCAATCATCGGCGCCGAGGCCGAGAAAGTTGCCGTTGCACAACCCCGCCTTGGTCTTGATGAACTTGTAGCCGACGTTGTAGCCGAAGCAGAACGTGTTGAACACGTATTGCCAATCCGTGCGCCCGAACACAAAGGCCTCGCCGTTCTTCTGCTGCCACTCGAAGAGTTTCGGCTGCATGCTCCACCAGGGATTGAAGTGGACATTCTCGATCCGGCCAATGTCATAAATGGCGTCCACGTAAATGCCGCGCCGCAGCGGCTGGCCCTGCACGTCGCGGATCAAATGACGCTCGTTTTGACTGGCATCGATGCCGTTGTAGGGATTGAGCAATTCGACCTGCAGCACCGCCGGATTCTTGCCCCGCATGGCAATGGCCCACGGGTAAGGCTTGGGTGCGTCGGCCCGTTCCTGGTTGGGATAAAAGAGCACCACGCCTTTGAGCGTGCTGTTGTGATTCAGCGTGATGAAAGGAGGGCCGGCTTCGTTGCCCGCATTTTCCGTGATCAGAAAGGTGGTGCCGTCGTCGGTCGGCTTCGGCAGACCGGCGTCGCGCAGGCCATTGTGGGCCGGCACTGACTTCCAGATTCCTTCCAGCGCGACGGCCCCCGGCACGTTGAGATGGCCGGCGAAGAAATAGTTGCCGCGCGGGGCGTGGACCGTGCCACCGCCCGCTTTGGCCGCGGCGTCGAGCGCGGTTTGAAAGGCAGCCGTATCGTCGGTCTGGCCATCGCCTTTGGCCCCGAAATCGCGCACGGAAAAAGCCGGCGGCGCCGTTGACTCGCCGCCCAGCGCGGTCAGCAGCGAACCAATGAGAAAGGAAACAACACGTATAGAATTTGCCATGTCTGCAAGACGCGCCAAGGAGGCCTCAAATTCAGTGCTTCTTCGATCCAACATGGGTTTCAAC
>CAYIIH010000107.1:0-7061 GCA_964363225.1 uncultured Verrucomicrobiota bacterium | reverse complement strand
TCAACTCATCCGTCTCACCGTTCCATCGCTCTGCAAAGCGGCGACGAAACTTAACGTCTCTCGCTGCGCGCAAAAGGCGATGTCGTCGCGCAATTCAGGAATGGCCAGCAAGCGGCGGCCATTGCGCGTATGCTGCATCGCGCCCAGGAGGTTATGCTGCGCCAAGCCGTAAATTTGCCGGGCGATTTGAGCGGAGTCAGCCACTTGGCTGGAACCGTAGCGCGGCCAGATCAACTCGCACAGCGCCCCCGCCGCCAGCACGTCTTCATAAGCCACCTGGTCGATCGTGCCGCTGCCAACCAGCAACAGATGCTCCGGCTTCTGCGCCTCAATCCACCCGGCCACGGCTTGCAGGTTAAGAAAGGAGGCGATCAGGACGGCTCTGGCGCCGCGGCAAGCCCGCAGGGCCCGTGTGCCGTTCGTCGTGGTCATGACAAGGCTTCTGCCTTGCACCCGTTCCGGCGTGAATTCGAGCGGAGAATTGCCCAAGTCAAAGTCGGCGCCTCCGGCTTGTTCGGCGCGGATGCGCAAACCATTGCGTTCGCCGGCCAACAAGACACCCGGTCGCCGCTGCCGGATGGCCAGCGCTTCCGCGATTTCCGCGACCGGCAGGATTTCTACCGCGCCGTTGGCCAGGGCTGTCATCATGGTCGAGGTGGCGCGCAGAATGTCGAAGATCACGCAGACCGTTTGACTGAGGTCCCGTTGTGGCAGCACGGCAAATTCCGCCGGCGCAAAGAGCACTTCCAATGTGGTCGGCATAGGGCTGAATCTAAAGGGGAATCAACCAGGCGGGAAAGAAGGAAAAGCTGACTGCGCACAGCGCGGCGGCGGCGCAATCAAAGCGGAGCGCGGCCATCTGGGCCGCAGCGGCTTCGCCTACGGCCGCACGTCCGAGTGGATCGGAGTCCTGGATTCATTCCTGGCTGCTGCGGCCAAGATGGCCGCGCTCTGACCGCGTGAATTCGGCTAAACGCCTTCGTATCCGCATGTAATGAAACAGATACTGCTGAGCGTACCCGGCGTCGGGCCCAAAATGCGTCGCCGCGAACTGGTGGAGACGCTTGGCTTTAATCGGGCGCCGCCGGAAATAAAGCTGCCGCAGCGCTTTCATGACCCAAACATCCATGGGAAAGGCCTCCTGAAAACCGTAAGCAAAGAGCAAAACACAATCGGCGATCTTGCAGCCTACCCCAGGCAGTTTAAGCAACTCGTCCCGGGCTTCTGCCACACTCAGAGCGGAGAGGCTGTTCAGGTTCACTTCACCGCCGGCGATCTTCTGCGCGCTCACGCGCAGGTAGGGCGCGCGGAAGCCCATTTTGCAGGCTCTCAATTCATTCTCACTGCAGGCCGCCAGCCGCTCAGGTGATGGAAAAGAAAAGGCCGGTGGCCGTCCGCGAGCGGTGGCAACGCGATCTCCGTACCGCTCGCAAAGGAGCGAAACCATCTGCCGGATTTGCACGATCTGTTTGGTCGAAGAGAGGATGAACGAGGCCAGGCATTCCCAGGGGTCTTGGCGCAAGAGCCGCAAGCCTCGGCAGGCAGCCACCGCCGCATGCATCGGCTCATCGGCGGGAAACGTGTCCAGCACGCGCGGCAATTCAACTTGCACCTGCAAATAATGAGCCAGCCAATCCCAGTCCTTGGTTGGGCCGACCGTCTCGGCCGCAATTCCAGCCGGGCCAGGAATCAGGCGAACCCAACGGACGCCAATGACGCTTTCCCAGCCTCTGTCGATCAACTCCCAGCGAAAGGCCTGCCCAGAGGTCAAGGTCGCATCCAAGTCATAATCGTGAACAGGGAAGAAAGTCCGGCAGATCAATTCAGGCATGGCATCGGCCTCTTCCTTGAATATTCAAGAATCACGGTCTTGTGGTCAAGTCACTGGAGATTGCGACAGGCAAAGAGTTGGATGCGGCGCAGGACGCGGCCTCGGTATGAAACCTCGCGTATTCCCAAATCGGTCACGGAGGCAAACTCCTTTTGCAGACGCGCGGGCGCCGGCTGGGGCGCATCCGTCTTTTGCACGTAAACGGCGTTTTCTCCTTTGCGACTGCCATAGCCAGGCCAGAAAAAGAATTGGTTCTGCGGCGTATCACTCGATTGGTAATAGGCCAGCGGATTGCCGGGCACGCCCGCTTGGGCGGCCGGCAAATAAAAGGAAAGGAGCCCGGTAATGCCATAGTGACTCCCAATCAGGAACACCGGTTTGCCTTCAGCCAGCAGTTGGGCGCGGGCGGTTTCGACCACTTGCGCGGTTTCACGCCAGCCTCGCACTCGGACCAGAGGATCCTTGGCGGCAGGCAAGGGACGGCCGAGTATCTTTCCGATCCTGTTGGTGTCGTGCAGCAAGACCACCGCCGCCACTCCCAAACTGACCCCGGCGATGAACCAGCCTTTCACGGCCCGCAGCCCTTCCCGCCAGCGCTTTTCCCAGTAAATCACCATCAGGCAAAGCAGCGGCAAGACAGAAGGCGCGATCCAATTCGGCTGCACGCGCGCGCGGAATGTGTAAAGAAAGTAGAACAAAAAGAGCGGCGCGCCCATGCTGAACAAATAGATCAGCAGTGGATTGGCCTTTTCGCGCCGCCAGAAGGCCAGCGCTGCCCACAGAGCCGCCAAAAAGAAAACCGGATTCAACAGCCCCGCTTCGGCGATGAGAAAATCCCAAAAGAACCGGAGCGATGGCTGCCAGGTTTGATCGAGTCCGCCCCGATTAGCCAGGTGGGCGACGGTGATCCAATCATGCTGAGCATTCCAGATCAGCACCGGCAAGGTGCACAGGCCCAGAACCAGCAAGGCCAGATACGGTCCGGAACGGAGCAACTGTCCCCGCGCCGGCCTCCACAAGACGAAAAAAACCGCCCAACAGAGCAATTGCAGCAACGCGGTGTATTTGCTGAGAAAGCCGAGGCCCATCCAAAGGCCGGTCCAAAGCCAATGCCGGGTTGAATCCTGCTGGACGGCCGTCCAGCCGGAGATGAAGGCAGCGGTCCAAAACAGAACCGAGAGCGGATCAATGGTCATCAGCGTCGCGCCCACGGCCAGCAGGGGCGCGGCGGTTGTGATCAGGATCAGCCCAAATCCAGCGCGCACATTGGCCACGAGCGCCAGAAACCTGAGCAGGATAAAAGAAAGAACGGCGGCAATGACCGGCGCAAAGAACCGCACGCCGAAAGCAGTGTCACCCCACAACGTGGTTCCCAGGAATTGCGTGTAAGCGATCAGCGGCGGTTTGCTGTAATAGGAAAGCGCCAGGTGTTTTGACCATAGCCATTGATAAGCTTCGTCTTCGCTCAATTCGATCTTGCCGCCGGCCAAGTAACCGAGCCGCGCCAACAACAGCGCCAGAATAAGCACGTAGCCCAAGCGCATCCAATGTTGGTCGAGGGCGGAATGCGGAGTACGGAGCGCGGAGTGCCCCAGAATCTCTGGCAACAACTCGTTGTGATCATCAGGCTTCACGATGGAAGGCCGTTGCGCCCACCAAAGAGGAAACCAGCGCCGTCCACCCCACCGCCAGAGGCCATTCATGAGCCAGACGATGCCCGCGGCATAAGCGGCACCAAGGGCGGCGCCGGCCAAAACGTCGCTGGGATAGTGAACGCCGGTATAGACTCGAGAGAAGGCGACGGTCATGGCCAAAGGGAGCATGAACCAAAGGCTCTTCCGATAATAAAGGAAAGCAACCGTGGCGGCCGCAAACCAATTGGCGGCATGCGCTGATGGCATGCTGCCGCTGCCGCCGCGTCCCACCAGAACGCGCGCCTCGGATATATCGTTAAAAGGTCTGGCCCGGCCAATGGCCTCTTTCCAGGAATTGCAGATCACAGAGTCGCCGGCCGCGACGACCAGAATCATCAGACCGACGAAGAGCCGCGCTTTGCAGCCGCCCTTCCACAGTAAAACAACGGCGAGAACGATGACCGCCGGTACAAAGAAGCGATTCCAGGCAAACAACGGCATCAACCAATCGAAAAACGCGTTGCTCAACCGGAGGTTGATGAAGCGGAAGAGCGCAATGTCAAGGGCTGCCAAGGCGTCCATGATCTGTTTCTCGGCCTGAATGCGCTCAATAGGTGACGAGAGATCGCACCGGAAAGCCGGGCAACTTTTCGCGGCCTTTCAAGAAGCTCAGTTCGATCAGAAAGGTTATCTCCAGGATTTGGGCGCTGATCTTCTGCAGCAAAGCCGCGGCGGCCGCCGCCGTGCCGCCGGTCGCCAGCAAGTCATCAATCAAGACCACCCGGCTGCCCGGATGCAGCGCGTCCACGTGAATGGCGATGGTGTTGGTCCCATACTCCAGGTCGTAAACCTGCTCGTAGGTCTGGTAAGGCAGCTTGCCTTTCTTGCGCACCGGCACAAAGGCGGTCTGCAGCTTTACGGCCGCTGCGGCGGCGAAAATAAAACCGCGCGCATCAATGCCCACCACGGCATCGACGGAGCCGGGCCGGATATTTGCCGTCAACAGATCGATGCACCCGGCGAACAGCCGGGCGTCACCCAGCACGGGCGTGATGTCTTTGAATTGAATGCCCGCTTTGGGAAAATCGGGCACAGTGCGGATGGCCTGCTGCAAATCGGCCGGCGTGACGGCGGGGTTGCTCATGGGTGGAGTTTCTGGAGCCAGGTTGTTATCGTTTTACGGCTTCGAGTTTCTCGATCATTTTGCGCAGCTTGGCCAGGGCAATGTTCTGGATTTGACGAACGCGCTCGCGCGTGACGCCAAATTTCTCGCCGACTTCTTCGAGGGTTTTTTCCGTTCCGCCATCCAGACCGAAGCGACAGCGCAGGATGGTCCCCTCGCGCGGGTCGAGGGTTTTGACCATTTCCTGCAACATTTTCGTCACGGTCTTTTCTTCCAATTGCTCGTAGGGCGTGTCGGCATTCTCATCCTCGACCACTTCCGAGAAATTATTGGAATCATCATCGCCGATGGGCGCATCCAGCGAGGCGGGGCGGATGGCCGCCGTGCGCAATTGGGAGACACGAGAGGCGGTGATGCCGAGTTCGTCGCCGAGTTCCTCATCGGTGGGTTCGCGGCCGAACACCTCATGCAGCCTCATGGCGGTGCGGCGCATCTTGGAAATCTTGTCCACCAAATGCACCGGCAGGCGGATGGTTTTCGACTGATTGGCCAAGGCGCGTTTGATGGACTGTTTGATCCACCAGGAGCCATAGGTCGAAAGTTTGCCGCCCTTGGCCGGGTCAAACCGCTCCACCGCTTTCATCAATCCAATGTTCCCTTCATTGATCAGGTCGAGCAGCGGCAATCCCAGCCCGTCATAATCATGAGCGATTTTGACGACCAGGCGGAGATTGGCCTTGATCATTTGTTCGCGGGCTTTTTTGTCGCCCTTCTTGATGCGCGCGGCCAGTTCGATCTCCTCCTGCCGTGTCAGCAGCTTCACCTGGCCAATCTCGCGCAGGTAGAGCTTGATGGCCGTGTCGCCGTCGTAGGAAGACCGCTCTTTGGGGCCGGGCACACCCGCATCACTGTCGCGCGGCACCATGGTTGTCTCATTCGATTTCACCGATCGAGGGGATCCGGATCCGGCCGGAGGAGGCGAGGCCCCCGCCACGGTTGAGCGGCGAGAACTGGCCGGGCGGCGAGGCGAAGCGACCACCCCGCCAGAGCGCCTTTTCTGTTTTGTTCTCACGGCCATATTACGGACAAAAAGTTAAAGGAACAGCTTGCCTCCGCAAGCAAATTTGCACCGTTCGAGACCACGGTTCCTCAACGAAAACCAGGGGCGCTCGGCGATGCCCTCGGAATCTGATCCCTGCCTGTTGCATTGGAGCGCGGGCATCCATGCCTGCGTATTTAACAAACGTCTGACATAGACCGAGTCTTGCCCGGACGACTTGGTTAGGGCGCCCGTCATCTGTTCGCGAGTTGCGTGGCCGAACAGAACCTGACTCGTCCGGGATCGCAAGGGCAGCTTTTTTACGAACGCGCAGGCACGGATGCCCGCGCTCCTCCCGCATAGTCACGGCAAAGCCCTCTGCAAAACCAGCAAGTCCTGGGGCCGGACATGCACGGTCAACGATTCGCCCACCTGTCTTATCTCGAGAGGGTTTTGCTCAAAAACCTTCAAGGTGACCCGAGGTGACAGCGCCAGTTGATACTGCTCGATTTCCCCCAGATAACTGACATGGGCAATTTGGGTCTTCAGACTGTTGACCGGCCCGGGGCCAATCTGGACTGCTTCAGGACGGAAACCGAGCCAGACAGGCGCTCCAGGAGGCCAGCGCAGCGGGGTTGAGACATGAAATTCACCAAACTCGGTCCGCAACAAGAGCTCTGAGGATGACTGCGCCTGCGCTGTGGCCTCAAGCCAGTTCGTTTCACCGATGAAATCCGCCACGAACCGATTGGCCGGCGACCGATAAACCGTGCGCGGATCGCCGATCTGTTCGATGGCGCCATCCCGCAAAACAGCCATGCGGTCGGCCAGGGAAAGCGCTTCTTTCTGATCGTGGGTGACGTAAATGGTGGTGATCCGGGTTTGGGCGTGGATGCGCCTGATTTCTTCGCGCATTTCCAGGCGCAACTTGGCGTCAAGGTTCGAGAGCGGCTCATCCAGGAGCAGGACATCGGGCGCGACCACCAAGGCGCGGGCCAGGGCAATCCGCTGTTGTTGGCCGCCCGACAGTTGGTTCGGCGTGCGCTCGGCAAAGGACTCCATTTGCACGATAGCCAGGGCTTCAGCGACCCGCTTTTTCTTTTCGGGCGCTTTCCATCCCCGGACCTCGAGGCCGTAGGCCACATTTTCGGCCACGGTCATGTGCGGCCACAATGCATAGTTCTGAAAGACCATGCCGGTGTTGCGCTCGTGCGGGGGGATGGCATTCATCAAGCGCTCACCGAAAAACAACTGACCTGCCTCGGGCTGGTAAAAGCCGGCGATCAACCGCAGCAACGTCGTCTTGCCGCAACCCGACGGCCCCAGCAGAAAGAACAGTTCGCGGTCTTGAACCTCCAAAGAAATGTTCTTCAACACGGCCGTTTTCCCGAATTTTTTCGTTACATTCTTGATCGTTACTTGCATAGGTCGTGG
>CAYIIH010000106.1:9068-23161 GCA_964363225.1 uncultured Verrucomicrobiota bacterium | reverse complement strand
ATAGATATATCATATTGCAGCGCAATATATTATGAGTTTTATGCCAGGCACTACTGAGGCAGAAAAGATCGCGAGCGAAGTGCTGGCGCTGCCGGCTTCAAAGCGGAGCCTGCCCGCCGATCGGCAGAGTTGGACTTCATCCTGAACTACGACATCAAATACCGCCTCGGCCGCGACACGGGCGAGGAGGAATAAGCCAAAAATGAGGCCAAATGACCCAAAATACGGGCTTGCATCAATGGGCACAGAGAGTATTGTTTGCGTAGAGATAAACCTACGCCGAACTGGTTCGTCCAGGCGGCAGATCCTGTGGCCGCTCCGCGCAAGCTGGGTGGCCGCAGTTGTTTTCATGGGATTCTATGGTTGTGTTCTACGTGGATGAGTCGGGCTGCCTCGGCACTTTGGTTTCGGCCAATTCGCCAATCCAGCCGGTGTTTGCGCTGGGCGGTGTCATTTTGAAACAGGAAAGGCTGACGGAGTTCACGCTGGACTGGCTGCATCTCAAGGAACGGTTCTTCCCCAAAATGCAAATACCGAATTCTGACTTTCTGGACTGGATTGCGGTGGAGATAAAGGGCGCGGAATTGCGCAAACGCATCCGGGAAGGGCCACGCGACCCGCGCAGGCACGCGCTGGGGTTCATGGACAAGTTTCTGGATTTGCTGGAGCGGCATGACGCACGGTTACTGGGGCGGCTTTATGTAAAATCCATCGGCACGCCGTTCAACGGGCGGGCAGTTTATACTTCTGCGGTGCAAAGTCTCGCGGCGGACTTTCAGAGTTTTCTCGCCGCGGGGCAAGGGGATGGTTTGATTATTCTGGACAGCCGGAACAAGCCGAAGAACACCAATGTGTCGCACTCTGTCTTCACACAAAAATTCCGGGCGGCAGGTGACGCCTACAACCGGCTGGTGGAAATGCCGGTGTTTGGCCACAGCGACAACCACGCGGGGATTCAGGCGGCGGATATGATTTGTTCGGCGTTTCTTTTTCCGATGGCGGCGTATGTCTATTGCCAGGGTCACGTGAACAACATCCACGTGCATTTGCAGTATTATCGGATTCGCGACCTGTTTGGCGAGCGGCTGAAGCGGATGCAATTTCGCTATCAAGATGCCAACCAATGGTGGCGCGGCGGCATCACGGTGAGCGATGGAATCGGCCATCAGGCAGGCGGAGTGCTGTTTGCTCCGGCGAAAAAATAACATGGGAATGACACCCGTCATACTCAACGCCAGCGACGCCTGTTATCCCGCGCATTTGTGCAAGCGTTTTGGCACTGACGCGCCGCCGCAACTGTCCGTCCTGGGCAATCTGGACCTGCTCGTCCTGCCCAAGACCGCGCTCTTCTGCTCCGCCCGCTGTCCCGGCGATGCCATCCTCCGCGCCTACGACCAAGCCGCCCGCTGGCGCGACGCGGGCCGCTGCGTCATCAGCGGTTTCCATTCACCGGTGGAGAAGGAATGTCTCCGCATCCTCCTGCGCGGCTCGCAACCCGTCATCCTCTGCCCCGCACGCAGCCTGGAAGATTTGCGCCTGCCGGTGCATTGGAAAGAACCATTGGCCCAAGGTCGTCTGCTCCTTCTTTCCTGTTTCAACGCACCGCAGCGCCGCGTCACCGTAGGACTCGCCGCCCGCCGCAACGACTTCGTCGCCGCTCTGGCAGACGAGGTCTGGTTCGCATACATCACGCCGGGCGGGCAAATGGAACGGCTGGCAAATACGGTGGCCGACAGGATAGTGCCGTGCCCGGGTGCGCCCGTCTCCGCCTTGCCGCGTTAACACAATCCGCGTTCATCCGTGTCCATCTGCGGTTGAAAACTCTACCGCCCCTACAGGGCTTGGAGAATCATTTTGGACGGTTTACCCAGGGCGGCGTTCACAGACTCACTTGCCCTGGGCTATTCTCTTTCGCCCCGTTGGGGCTTTGAGCGGCGACCGGGTGCTGGCGCGGCACCACGGCACCACGGCGGAGTTGGACTTCCTCCTGAACTACGGCACCTGCCTGCGCCGGGCTTGCGGCAGGCAGGTCAAATACCGCCTCGGCCTGTCTGCCGAACAGGCAGGCCGCGACACCGAGAACGAGGAAGAATGAGGATTGCACGAAAAGGTGTCTTGCGTGATGATTTGTGCCATGAGTGTGGCCGAATTGCCCATCCAGATTGACCGCGAGAAGATCGCGGAGTTTTGTCGCGCGCGCGGCATCCGCAAGTTGAGCCTGTTCGGCTCGGTGTTGCGCGATGACTTCGATCCGGCGCGCAGCGACGTGGACGTGCTGGCGGAATTGCTGCCCACCGCGCGGCCCGGTTGGGAGTTCTTCGGGTGGCATGAGGACCTCGCCCCGATCATCGGACGCAAGGTGGACCTGCACACTCCCGACAGTTTGAGCCAGTATTTCCGCGACGAAGTGTTGCGGGAAGCGATGACTGTGTATGAGCAGGCATGATCCCACAGTGACGCTGCGGCAGGTGGCCGATCATGCGCGGCGGGCACAGGAGCTTTGCACCCAAAACACGTTCGCGGGGATGCTGACCGACTGGCAAAAGCGGGCGGCGTTTGAGCGGGTGATGGAAGTCCTGGGCGAAGCGGTGAAACGGCTGCCGCCAGACTTGACAGCCCGGTATCCGTCTGTGGATTGGCGCGGCATCGCCGGGATGCGTGACCGGGTCAGCCATGGTTATGATGCGATTGATTACGGTCTGCTGTGGCAGGCGGTGGAGACGCGTGTGCCCGGATTGCTCATCACGGTCGAGCAGATGCTCAAAGATTTGCAGCCGGGCCAGTCCCAATAACGCCAATTCATCCAGATCATGCAAGACGAAGCAGACCGGGTGCTGCCGCGGCACTACGGCTTCACAGCGGAGCCTGCCCGCCGATCGGCAGAGTTGGACTTCATCCTGAACTACGACATCAAATACCGCCTCAACGGACATTGCTGGTTGTCGCGCATACGGAACGGGGTGATAATATCCGCATCATCAGCGCCCGGCGCGCCAGCCGGCGTGAACGAAAGAGCAATGAAGAAAGCAACTGACAAAACCGCCGGACCCGAAATGCGGGCGGAGTATGATTTCTCGCGCGGCGTTCGTGGCAAGTATGCCCGCCGCTACGCCCAAGGCACCAACGTGGTCGTGCTCGAAGCTGACGTGGCGAAGGCATTCCCCAACGCCGAGGCGGTGAACAGTTCGTTGCGCGCACTGGCAGGCATCATCCGCCGGCAACACAAGGCGCTGGCCGGCAAGTAAGCCTGTTGTCCGAATTCTTCGCCGCCCTGGCCGATGAACTCTGGTTTGCCCACATCACCCCCGGCGGGCTAGAATTCAATCCCTGGCCGGAGGCATCTCGCCGATGCGCAGATTGCGGAAGGAGAGATCGGTGGTCGGGTCGTGGCCTTGCAGGCTCAAAACACCGGGCTTGGCGCGATAACCTTGCCGGGCGCTTTCGGCCGGTGGCCGCATGTCGGTAAAATCGCTGACCTGGATGCCATTCACCCAGACCGTCAAATGCGGTCCATGCGCCACAATCGTCTGGGTGAACCATTCGCGGTCGCTGGAAATGACGCGCCGGGCGGGCTGCCGGTTGTAAATGCCGCCGGTGCCGAAATCCACCGGCTTGGTCCGATCATCCCCCGACCATTGGTTCCGAATCTGGCTTTCGTAGCCGCTCCAAAACTGGCCGGGCAGAGCGCGGAAAAAAACGCCGCTGTTCAGGTGCGTGCCGTTGGAGATGATGTCGAGCTGGAACATAAAATCGCCATAGACAGCTTCCGTCTGGAGATCGCCATTTCCATTCTTCACGTTCAGGTAACCTTCCGGCGTGACCGAAAAGACAGATTTGCGGCCCGGAATTTCCTTCCAGCCGGTGAGGTCCTTGCCGTTGAAAATGCTTTTGAGGCCGAGCGGTTTCAATTTGAGGTTGCGAAAGCGCACCTCGCCCTCGCCGCGATATTGCAGGGCGATCGTCCCGCGGGCCAGTTTGCTGTGGTGCGTGTCCAAACCCGTCTGTCCATTCAGGCGCACCACCAGATGATCGCCGTCGGCGGTGATGTCGAAGGTGTTCCAGCGGCCGGTCGTTTGCGGTTTCAGGGAAGTGCGGGCGACCTCATTGATGCTGCCGGTCGGCCACGACTCATGCGGGTCGTAAATATTGACCTCATAAGCGTTGGCCGAGGTGATCTCCCCGCTGGCCGGGCTGCGCAGGAACACGCCGCTGTTGGCCTTGTCGTCCACCCAGAAATCGGCCTGCAACTGGTAGCTGGCAAATTCCGTGGTGGTGCTGAGCATCCCGCTGCCGCTTCCTGGAACGGCCTTGATGATTCCATCCGCAACCTCCCAGCGCGCTTCGCCGCGCGGCGCCCAGCCAAACGGCGTGTCGCCATCGAACAAAAGTATCCACCCCTGAGCGACTTCGGAGGAAGAGAGGGTGTTCGGTTTCGAGTCCGCGGCGGCGGAAGAGAACGCCAGCCAGCATGATGCGGCCGCGCCAGCCAGATAAACAATGGTTTTCATTTGGCTATTGATGAGAAGCTGTTTTCAGAAAAAAACAAATCATTTTTCAGCTTTGGCTGCCCCAACCTCGATCAAGGGTGCGGCGCTGAACTCCTCGAATCGCCGCGCCACCTGCCCGCGCGCCGCGTCATGACGATGCAAGTGGACGCGGTAGCGAAGTCGAAGTTTGGATTCCGGCTCGAGGGTGCGGGCGTTATCCCCGCTCAACGCGGCACCCGCCCAGCCGTCATTCCGGCAATGCCACATCGTGGGATGATTCACATTCCTGGGATGATCGAGAATGGCAAGGCCGCCCCATTGGCCGGGCGCCACAGGACCGGATTGATCGAGCCAGGCCGCGCGCTTCAGATGAGCCCCTTGCTCGTTGCGGTCGCCGGCGGCATTCAATATCTCGCCGCCGCCATCGAAAACCGTCATCGATTGAGCCACCCGCGCCGCCAGGAAACCAAACGTGGTTTTGCCGAGCGTCACTGGCACCGCTCCGGCCGGAGTGAATTCCAGGTCGATGTCCATGAGCCGAAAATCTTTCGGCGTGGCATAGACGGTGATCTGCCGCCTTTCGTGAAGCAGTTCTTCGCCTTTTAGGATCCAGCGCGTCTTTTGGATCAGCCGGCAAAAGACCGGGCCGTCTTCCATCAACTCGAACTGCTCATGGGCAATTGTTCCGCCTTTTTCCGACCAATAGTCCTGGCCATTGACGCTGGCATGGGCAATCCAAAGTGAATAATGGTGAGCGTGGCTGCCCGTGGGATCGTGCGGCTTGCCAAATTCCGTGAGCGCGATGCCATCGGGACCGGTGACCGGGTAGAAAAACGGACGGCGAATCGATAGCGCGGGGCTGCCGGCCTGGCCCACGATCGGGCCGAGACGATACGAGGTCACCAACTGGTTCTGATCCAGAATCTGCACCGCGCCATCCATAGGCCATTGCGGGTGGAGCTGCAGGCGCGGAAACCAAGGCACGGGCGTGGCGCGTCCCGCCACGTCGAAAGCGCGCAGGTTTTGCGGGGGAAAGGGAACTTGAATGAGCGTGCCGGCGCGCAACGTGCCAAACTTCAATCGATAGCGGGCGCCAGCCTGAGTGGCTGGTGTTGTGTCGCGGATTTCCGGGGCGGAAGCAACCGGCAAGGCACCGGCGCGGGCCGCCCACGCCAATTCGCCGGTGACTTTGACAGGGTCCGGCGTTTCCTCGGCCCCATATTCGCCGACGTAACTGGCGCCGGACGGCGAGCCGGGGAGCATGCGGCGTTCCTTCGGCCTGGGCTGCGGGGACGAGCTGAATTGCACCGGCTCCTCGGTCTCGCTTTCATCCTTTGCCACCCGATAAAGGCGCAGCGACCGTTCATCCACGGTGCCCGGCGCGTTCAAACGCTTGAGGATGGCACTGAAATCGATCGAGCAAGAGACCGGCACAAATTCAGCCTGGGCAGGAAGACCTCGGACTTCGATGGGCAGCGAGAACCAGTGATAAAGGGCGGCGTCGTTGCGCCCTGGCCACGGTTTTTCTCCAGTGCCCGGCCCTTCGGCTGCCTGGGCCAACAGGCCCGAAAGCAGGAAGGCCGCGTAGTCTCTTGTTCTGGCCGGAATCATCATGGCCGCCAGATTAGCAGATTGAACCTGCCATTTTCAAATTGATGTCGGATTTTGCTCCGGCCGATGAACTCGCAGAAAATAAACCAAAGCCGCGAAGTCATAGACAGCGTGAGCCACCATGGGCGCCAGCACATTGCCGCTGCCCAGAAAAAGAAGCCCCAGGTAAGCGCCAATAAGCCCTGCTATAACGGCATACTCCCATGTGATCAAATGACACAGCCCGAACAGCACACTCGTGACAGCCAAAGCCCCGGCTGGTCCAATGGGTCCGGCCAACCCTGCCTGGAGCACGCCGCGAAAGAGGATTTCTTCGCACACGCCCGCCAGGATTGAGATCAGAGCCAGTTGAGCCAAAGACCATTGGCCAAATACAGGCCGCACGACTACTTCCAGGAAATCACGAATAGGGACCAGCGCCTCGTGCGAGGAGCGCAACAGCCCTCGAAAAAGGATGAGCATCGGAATGGCCGCCGCCATTCCCAGCGCTGCTTCACTCAGGCTCCAGCGCAGGTTGGCAAACAGTGGCTGGTGCAACAGCCAGCCCATTCCGGTGGCGACCAAAACCAGCAGCGCCTCAAACAGGCAAGCCAGGAAAAACAAACGTTGGCGATGGGCCGATTTCACGATTAAACAGGTTGTCGATTTGATCGTTGTTCCTTTGTGCCGGGCTATGGCGGTTCCATTTGCACGACGTCCTGCATGCGTTCTTCAGGTGAGACCTTCAACTGGGCCAGCTTGCCGTCGCGATAGACGCCTTCGACCGTGGTGTTAAAAGGCGCGTGCAGTTTAAACTCCACGTCCCAGGCCTTGGGCCAGGCCGGGAAAAGAAGAATCTTCCTGCCCTCGGTTTGAAGCAACATAGTCTGCAATGCCATCAACCCATTGCCGCCGTGGTCTTGATCAGGAATCCAGTCAAAGTTCGGCCCCCAAAAAGCAGGGAAACGGCTGCCGGCATGTTTGCTGGCAAAACGCCCCGTCACATATTTTCGCGCTTCATCGGCCAGGCCGAGAAAGGCCATTTGCGTGTCGTCCTGTTGCCAGCCGCGGTTGCCTTTAAACTGGCGGCGAGCAAATGTCTGCCGCGCCATCTCCAAGTCCGGCTTGCCAACACCATAGAGCCGGTATGGAAAAATGGCGTAAAGCTCGGGATTTTCCATGTTCTGCTGGGTGCGGAAGCTCTCGGCCGGCAGGAGAATTTTTTGCCCATCGAGTTGCCGGATGGGGACCGGCGGCAGTTCGCTCTCCAGTTTCTTCCACGCACTCAGCCTCGCCTCGCCGATCAGGCCGGCGGGAAAGGAAAGCAATTGTTGCAGCACAAAGCGCAGACCCGCCACTTCGGGCATCGGATTCTCACATTCCCACCACGTCTCCAGCGCCTGAGCGGGTGCAAAGAGTATTTTCCCATTGGGCTGGCGTGGATAGTGCCGGGCGTAAAACTCGAGCACCTCGTCCGCCAGCGGCAGCAAGGTGTCGCGGAGGAAGCTTTGGTCCTGTGTGCAGGAAAAATAGTCGAGCATCATCGCCGTTAGTTCCAGCCCGCCCGACCAGTAAAACCGAATGTAGCGATTGACGGTGCGGCCGAGCGGCTCGCCGGCGCGGTTCCAGCCGTAGCCCATGTCGCTGTTGGCGTATGTTCCCCAGAAGTACATCGTCTCCGGAAAGAACGCGCCGCCGTGCTGGTAATAGACTTGCGTGCGCGCTTTGGCCAGCGGCAGCGCATTCCGATACATCGCAAAGAACGGCTGCATCAGATCGAAGTCGCCCGAGGCCAGCATCGGCCAGTACGGCAAGCGCGTGTTTTGAAACCAATAACAGCCGCCCCACTGCCGGTAATCCCCGTCATACTGGCCAATGACATCGACGGTAAAGATGGAGCCGTTGAACTTGATGGGAAAGGCGCCGCGGCCGGCGCAGGCATTCAGGAAACGCTGCCGCGCGTAGCCCTGCGAAACAACCTCATAATCAGGCTGAGCCGGCCCCTCCGTGTCTCCCGACGCCGCCAACGCGCCATTGCGGTCGGCGCCGATGCGGAGAGGCAATTTATTGCGAACCATTTTTTCGGCGGTTGGCGACGGGGCTTTCGATCCGGTGATGCGAATCCAACTGCGGTTCCAGAATTCGTGCCACCATCTGGAGTGTTCGGCGCGAGCGGCTTCCAGGCTTGCGGCGTCGATCGCCGCGATGTGGCGGTTCAGCAGCGTCAGCCACGCTTCCGCCGATGCAGTCTGCGCGGTCAGCGGATAAATCGAGAGAGTGAATCTGCGGCGCGGCGCGGATGACTTGAGGGACGTGTCGCTCTCGTGGACCAGGCCATCGCCCTTGATGGCGCCGCCAAAGGTCCGGCCAAGCAGCGGGTCGGTGAACTGGCTGATGCAGCTCTCCAGGTCCTGATGCCGCAGCGTTGCCGGCCAGATTGATTTTTCATTCCTGTGATACCACACGATGCGGTCCTTCTGGCCGGCTAGGATCGTATCGGGCCAGACGAAGGGCGGCTGATCTGCCGCGAAGCCATCCACGCCGTGGGCTTCGCCGGCCGTCAACAGGCGCTGCTCTTTCCGCCATACTTC
Organism: uncultured Verrucomicrobiota bacterium; assembly: GCA_964363225.1. Taxonomy (GTDB): domain Bacteria; phylum Verrucomicrobiota; class Verrucomicrobiia; order Limisphaerales; family CAYIIH01; genus CAYIIH01. The sequence continues at coordinate 14,493 of CAYIIH010000106.1, read as the reverse complement.
CAGGCTGGCTTCCAGAGTGAACGGTTGCTGTCCCTCGGCTTCGACCCGGACGACGGGGCGGTTTGCGTCCACCCAGATTTTCAGAGTGACCTCGGAATTCTTTTCTCCGGCACGAATCTGGATTTCGCTTGATCGCAGCTTCAGTTCCTGGCGGAAAGGCAGTCCCTTCGCAAACGGATTGGGCAACAGTTTCACCCGCACACGGCCGAGCTTGAGCAGGCGCGCGTGCTCGTCCCAGGCGTCGGTCTTGCTGAGGTAGAAAAGCAGGTCGCCGTCCGCCTCGACCCAAAGATTCAAGCCGATATCGCCATTGCCCAGGGGCATCGATCCGGCGGAGTCTTTGCTGGGCGAGTTCCAGACGACGTTGTATTGGTCCAGCGGGTCTTTCTCCTGGGCGAGGCTTGCGCCCGGGCAGGAGATCTGCAACGCCAGGAACGCAATCCACAGAAGGCACGCCGCACAGCGCGACAAAGCCGCCACCAAAGCGGAGCGCGGCCAGCTTGGACGGAGCGGCTTCGCCCACGACCGCACGCCCGAGTCGTTCGGAACCCTGGATCCGTTGCTGACTGCTGCGGCCAAGACGGCCGCGCTCCGGGGCCGTCGGAAACACCCTCTCGACTCGCGAGGTTTCGTACGGATTGCAGTGCAGTGGCGTGCCAGTGAAGACGACAGGAACACTGGTTTCATCAGAAGCATCCGTTCTCAGCGGACCGTTTTACAGAGAGAGGACAAACTCGACCAACTCGTTGATTTGCCTTTCTTCAAGGCCGGTGGTGTGGCCATGCTGGTTTTCCAGGTTGAACCGGGTAAGAACATCCTTGATCGTAACCGCCCGGCCATCGTGAAGATAGGGAGCGGTCCGCCAGACTTCCAACAAGGTTTGCGGGTCCAACTCCGCTCCTTTTTCCCTCCCGATGCCGGTGCCCACATCATACTTTTTCATGTTGGTGTAATAAGGCGGGGGATGGCAGATTGCGCAGCCGGCGCTTTTGAAGATCTCCTGGCCGCGCCGGGCTGCCGCACTGAGATGGCCTTTCACCAAATAGGGGCTGGGAACGGGCTGGAGGGACTTCAGGTACTCATCGATGGCCACTGCATCCTCTTCGGGGCGCACCGCAAATTCGATGAACTGGAAGCCCGCCCGCACCGAGGCTTCGGCATTGGGCCGGGCGCCGGTCACCGTGGTCGGCGGGGTTTCGTGTGCCAGCACCAGGCTCTTGGTATTCTTGGGATTGCCGATGCCATCGTTGAGCAGGTCCCAATTCAGCCCATCGGGCCGGCTTTCGTCAGGGTGACAACTCGAGCAACTGAGCCACTTTTGGAAGCAGTACTGAGCGTCGTGAAAAAGCATCTCGCCTTGGCGCTCCTGGCTGAGTGGCTTCCGGGGACCTAACGCCAGCGATTTCGGCGCCGGCGCCATGTCCGGACTGATATTCACCACGCCAAGGCTGTCGGTAAAGTATTCCGTCACGTAAGCTTTGGAACCCATGATGGCCAAAGCCCGCGGACCGTTGCCGGTGACACTGAGCCGGCGGCGCAGGCCGACCAGAAAGGAAAGATCGTTCGGCACGTCGCCCGGAGTGGCGGAGACATCCGACACTTTCTCGCCGGCGGCGACTCTGGCCAGCTTCTCGTGCAACTTCGTTCGATCAATGACGCTGATTTCATGAGTGCCGGCATGGGCGACGCACAAGAACCTTCCATCGGCTGTGCAGGCCACGCCCCACGGATTGGCCGCCCCCAAATCCACGTCGTCCAGCAACACAGTGTTCAGCAAAGACCGGCTGGCGACATCGATCACGCTAAGCGCATCGGTCGCGATCCAGCCGCGCTCAATCTGGGTGGTGGGCACCTGGTATCGCGCCAGAATATGGGTCACGTACGCGTACCGGCCGTCCGGCGAGAGTCCAATGGCGCGCAAACCGTTGCTGCCATTGGGAAGCCGAATGGAGCCGGCCGGTTTTCGGGCAGCGACATCCACAATCGAGACCACCGCCGCCACGTAACTTCCATCGGCGGGATCGGTGGGCAGTTGATTGGCCACCAGCAAGTATTTTCCATCCGGCGTCAGCGCGGCAGCCACCGGCTCGCGCGAGACCTGAACTCTGGCCACTTCCTTCCTAGCCGCGAGGTCAATCACCGAGACATTGTTGTTGAACCGATTACAGACAAAGAGCGTGGCGCCATCGGCGCTGACCACCGGCGCCACCGGTGTATGTCCAACCGCGATGCTGTCCGTCACTTTCCCGGCGCTTAAGTCGAGGATGTGAACCTGGCCTTCCGGCGAAGCGCCGGTGACATAAAGCTTCAAGCCGTCCGGCGCGAGCGCCAATCCGCTGGCCGGGTCCGCCAGCGAAATCATTCTGGCGACTTGGCCGCTGGCGGCATCAAAGCAGACCACCTGCTTCGCTGTCAGTGCGGCGATATAGAGCGTTTTGCCTTCCCTGTCTGCGGCCAGGGCGATGGGCGAAAGATAATCCGGCTCCGCTTCCGCCGCGTTGAGCGCGCCGGCGAAACAGGTCAAAGCCAGGCAGACGACCATCCAAGACGCTGTTCTGCCAAAACTGAAGGGGATTAAGGCGTGCATAGCTGACCGAACAGGCTGAGTTATTGCCGGGGCGCGTACCAAAGCGATTTCCAGTATTCTTTCTCGACCGCATAGACATCAATCGGATCGGCGGGTTTAACCTCGGCCGCCAGGATACCGTAGCGTTTCATCTCGCGCACCCAATCGACTCTCGGGCGAAAATCCGGCATGTCAAAACGTTTGATCTCATCCAGTTTCTTCTTGGCCTCGACAATAGCGGTCAGAATCTTTTGATAATCCTCGTCCTGCGCATGGGCAAAGACCTGAGCCGGCTCACCGGCCGGCTGGCCATCCGGTGCCTTCAACTTGCAGAGGCCATAGCCGCCGGCTGAACGAGCCAGGGGCGCCAGCAGCAAGAGCGATTTCTCCGGGCGGCTCAGATTGTAGAGCAGGTGCCGGGAGAGCCGGCGCCGGGGATCGTTTGGTCCCATGAGTTCCCAGGGCGGGCGATCCTGATGATCGGAAACGGACAAGGGGAGCGCCTGGTGCTGGACGTGGCAACTGCCGCAGCGCCGCTGGAGGGCCTCCGTGGCTGCTTGCGTGCTGGGCCATTGAGTATCCTGACGGTCGAGCTGGTTCTCGGCGTAGCCGCCAATCATGCCGGTGCCAAGGGCCGCATAGGTGCCGGGATAAGCCGCGCCCGTGTCGATCCAGAGCCGGACGAACTGCCGTTCCGACGGCGAAACGTTGACGCTGTAATGGCTCGGTTCGAGTTTGTTCATGAGCGGGCTGGCCGAGCTGCCCAGCGTCCGAGGAGCATAATTGCTTTGCGGTTTGTTGCGTCCGTCAGCGACCTGGCTGCGGGCGGTGAGCGTGAAATAACTGTGAGAAAACATGGGCCCGCGGTCGCCGGAAAGAATGACTCCGCCGCTGTTGGGCTGGTCGTAATCGTGGCACGGCACGCAATGCCGGTCGAGGATGGGCTGGATGTCGCGCGGAAAGTCGAGCACGTCCGGCACGCCTGTGATCGGCTCGATCCGGCTGGGTGGCCGATAAACCGCCATCGTTCTCGGACCGGTGTAGAGCGGCGTCTGGACCCGCTGTTCATGGCAGCCGACACAACTGGTGATCTCTCCCGGCTGCACGGTCACGAAACTTTGCATCCGTTTGACCGAGAGGTCGTTTTCATCGAGCGCCACGAAGAAGAGACTGCGCAAAGCGGGCAATTCGAAATAGGCCGATCCATCCGGCTCGACCGGCACAGTGCCGAGGATACGTTCCAGCGTGAAAGTTCCTCCGTAACTGATGGGTTCCATCCCGCCGGTGAAATGGACCGGCATGGGCAGCGTTTCCAGTATCAAAAGTTTTTTAATCTCGCCGCGTTGGACGCCGTTCATATTGCGGCCGGTGTTGACATCGGCCAGGATCAGATAGCCTTTGGCCTCGGCGAGATTCACCCGCGCCGGGATGATTTTTTCGCGCGACCGCGCGGCCAGCGGCCGAGGCTCGTGACATTGCAGGCCGGCCTTGACGTCTTCGGCAGAAAGTTTGAAAACTTCCTCGGCGGCGCCGCTGCCGTCCATCAGCACCAGCGACGTGCCGGTCGCGGCCAGGAAGCAATCCTCCGAATAAGCCCAAGGGTCTCTGAAATGCGCGCCGCGGCTGATCCGGCGCGTGAAGGCCAGCGCATCGGGTCCGCCCTTGGGGTCCACCACGGTCACTTCGCCGTCGTGTTCGCGCTGCCCGTGTCCGGGGGAGAAGGAAGCGACAATTTTGGTGCTGCCCGGAATCGGTTTGGCATCGATCATGGTGATGCCGGGGTGAAGATTTCCGTAATAGGTCATCGGAGCGGTGCCATCGGGATTGGACGACCAAAGATGGTGGAAATGCACCTGGCTGCGATCGACGTACTCCCAGCGCGTGTAAAGAATCCGTCCGTCCGGCAAGGGCCAGGGAGTGTTGTCGTGTTCGTTGTTGCTGGAGAGGGCGCGAATATTCTTTCCGTCGGCCTCGCAACGGTGCAGGACCGCCACTTGCGTGAGCCAGCAGTTGACCCAGCGCTTGCAGCGGCTCGAAACGAAGATGATGCCGCCCTCCGGCAGATAGGCCGGCTCAATGTCATCATAGGGACCATCCGTCAGTTGCTTCAGCCCGGTGCCATCGGCGTTGATCTCGTACAGGTGGTAATAAGCGGAACCGCCCGGTCGATAGGAAAAAAGGATTTTCCTGCCGTCATAATGCACCTGGGGGTCGCGCACGCCGCCTTTGGCGTCTGCCAGCAACGGGGTCAGTTGGCCGGCGGACAAGTTCAACCGATACAATTTCCCGCCATCGCCGTAGGCTTTGCGATTCGGGTCCGGCCCATAATAACCGAAGTTGGCGTACCAATGGCCGTCCTTGCCAGGCTGACGGGCGGCAAAAATGATTTCGTCCCTGCCGGCCATGGGCCCAGCCGGAAATTTTTCCAAGAGCGTTCCGGCCCGCGGTTTTTCGCTCTTGATCTGGGGGTTGCGGAGTTGACTTTCCGCGGTTGAGCCGGATTCAGCCTCTGCGGCCGATGCCGCGGCTGTGGCCATCAGCAGAGCCAGGAACATGGTGGCAAATCGCACGGCTATTTTCGTTCGTTGTAGATTGGCAAAGCGCATCCCGTCTCACCCAGGCGCGGTCTTGTCCTTCAGCCGAACACGGCGAAAAGACATCGAGGAAGGCTAATCCAGCTTGGCAGAACAACCTTGACGCAAATCAAGAGCCAAGGGCAATGACTGAAAAGTCAAAAGGCGGAATCCCTGCAAAACGCACGGCTTTTCCTTTCCGTGAACCGGCGGAGCGCGGGCGGCTCGCCCGCGTGTTTGGAAGGCGCAGCGAATCTCGCGGGCGAGCCGCCCGCGCTCCTCTCGC
>CAYIIH010000106.1:1054-9058 GCA_964363225.1 uncultured Verrucomicrobiota bacterium | reverse complement strand
CGGGGCGGGGGGGGGGGCCCCCGGGGTGTTTTCGACCCCCCCCCATCCCGCGGGGGCCGCGCCGCCCGCGCTCCTCTCGCCCGGTTCGCGGTCCCAATGCGCACCAGAAATGGCGTCGAGGCTTCCCATGAACCTGCCTATGAACCTCCAGGTAGGGCGCATCACTCCGTGCGCGCCGCAAGATCGAGCCTGGCACCCGGACGGCACGCACGGCGTTGACGCGCCCTACCGTCCTGAACGGGTTCAGGGGCGCAAGGTGCAAGGACTTGCTTCGGGGCATTCTCTCCCTGGCCGCCGGTGATCAACAGCGCAACTGCGCATCTCGGCGGCTCTTCGAATTGTGCCTCGATGGTGCAGGAGCCACCGGGAACTCCTAAACCGGAGCAAACGCGGGGATTTGGCAGGCGCTGATGGTCCATTTGATCTCCTGCAATAACAGGTTCAAGTTCACCGGCTTATTCACATAGCCGGCCCCTCGTCTTTGCGCCAACTCTCTCAAGAACTCTCTGTCGATGATCTGGCCGGTCATCATGACCACCGGCAAGTCCGGGTAATCAATCTTCAAGATGGTCAGCAAATCCAAACCGTCCAAGTCAGGAAGGCCCAGGTCCAGCAGGACCAAATCCACCGCCTTCAGCTTCAGCACGGCCAGGGCTTCTTCGGCTGTTCCTGCGGTTGAAACCTGGTAGCCACGCCGCCTGAAGAAGCCTGAAAACAGTTCGCAAATCGGCTCTTCATCATCAACGACCAGGATGTGCTTCATCTCTATTATGCTCGTGGTTGCTCGCATATCATTTGCTCCATCGTTTGCGCCATCATTCGTTCGTTCCGCCCCGGAGTAAGCAGCACTCCTGCCAAAACCAAATGCCGGCAACCACTTCGGCTGCCCGCACCCTCGCCGGCCCGCCAAAGACCAAAAACAGGACAGTGTGTCGGCTGTTGAGTCAATTCCGCCCTTGGACTTCCGTGTCCTGCGGCAAAAAGTGCTATGGATTCAATCGTGCCCCGGCAAATCTCGCCCAGCCAGGCCGGGGCGGACCTGCCGCGACCGGAAGCCGGGAGACTTCATCCAGACAACGCTAAACGAGCCGTTGCCGGGATGAATTGACACCAGCCAAACTGAGATTGTGCGTGCATCCAGGCGGTTGCTTGCTCCATACTCGGCCATCATTTCCATACGATCAGGATTTTGCCAGAAGACTTATGAAAAGTTCCTCAACTCCTGCACCCGGGTTTCTTGGCCTGGCCTGTTGCTGCATCGCGCTGGTGAGCGTTTGGGCGGCCCAGGAAACCGCGGCACCCTTGAGCGAGAGACCTGCAGACACTGATCCAGTTCCAAGCATCTCATCCGCCAGCTCCAGCCAGCCGGCGCCTAAGACCGGACCTCCGGCCGCTACTGGGCTGCTTTCGATCAGCAGTCTGCCCAGCCAGCCTGAGTTCACGGAAATCCGGCCTCTGACCAACCGGGAAATTGCCTTGAAACTCTCGGCGCCACGGGATTTGAGCTTTCGCCTCGATACCTCGACGAATTTGCTGGAGTGGTTTCCCTTGATTACCCTGTCTAAAAGCGCCGGCTCACTCGCACACACCGATTCCGCCGCCCCCTATCTGCTCTCCCGGTTTTACCGGGCAATCCAATTGACAGCCACCAACACCATGACGGGCGATCACCTCGTCACGGAGAACGGCGACGTGGTCATCCACCCGATCAATCACGCCAGCTTCGTCATGAGTTGGAACGGCAAGACGATCTACAACGATCCCGTGGGCGGAACGACGTCTTACCAGGGCCTGCCGCGCGCCGACCTGATCCTCGTCAGCCACGCTCACGGCGATCACTACGACAGCGCAACATTGAGCGCGGTGCGCGGGACCAACGCCGTCATCATCGCGCCCCAGGCGGTTTACAATCACTCGGGCATGGCCTCGCTGCGAAGCTCCACCATCGTGCTCAACAATGGCGCCAGCACGAATGTTCTGGGGATCACGATCGACGCCGTTCCGGCCTACAATTCAAACCACCCCCGGGGCACCGGCAATGCCGGCAATGGCTACGTCCTGACCATCGGCGGCAGGCGTCTTTACATGACCGGCGACACCGGCGACATACCCGAAACACGAGCGCTGTCGAACATCGACGTCGCCTTTGTGAGCATGAACGTGCCCTACACGATGACCGTGAGCCAGGCGGCCAGTGTCATCCGGGCCTTTCGGCCCAGGATCGTTTATCCGTATCACTACCGAAATCAAGACTCCACATTCGCCAATTTCAACTCGTTCAAGCAGCAGTTGGGGACCGATCTCGGCATCGAAGTCCGCCTCCGGAAATGGTATTGACCTGAATTCGGCAGTTGGGAAACGAGAAAACCGCAGATGGACGCAGATACACGCAGATAAAACAGGGACAGCAGTGCTCGCGCAGAAGGTGAATCCTGGCCGCTATTCAACTCGTTCTTATCTGCGTTCATCTGCGCTTATCTGCGGTTGAATTGCCCTTTTTAGGATTAACGCGCTCGTGACCTTCCGCCGTTTGCCGGGAGCGTCGTCTCGGCAGGCTCTCATATTTTTGTGGCGAAAAATCTGTGGCAGACTTTCAATGCCGCCATGACTACGAAACATCATTCTGCTCAAAGCCCGGCCACAGACCGTTCCCGCCGCGAGTTCATCCGCCGCGCCGGTGGGTCCGCGCTCCTCGGCGCGATGGCCTCACCGGCTCAATTCTTCCCGCGCCTTGCGGCTGCGGAAGCTCCAAGCGCCGCCACCAATAAAAAGACCCTGATCGGCTCGAACATTTACGGCTGGGGCCAATACGCCCAGCGCGACAAGAAGAAGCTCGAGGTCGAGGACGTCATCTCCGCCCTGCGCGACTGCGGCTACGATTACCTGGAGAACTTCATGGACGTAGGCCATCCCGAAAACAACGCCAAGTTTGCCGACCAGCTTAAAGCCAAGGGCCTGCAGCCGGTCAGCCTCTACACCGGCGCGCGCGTGCATGAGGCCGGCCAGGCCGGCGAGACGGTCGCCAAAATCGTGGCGGCGGCGAAGGTCTGCCTGGCCGCAGGCTTCCAAGTGATCAGTTGCAATCCCGACCCCATCGGTCGCGAAAAGACGGACGAGGAACTAAAGACGCAAGCCGCGGCCCTGACTGAACTGGGCCAGGGTTTGAACGCGCTCGGCCTGAAGCTGGGCGTGCATCATCACATGCCGGAGATGGCCGGCCAGGCGCGCGAGTTCCACTACAACTTCCGCAATACCAAGCCCGACGTGGTCGGCTTCTGCTACGACGTGCACTGGGTCTGGAAAGGCGGCGTGGCACCCATGGACGCGCTCAAGGCCTACGGCGACCGCGTCGTCACCTGGCACCTGCGCCAGAGCCGCGGCGGCGTATGGTGGGAAGACCTGGACAGCGGTGACATCGATTACGAAGCCGTGGCGAAGTATGCCAAAGAACACAGCCTGCCGCGCCGTTTCACCGTCGAACTTGCGCTGGAAGGCGGCACCAAGATCACCCGTTCCGCCGTGGAGAACCACCGCCGCAGCCGGGAGTGGGTGAGGAAGGTGTTTGAGGGGTGAGGGTCGGAAAAAGGCCAGCGAGGTTCCGCCTCAGGGATTGACGAGCGCTTGATATTGCTCCGGGGTCAGCAAGGCGTCCAGATCGGCTGGCAAAGCCAGTCTTACCTTATAAAACCAACCTCCGTTATACGGCTCGGCGTTAACCAAGGCCGGATTATCGACGACAGCGTGATTCGCTTCCACGATTTCGCCGCTGACGGGCGAGCAGATGTCGCTGGCGGTTTTGACGGATTCAACGACCGCGCACGTTTCTCCTGCTTTAATTTGGCGGCCAAGCGCGGGCAATTCCACAAAGACGATGTCGGTGAGTTCGCGCTGGGCATGATCGGTAATGCCGACGGTAGCGAGGCCACCGGTCACCCGCACCCATTCATGGGTTTTGGCATATTTGAGGTCGGAAGGAATATTCGTGTTCATAAAAGTCTTACTATGATGTGGCCACAGATTCCTGGAATCAGGCTGCCTTTCGATAAATCGGTTTGCTTACGACCACGGCTGGGCTGCGTTGGCCGCGAATCTCGATTTCGAGGAGCGAGCCCGGTTTGGCAAAAGGCGGAGGGACGTAACCGAGGCCGATGCCAATCCCCAGCGAAGGGCTTTGCGTGCCACTGCTCACTTCCCCGATCCTGGCCGCCTCCGCTCCGCTGCTCCATATTGGATAATGAGGACGGGGTGGAGCAGAGCGATCCGTCATTTGGAAGGCCACACATCGCTTGCTCAGCCCGTTGGCCTTTTGGTCCGCCAAGACCGACCGGCCCACAAAACCCGGCTTGTCGAGCGCTACGAAGAATCCCAAGCCCGCTTCGAGGGGAGTCGTTTGTTCATCCAGTTCGTGGCCATAGAGTGGGTAACAAACCTCCGTGCGCAACGTATCCCTGGCCCCAAGACCCGCCGGCTTCAATCCGTGCGGCAATCCGAAATCAAGCACCTTTTGCCACAGGGATTCCATGATTCCAGCCGGCGCTACGATTTCAAAGCCATCTTCGCCCGTGTAACCGGTGCGAGCGACAAATCCGCCATAATTCAAAGCGCCTGCCGAAAATGCGACCGGAGCGATTTGGTTCTTCTTGAGGTCAGTAGGGCGGAAAGATTGTGCGGCAGCGGTCATTCCTGTGGCCAGACAGGCATCGATGAATTCAGCCACGCGCGGCCCTTGCACCGCCAGCGCACCGTAAAGGGCGGAGGCATTGGTCAACTGGACCTCGGCGCGATGTGGCGAGGAGGCCAAAAGCGTTTCCAGCCTATGAAAATCCGGCTCAATTCGGGAAGCGTTGACCACCAGCAGGTACGATTGCTCGCCGATGCGATAAACGTAAAGGTCGTCGATGACGCCACCGAGATCATTGCACATCAAGGTGTATTGTGCCTGATGGACGTTGAGTTTGCGCACGTCATTGGTCAAAGCTTGGTTCAGAAAGGATTCGGCTCCGGCGCCACTGACGAAAATCTCGCCCATGTGCGAGATGTCAAACAAGCCCGCGGCAGTGCGGACAGCCTGATGCTCCTCCATAATGCTGGTGTATTGCACCGGCATTTCCCAGCCGCCGAATTCGACCAGGCGCGCTCCCAGTTTCTGATGGGCGGCGAAGAGTGGCGTGCGCTTGAGCAGGGAAGGATTCAAGGTTTCAGATTTCAAGTTTGAAATTTGAGATTCAGAAAGTCCCGGTCGCGCTTCTATCCCCACTTTTCCGTTTTAATTTGTTCCTTGGGTACTTTGAGGTCGAGCAGGACCAGGCGCTCGGTCGCTTCCACGAGTTCATTAGGGCCGCAGGCGTAAAAGATGGTATTGGCCAGATCATAAATATGTTCCCTGACCCATTCGGCATCGATCCGGCCCCGGCGGCCCGTCCAGGGGTCCTGGAGGTGCAGACGGGTGCAGGTGACGAAAAAGTTGAAGTTGGGATTCTGCTGCTCCAATTCCCGGAATTCCTCATTGAAGATGATGTCGTTGGTCGTGCGCACGCTGTAAAGAATCGTGATCTTGGTTTCCAGTTGCCGGCGGGTTGCCTCCCGCACAAAACCTCTGAAAGGTGTCACGCCGGAGCCGCCGGCAATGCAGATCAGATGTTTGTCCGGCTCGTACGCGGGCAGAAACTTTCCGGCCGGCTCTATGACACATAATCTGTCTCCGGATTTTGCCCAATCGACCACGCGCGTGCCCATCTTGCCATCGCGTTTGACGGTCACCTCGTAGAAACCGCGATCGAGCGCGCATGAGGAAAGAGAGTAAGCCCGCTTGTAACCGGGCGCATCCGGCCAGTAGAGCGTGATAAACTGGCCGGTTTTGAACGTGACGTCGTACCCTTCCGGCCACCGCAACCGAACGGTCTTCGTGTCCGGCAATTCCATCGCGACTGACTCGATCACCATCTCAACTGTTTGCTTGGCCATACATTTTGTTGCGTGAATTGTGAGCGGTGAAGATAAATGGAGAAGCGCGGCACTGTAAAGGACGCAGCGCAGCGGAGCCGCAACTCAAAGGAGCGCGGACATTCTTGTCCGCCAAAGGAACGACCCACGCCCCGGGAGCGGACAAGAATGTCCGCGCTCCTTTTCCTTTGAAGAGTCTTCGCAGCCCGCGAGGATTTTGACGGATAGCAGTGCAATGTGGCGCGGCTATCATTGAGTGGATTGGGGTGAGACATCGAAACTTGGGCCACGATCGCGTGGCCAATCAGCGGCCTGGGCCAGCCTCTGCAACAACTCCTGCGTCAGCACCTCATAAGCGGCGGCGCCGGCGCTGTACGGATCGTAGTAAATGATCGGCTTGCCGAAACTCGGCGCCTCCGCCAGCCGGGTGGCGCGCGGGATGACCGTGTCAAACACGAGTTCGCCAAAATGCTGGCGGACTTCACCGACCACCTGTTGGGAAAGTTTGGTGCGCCCGTCGAACATGGTCATGATGACCCCCAGCAATTCCAGCCGCGGGTTGACTCCGGAATCCCGCAACTGGCCAATGATGCGGTTGATCATCGAAATGCCTTCCAGGGCGTAATACTCGCACTGCAAAGGAATGAGCAGCCGGTCGGCCGCCGCAAAAACGTTCAAGGTCAGGATGCCCAGGGACGGCGGACAATCGATGATCATCAAATCGTGGCGGTCGCTCTCCCGGAGCGGTTGCAGCGCCTGGCGGAGGCGCTGCAGATGATTCTCCAACCGCGACAACTCGATTTCCGCCCCGCACATATCGACCTCGCTGGGAATGATGTCCAGCCGGTCGAAAGCTGTGGATTGGATTTTATCGGCCAATGTTCCTTCGCCCAGGAGCGGTCGGTAGGCGCTGGCGCCTTCCGCTTTTTCCAGTCCCACCCCGCTGGTCGCATTGGCCTGCGGGTCCAGGTCCATCAGCAAAATCCGCTTCCCGACCGCCGCCAGGCAGGCAGCCAGATTGACCGCCGTGGTCGTTTTCCCAACGCCACCTTTTTGATTGGCGACGGCAATGACATTGGTTGGCACGCGTCAGGTTTAATGAACCAACCGAGGAAGTTCAAGCCCGGCCTCATTTCCTTTCCGGACGTGCGGCCTGCCCTGACTTTATTCTGACTTTATTCTGCGTGCAATAGGCGGGATTTCGCTCCAAACTTGGCCATGGTTTTGCCTGAGCCAGGCTTGTTCCAGAGCACGGCGCCAGCGACCTTTGCCACCACGCATTGGAGCGTGGTGCTCGCCGCCGGCCATCCCGACTCGCTGCAGGCGACCGACGCCTTGGAAAAGCTCTGCCGCACTTATTGGTATCCGCTCTATGTCTTCCTCCGCCGGCAAGGGCACAGCGCCGAAGATGCGCAGGACCTGGTTCAGGGCTTCTTCCTTCACTTGCTGCGAGGGGACATTCTGCAGACGGCCGAGCCGGGCCGAGGCCGGTTCCGCTCGTTCCTGCTGGGGACGCTCAAGCACTTCCTTTCCGATGAGAAAGACAAGGCGGAAGCCCAGAAGCGTGGCGGTGGCCAGCAGTTCATTTCCTGGGACTTGGCCGGCGCCGAGAGTCGGTTCCGACAGGAACCCGCGGATGAATCCTCCCCCGATCGGTTGTTTGAACGTCGCTGGGCCATGACCCTTCTCGAACAAGCCTTGGACCACCTGCGGGCCGAATGCGCCTCTGACGCCCGGAGTGAATTGTTCGAGCAACTGCAAGGCTTTGTCACCGGCGAGAAGGGGCCGGTGTCCTACGCCGAAGCGGCGGCCAGCCTGGGCCTGAGTCTGAGCGCGGTCAAGTCAGCGATCTTTCGCCTGCGCCGACGTTACCATGAGCTGGTTCGGGACGAAGTGGGCCACACGGTGGCCGAGCCGGCGGAAGTGGAAGAGGAGCTGCGCTACATGCTCGACGTTTTCAGCCGCAGTCCATGAGTTGGCCCCCCTGTAGCGGGGGGGGGGGGGGGCCGGGCGGCCGGGGCGGGGGGGCGGGCGGGCCGGGGCGGGCCCGGCGCCCCCGCG
>CAYIIH010000106.1:0-1044 GCA_964363225.1 uncultured Verrucomicrobiota bacterium | reverse complement strand
GGCTCGGAAGAGTGCGGCGCTCTGACGAGACGCCGCTACAGGAATGTGAGATATCGGGGTGAAGAAACGCAACTTTTTAGTACGATTGCCCCAGTAAAGAGTGGCCATGCCTGACACGACCTCCAGTACCAACGTGTGCGCGGTTTGTGGAGAGCCGCTCCCGGCCGGCACGCGGGGGCCGGTTTGTCCCGGTTGCGCCTTTGGCGGCGCGCTGGAGGAGGAGCGAAGGGCGAGAGGGCGGAAGGCGGGAGACAGTGGTCAGTCATCAGTTACCAGTGGTCAGTCATCAGTCACTGGTGGTCAGAGCGCAGCGAGCAATGAGCGGAGCACAGGGGACCATGCGCCACTGATCACTGATCACCGGTCACTGATCACTCCAAGCTCTTTCGGCGATTATGAATTGCTCGAGGAAATCGCCCGCGGCGGCATGGGGGTGGTGTACAAAGCCCGGCAGGTCAGCCTGGACCGCCTCGTGGCGGTGAAGATGATTCTCGCCGGCGAGTTTGCCACCCAGCAATTCGTCCAGCGTTTTCGCACCGAGGCCTCCGCCGCGGCGGTGCTGCACCATCCGAACATCGTCGCGATCCATGAAGTCGGGGTCCAGGCCGGCCAGCACTACTTCTCGATGGATTTCGTGGATGGTCCCAGTCTGGCCGCCCTGGTGGGGCACCAGCCGCTGCCAGGCCGGCGGGCGGCCCAGTACCTCAAAACCATTGCCGAGGCGATTCACTACGCGCATCAGCAAGGCATCCTCCACCGCGACCTCAAACCGTCGAACGTGCTCATCGACGCCAACGACCAGCCGCGCATCACCGATTTCGGCCTGGCGAAACGCCTCGTTTCGGAGGCGGTAGGGACGCGTTTCACCGCGTCCCACTCTTCCTCCGGCGAAGTTAGGGACGCGGTGGAACGCGTCCCTACCCACGTCGAGGATGGCCTTACGGTCTCGGGCCAGGTGCTGGGCTCGCCCAACTTCATGCCACCGGAGCAGGCGACGGCCAAGCACGGCAAGGTGGGCCGGTACAGCGACGTCTATGCCTTGGG
>CAYIIH010000105.1:0-23161 GCA_964363225.1 uncultured Verrucomicrobiota bacterium | reverse complement strand
CTGAATGAAAAGAAAAAATTCCAGTTGACACACCACCCCATAGCAGGGGCCAGTGTGAAGGGCTGGAAATCTGGCAACTGCCACTCGCGGTTCTGATAGGAAAGCGTCCGACAGGTGACCAGCACGCGGCACTTCGGATAGCATGCGGCAAATTCCGCCACGGCATCGCGCACGAACTTCCGTTGCCGGTCGGACGGAATCTCGTCCAAGCCGTCAAAGAGGAATATTCCCTGTCCCTTCTCCAGGGCGGAACGGAGCGGTTCAGCCGCGAACGGCAGGTTCTTCTTTTCAAGATAGCTAACGACGAATTCCCAGACATGGCTGGGCTCGGCTTGACCCGGCTTTTCCGGCAAGGTGCGAACGAAGTCCCGCAGTATGATGGTGATCGGCAGAAGTTGAGCCTCAGCCCTCGGCCAGTCCGGCAAGCGCTTCAGCCAGCCACCTTCGGGGTCCAAACCATGCGCAGCGAGACAAAGGCAAAGGTGGCTGAGGAAGGTGGATTTGCCGGAGCCAGGATCGCCCTGGAGAACAAGGCGCCGCCGAACGACGGTGGCTTCGAGGACAGAGAGGCGCCGTTCTTCGGTTTTGGTTGGCGGACGTAGGAAGGGGCGTCCTTGCGAATCCGCCAGCTTCTCTTCAAAAAGCGGGGCCGTGGTGTCCAAAGCCACATAAACCTGATCGAGTTCGAGCCGTTTTTGTCCGCTTGTGGGGTCGCTGGCTTCGACATCAACTCTGCGCAGCGGCAGCGTGCGACAGGAGCGGACGAGCATCTGGCGGTAGAGGGAAAGCGCTTGAGCATCGTCAGCAGGCGGGCTGCCAATATAGATGTCACCCGTGAAAACCTTGCTGTCGGTGAGGTCACCTTTGACGACCACGCTCCGTTCACCGCCAGCCATCGCTCTGGAGCCGACAGCCAGAGCGCCCGAGCCGGATTGAAGGAGCTGGCAGGCGTTTGGAGGGAGATTCTGTTCCTGCCGGAGGAGGTCCAAGAGCGCTTGCGCCAGACGTGCCAGCTCAGCATCTGATTCCTTCAGGACGGCCTGCATTTCTTCCGCCAGCACGTCCCGACGCGCTTTCGATTCAGGTTTTTGTTCGACGGCCTCGATCGCGCGTGTGACATCGGCGTTGGCGGCAAACCGATTAAGGAGCTTCCGCTTGAGCCGGTCGTAGGCGTCTCTGGTGGCTTGGGTGACGGCGGGTTTGTCGCCCTTGGCCTCTGCCGCCGCAACGGCGGCGAGGGTATGGATGATCAACTCGAACATAGGCAGCCTTGGCAGGGCCCTACTTCTTGTTGGGCTTGGCCCGATCTGATTGGCCGGTCATGGGCACAAACCGGACGGGCAGCACGGCGCGCCGTTTGACTTCCTGTCCGCTCTTGACCAGGAGATACAAGGATTGTTCGTCACGTTCGCCCACCGGAATGATCATGCGCCCGCCTTCCTTGAGTTGCTCGATCAAAGGGCGCGGCACATGGTCCGGAGCGCACGTGACGATGATGGCGTCGAACGGAGCAAACTCAGGCCAGCCTTGGTAGCCGTCGCCCACTTTGACTTTGACGTTCTTGAAGTTCAACCGCTGCAAGGTGGCTTCGGCGCGGCGGCCGAGCGGTTCAACAATCTCCATCGTATAAACCTTCGCCACCAACCCGGACAGGACGGCGGCTTGATAGCCGGAGCCGGCCCCGATTTCGAGCACGTGGTCGGTGGGTTTCGGATCAAGCTGCTCCGTCATAAAGGCGACGATGTAGGGCTGGGAAATGGTCTGGCCGTGGCCGATGGCCACGGGGTGATCCGCATACGCTTGAAAGCGAAAGAGATCGGGCACAAACTCATGACGCGGCACTGAGAGCATGGCTTCGAGAACGCGGGGGTTTTTGATGCCGCGGCCGGGACCTTTGAGCTGCTCTTCAACCATTTGTTTGCGGATGGCAGCATAATCTCGATCCGCCGCCGCGGCCACCTGGAAAGCAAGGCCGCATCGGTGCCCCGTCCACGTCAGAGCGAGTAAAACCAGGCCGAAAAGGAGTTTTTTCATGGTTTTAAGATTAACCGTTTCACGGGAAAGCGCGAGTGGGAATGTGGCCCCATCGGTTCAGGCCGCGCCTTCTGTGCGGAACGGCCAGCCAGAAATCGAGCGCTTGGTTAACGTCGTCATGACGGCTGGCCAGGCGGCGCCAGTGACGCCAGCCAGCACCTGCTGGCCGGCGGGTTCTGCGGGAGGTCGCGCTCGATCGCCCCGAGTCATCAAGCTGGGCATGGATGTGCATCTGGGCCGCTACGTCGGGTGCGGCAGATCGACGGTGTCAGTCACAGAGCGCACGCTTTGAGAAGCGCTGTCTTGATGGCCTTCAAATTGAATGAGAAGCGAGCGCGGGGCGTTGAGATGGTCGGCGATGAGGACAACGGCGGGCCGGGTCTTGGCGGCCAGGCCCATGTCCACCAGCCAGACTTCGCCGTGGCGCGGGTTCATTTGCGGTCGAGGAGGTCGAGAACTTCCTGTTCCACTTCGCGGGTGGGAAGCAGGTCGGCCCATGCTTCTTCCTCGCGCTGGCGGGCGAGGAACTTCAAGTAATGCAAAACTTCGCGCAGCACCGGTTCGGGCTGGTTCTTGATTTCTGCAAACAATATTTCCTGGGTGCTCATAGCTGGATTCACTGTGCCTCTGCCCCAACGTGAAGTCAAAAGCGGATTGCCGCGAGTTGCCGTTTCCCAGCAAACAGCTTCGCCGTAAGTTAACTAAAGCGGTCAGGGATCAAGCTCCAGGCATCTGTCGCTACGGTTTGGCCCCGGTTGTTTCCTCGCCTGTCGGGATGACGCCGCATTGCCGTCCCATCCAATAGGGGAGAACCAGATCAATCCCCGGGTAAGCCAACGGTGCATCGCCGCTGCCGTCCAATTGGAAGGGGGAACGCTGCCATATAAAATCACTCGGCACCCGCTCCCGGATCGGCAGCGCATATTTGGCCCATTGCTTGCCGCCCATCTGCACCAGCTCAAGCTCGCGACGGCGGCTGTTCTCGGTTTTTTCAGACCAGCGGGGCGGCGATGGAAAATCGCTGAGCACCCCCTGCACCGTCGCGCGAGCGGCGCCATCAACGTCCTCGCCTCCCGCAGAAAGATAGAGGGCGGCAAAATAAGGGTTCAGATGATCGCTGCTTTGCAGCCACATGCGCCGCAGATGCGCCTCGTAGTACGGTTTCTTGGCCGGGTCGGCCTCCAGCGTGGCCAGAACGTAGATCATCGCATAAAGAAGGTTGTTCGGAAAATAATCGCAGTATTTGCAGATGCCGCCCCCGGAGCCGATGAGGACCGGCCGGGCTTTCTCGTCATAGAGGCTTTGATAGCGTCTGGGATTGACCGTGGCGCCGGTGCGGAGGAGCGTGGCGATCAAGGTCGGCGTGCAAACGGTCGTGTGTCCCTGGCCGTCCTTGATCAGCCAGCCTTCCCCCATGAGCTGACGCAAGATCAATTCCACCAAGCCCTTGACCTGGGCGCGAATTTTGGCGTCGGGCACCAGCCGATGGACCGTGGCCAGGCCCAGGTTGACGCCGATGTAAACGTCCCGCGAACTGTTCCCCAGCCAGACCAGATTCGTATATTTTCCCTTGCCCGGATAAGCGGAGGTGCCATAGCCGGGGCGGTTTGGATCCGCCCCTTTCCCATAGACGCTGTAGTATCGCTGATAAGCCGGATCATCGGCAGGCCCGGCAAAACGGGCCATGTACCCAGCCAGGCCCGTCACTCGCGCCAACACTTCATAAGCGTCCAAGGCTCGCCGGATGTCGGCAATCGTATTGGTGTCGGCGGTGACGGCGTATCGAAAAGCGAGTGCGGCCAAGTAATGCCCCGTCCACGTTGCGCTATCGCCAATGCCTTCATACTTCTCCACTTTGGCGCGGTCATAGCCGGAAAAGAGAATGTCCGCGGAAAGGCCGAACGGTTGGTGGTACTTTTGACAATCGGCCAGATACCTTTCCGCCTTTTCCTTCAGTGCGCGTGCTTGGGCGGCAGACAACTCCGGCCAGTCTTCCACCGGCCGTTGGTGCCCGAGGGCTTGGAGCGCATTAACCTGCTCTTCGGTCAGCTCTGCCTGGACGTCTGCGGCGGCCAGGCCGGACAGGCAGAGCATTAAAGCGCAGGTCGAACTGCAAATGCTTCGTCCGGCGTTGCTATGTTCACCCATAAACGTCTATGTTAAACCGAGTGACCTACCAATATGACACATTGAGTCCTTGAATTTGCGCAAAATTCTTCAAATCTTTTTTGGCATGCTCCTGGCCGGATTTGTCTTCGCCTGGTGCTTTTGGCTGTTCCACGGCCAACCCACACCACGGGGCAGCCGTTCCGGGCTGACCAATGCTGCCACGCGCCTCAATGCACCGTCAGATCAGGTCATGGTAAAGAAGATGGAGGCGATTCAAGCCCGCCGAGATCATTTGGATCAAACGGTCTGGGCCAAGGAATTGCTGGCCCAGCAGCATGAAGCCGTCTTTATCCAACTCTGGGACGACCTTAGAACGCAGGAGAAACCCTTTTCGATCCTCGCTCAGTTTGCTTTTGGCGAACTGCTTTTGGGAACTGCCGGCCAACCGGTGATGGCCGATCACAACATCGCCGTCACACGTCTGAGCCATCCAGTCAGGCGCCTCACGCCCGCACTCTGGCGTCAGCTTCTGGCGAAGTTCGAGCAGCAAGGCTATCGGCTGGAACAATCGGAATGGCGGCATGCGCACTTCGACATGGCGACCAACGGGGCGGCCAGGTCGGTCATTGCCCTGACGCTGCACGTGGCCAATCCCAGCCAGGAAGAGCGATGGATCGTGCGCGGCCATCTGCGGGTGGCTTGGCGGAAGAAGGAACAACCGAATGAGAAGCCGGTTCCGGAGCTGATTGATGCCAGCGACCTGGAAATGCTTTCGCGCCGGGGCGAGACACCGTTTCATCATGTTGTGGCGGCGGACCTGACGCCCGAGAAATTCGACGCCAAATTCCTGGAACCGAGCCTTCAGCTTTACGACCTGGATGGCGACGGATTGTCCGAAATCATCCTGGCGAGGCGCAACCTGGTTTTTTGGAACAAAGGCCAGGGCCAATTCCGGCAGGGTTTGCTTTGCGAGCATCCGCTGGCCGCTTTGAACTCAAGCCTGTTGGCGGACTTCGACGGAGATGGCTTGGTGGATTTCCTGTGTGCGCATCCGCAAGGTTTGGCGCTGTTTAAGGGCGACCGGCAGGACCGCTTCCTCCACCCCGGAAATCGGGCTTGGCAGGCAGACCCCGAATTGCCCAATCCTTTCGTGATGAGCGCCGGCGACGCGGATAAAGACGGCGATCTGGATATCTGGCTGGCCCAATACAAGGTGCCGTACCAGGGCGGCCAGTTTCCCACCCCTTACTATGATGCCAACGATGGGCATCCCTCGTTTCTCCTGGCCAACGATGGACAGGGTCATTTCCAGGACCGCACCGTGGCGGCCGGTCTGGCTCAGAAACGATTTCGGCGCACCTATGGCAGTTCCTTCGTCGATCTCGACGAGGATGGCGATCTGGACCTTTTGGTGACGAGCGATTTTGCCGGGGCCGACGTTTATGCCAACGATGGCCAGGGGCATTTCACCGACGTGACCAACGACCTGCTCGATGAACGGCATAACTTTGGCATGTCCCACGTCTTTGGGGATTTTGACCGGGACGGCGGCCTCGATTTCCTGGTCGTCGGCATGAATTCGTTTGCCGCCAACCGCCTGGATTCCTGGCAGGCTGGGCTGCGCGAGTTTCCGGAGCGCCAACAGATGCGCTCGAAAATGGCTTATGGCAACCGCCTCTACCTCCGGACGAACGGGCGCTTCCAACAAACAGCCCTCAGCAACCAGGTCGCGCAGACAGGCTGGTCCTGGGGCGTGGCCGCGGGTGATTTCGACAACGATGGCGATGAGGACATCTATGTGGTCAACGGCCACATCAGCGGGCGATCGGCCTCGGATTATGAAACCGAGTTTTGGCGCCACGACATTTACGCGGCCAGCTCCGCAGACGACCCGGTTTGGGAGCGCTACTTTCGCTCGGTCCATACGCGGCATCACGGCGCCGGCCAGTCCTACGGTGGTTTCGAGAAAAACCGCTTTTTCATGAATCAATCCGGCCAATCATTTCTGGAAACCGGCTATCTGATGGGAGTGGCCAGGGAAGAGGATTGCCGCAATGTGGTGAGCGACGATCTCGATGGCGACGGCAAACTCGATCTCCTGGTCACAACCTTCCAGGTCTGGCCCCGGACCCGGCAGGAACTGCATCTCTTTCCCAATTTCACGGAGAATGCTGGTCACTGGATTGGCCTGCGTCTGCGCGAGTCAGCGCCCGGCTTCTCTCCCGTGGGCGCGAAAGTGATTCTGGCCACAGCCGCGGCAAGGCAAATCCGCTTCCTGGTGACGGGCGATTCATATCGCTCCCAGCAGGCCACGACCGCGCATTTTGGGCTGGGCCGGGAAACGCGGGTGCAAAGCATCGAGATCGTGTGGCCCAACGGCCGCAAAAAAACGATGCTCAATCCGGCTGTCAACCGTTACCATTGGGCGATCCTGGAAGAGGAGTAGCCGCAAATTTCGCTGCAAATTCCGCATGACAGCGCTGTGTGGCTGTGGTATCTAATGGGAAACAAATACCAATTCGCGCCGTTGTCTTATGAAAAAGCACTGTCTTGGGTCAAAGGCGTTCACTCTCATCGAGTTGCTGGTGGTCATAGCCATCATTGCGATTTTGGCTGGCATTCTGCTCCCGGCCATGGCCAAGGCCAAGGAAAAGGGCAGCCGCACTTCCTGCATGAACAACCTGAGACAAATCGGTTATTTCATGCAGTTGTACACAGAGGATAACAACGACGTTTTTCCGGCGCATCGCAACCAGAACCGCAACGATTCGGCCGAGGACCCCAAAGACTTTTGGGGCCGCACCATCATGGCCAACAAACCCTACACCAATCTCTTTAAGTGCGCCTCCCTGAAAAGCCGTCGGAAAGACCTGGGCGTGACCTGGGACTGGAAATTCGACGCGCACAAGGTCGGCTACGGGTATAACGCCTTTTTCCTCGGTATCTGGCCTTATCCAAGCGGACAAGTGGCCAGCGGGAGTTGGGTGGTTTCATCCAAGCCCTGGTTCAAGCGGGCTTGGGTGGTTAACCCCGCGCAGAATTTGGTGGTCGGCGACGCGATGCCCAAGCCCGACGGCATGTGGAGCAGCAGCCTGTGGTGGCCCACGGCCGGGATGGGGCCAGGCGACCAGTTGGAGGGGATCGACAACAACCGTCATCAGCGCGGGGGCATTGCCGTCTTTAACGATGGCCATAGCGATTTTCGGAAAAGCCCCCAGATTAATCCTCCCAGCGACCCGGCCAGAACTCTGACGGACGTCAACGTCGAGTTTTGGGACCCGTTGCAGCGGAAAAAGCGGTAATCTCAACCGCGGTTTCCGATAGTTTAGCGGCGGGGCACGCGACTGGCAAAAAATCGGTCGAGCGAAGCGCGCGGTCCCGGTCCAACTAATGATTCCCGGTCAGAGAGTTTTCAGGTATTCGATCAGTTCCCACTTTTCGTCTTCCGAGAGGCCGGCTCCGTATTCATGGCCTGAATTGGCATTGCCTTTGAGTTGGGTGTCGAACGTCCAAACCGGACTTTTTATGTCCGGTGGTAAAGCCCACTTTCACGGGATCATACTCCCGATGGCCGACGGGAAAGCGGGCAGGGCGCCGGGCTTGTGGCTGCAGCAAATCAAACAGGGTGGGCACAGAGCCGTTGTGCAGGAACGGCGCCGTGGCCCACGCACCGGCGAGGGGACGCGCGATGTAGCCGCCGGTGGAGCGCCACACGGGGCTGTCCGTGCGCTCCATCTTTTTGGCTTCCTCGGCCGTGATGCCATGGTCCTTGTGGGACACGAATTTGGCCTGGGAGGCGAAGGCGGCCAACTGTTGCGGGAACGGCAGGTTGGCGACCATCTGGCCGAGGTTCGCCGCGCGCAGCGGCGAGGTGCCGACTTTATCGGCGGGATAAACATTTTCGCTGTGGTGGCACTCGTGGCAGAGGCGCAGGTAGTGCGGCTGGCCGCGCGCGGCTTTGGCCCGGTCAATATTGCCCAGCACCTCTTCCGGCCATTTGGGCGGACGAATCTTCAGCGCGATGGTTTCAAGGCGGTGCAGGTTGCGCGGCAGCACCGTGGACTTGAAGGTGGTCTTGTCGAAGTCCGCCCCCAGCGCGATGGCTTGCGCAATGTTGCGGTCCATGACGCTGGTCGTGTTGCCGTCCCAGTGGATGAATCTGTAATCCCGAAAGTCAAACAGGTGGGGGGTGCTGACCGGGGCGTCCAGCGTCACGGGGTCAAACGGAAAAAGCAGATCGCGAATGATGCCAAACGAATCGCCCCGCCCTGGGCCCAGATCGGTGCCGGCATCGATGGCGTCGGCCAGGTGGCGAAAAGTCTCCAGGCGACGTTCCAACTCGTGTTCGTACGCGTGGAGGGCGGAGATGATCTCGCGGGCGCGGCTCGCGCGGCTGCTCTGGCCGGCGGGTGGCGCGACGGCGGATTGACGCTTGGCATCGGTCGCGCCGCCCGCAAAGCCGGCATAGGAGAACTCGAGGTTCGTCGCTGCTGTGCGCTCGTCAATGATCTTGCCGAAGGCGGCCCCGACAAATTCCGACAAATGGGCTTCCTCGGCGTCGAGGCCATCGGCGGTGTCCACTGAATGGAGCAGGCTCAAAGCTTCGGGGGACACTTCGAGGAATTCGCCTGCCTTTTTGGGGTCGTGGTGGCTGTGGATGACGTTCCTGACAAACAGAAACGCCTCCAGCGGACTGTTCCTGAGCGCGGTGAGGGCGCCCCGCAAGTCCACAAAGAATTGTTCGAGGCTGAACAGGTTCGGGGCGCCATCGATGCGCAGCGTGTTCCGGCCATAGCGGAGTTCGCCGGAGTGGCAGGCGGCGCAGTTAATGCCGACGAACGGGACTTTTTGTGAGCCCACGGCGCGCCATTCAGTCGTCCAGCCCACCGGCAACTGGTGCGGGTCTTGGCTTTCGACCAGAAAGCCGTACTCGGCCAGGCTTTCCAGAAACGAGCGCCCGGTGCGCGGGCATTTGAGCGCTTCCAGGAAACTCAGCGGCAGCATCTCGCTGCCCTCGGAGATGTCGTGCCAGCGGTCCTGGTCCTCAAGGCTCAAGCCGACACCCAGCCAGCGGACATTCGGAGGAATTTCAACGAGACGGTGCTGGCGTTGAGGCCACATGAACCAGAGCCAGAAGCCAATCCCAGCCAGCGCCAGAATGGCCATGCAGAGCAGAGCTTTTTTCATAATGGGTCCATGGTCAGAGTGTTTTGAGGTATTCGATGAGAGCGGATTTGTCCGTGTCATGCAAATTCGTTCCGTAAGCGTGGCCCTGGTTGCCGTTGCCGGACAGCCGCGTGTCGTACTCAAACCCAAAGCGCCTGGCTTCCGTGCCGTCAGACACGAATCCCATTTTCTCGGGGTCATAAACGTTGTAGCCGCGGTAGAAGCGAACCGGACGTTTCTCGTCCGGCTGCAGCAAATCCCATAATCCCGGAACGGACCCGTTATGCAGGTAAGGCGCGCGCGCCCAGCAGCCGTCGAGGGGAAGGTTGTTGTAGCCGTCGGTCAGGCGGACGGCATCGAAATGAAATTCGCCGCTGCGAACGGCCTTGAGGCCGTCCACGAGTTTCTCGGTCCAGGAATTGATGTAGGCCGGATCGGTGCCGACCTGCTGCGCCGGGTTGATGCGTCCCACCTCAGCGGCGCCGAAGGCGTGGCAGGAGGCGCAATGCTGTCGAAAAATGGTTTGGCCTCGTTGCGCGGCGGCCTGGTCGATCAGGAAGGGAAACGGCGGCGGCTTGAGGTCCTGCAGATAATGGGCCACGCGCTTGAAGCTGGCGCTGTCGAAGGCGGCGGAATCGAGATTGAGCAGAAAGGCCGCGGCCAGCAGATTCTCCTGGGCGAGGTTGACACCGCCGCAATTCCAGCGCAGGCCGAGGTTGCCGCGGGCGGCCTGGTTCCACACGGGCAAGTAATCGCTGGTGCCAATGGTGCCGTCGTCGGCGCCGCGAAAGAGATTTATTTTAAGCACATTGACCGCGTCCATCCGGCCAGGGCCGGCGGCGGGGCGGAGTTTCATCCAGACGAACTCGCGCTGCATCAGTTGCAGGGCGCGCCGGGTCAGCGGGAGGATGATCCTGCGATAGACTTGGCGCTCGAAGGCGGACAACTGATGCTTCGCCGCGATCTTGTCCGTGAGGACGGCGGGATGGAAGCGCGGGTCGTCCGCACAGTCGCCCAGGAACTTGATGAAGCCGTTGAAGTCGAGTTCCGCCGCCGGACCGCCCGGAACAAATCTCGGCTGGTCCGAAGCCGATCGGCGGTAACGGCTGCTGTGGCACAACGCGCAGTTCGGCGAGAGCATGGGAAAGCCGACCGTGCGCTTGGAGAACCCGACGGGAAAATACCTGCCCGCCTCGGTCATAAAACCGAGCGACGCCCAGCCGCCCGGGCCGGGAAGCTTGTCGGCGAACATCTCGGGCAGCACTTCCCACAGGTAGTAAGGCATTCCCCGGCTTTTCTCATTGCCAATATTGCCGTGCTTGAAGTGGTCTTCATCGGAGGCAAATTGCTCCAAGGGTCCTTGGCGCAAGAGGTGATGCCAAAGGCCGTAGCCGAGCGGCAGTCCCGCCAACAGCGCCAGCAGCAATGCGCCCTGCACCCACCGATTCGCCAAGGCTGCTTTAAGGTTTGCCCGCGCCTCGGCGAGGACTTGCCTGGCGCCGATCCATTGTCGAAGGTTGCTCCAGCTCAGTTTGGTTTCCGGCGTGGGGCTGGCCTGGAGCAGGGCCACCAGCGCGAGACCGACACCAACATCCGCGAGGCAAAACAGTCCCGAGATGGCCGAGAGATTCTTGATTCCGAACAGCAGCAGCCGGGAAAGCGCCAGCGCGCATTGAGAGCCCGCCGCGAGCCAGGCGACGAGCGGATACCGGGTCGGGGAGAGCGCCGCCGGCAGAGAAAAGGAGGCCAACAAGAGCAACAAGCATCCGACCGCGCGCGCCAAAATGTCGGCCTCCAACAGCCGCATGGTGTTGTCCGCCCGCTGCTGGGCCAGCGTTAAAATCAGCTCGCTGGGAACGAGCAGCGCGGCCACAGCCAACAGACCCGAGAAGAGGATTTCCATCCTGAGCAACCAGACAAACCAGCGCAACGTCTTGTTCATTTGCGCAACTAGAAACGGCAGGTCAATTGAGCATAAACGCCGCGCGGCACCGGCGTGACTTGCTGGCGTAGAACGATGTTATCTCCCAGTTCGAAGCGGCGGTCTTCGATCAGGTTTTGTCCCACCACCGCGAGTTCGAGATGCTTGGACATCCTCCAAGCCAAGCGCACATCCAGGTTGAAGTAGCTGGGGACGTTGAACTGCGGCAGGCGATCGGTGAAGCGGCCCCAGAGATCGAGTTGCAGCCCGCCCGGCAGGTCCATCGACGAGCGCAAGGTGGCTTGATGCGACGGCTCGCTGGCGGCCCCGTTTCTGAGTTGAGCCGCCGCATCGTACTCCCGCACGACCAGCAGAGTGTAGGCCCCGGCCAGCCGCCACCACTCGGCCGCATGCCATTGCACGGCCGACTCCGTGCCGTAGGCCCTGGCCGAGTAGTCATTGACGCTAAAGTTGTCGATGAGCCCATGGAGCACTGGCGCCGGTTCCAGCCGCAGCGGGTCGGAGCGCCCGCCCAGTAGACGATCGTAGTCGTTGTAAAACGCCGCCAGATCGAAGGACAACTGATCCAGGGGCTGGAACCGGTACCCCAGTTCATAGCTCAGCAGGACCTGTGAACGCACGCCCGGTCGGCCGGCGTAGCGCAGGAAAATCGGCACCGCGCCCACTGGTGGCCCGAAATCCACAATGGGCGGTTCGACGGCCAGGAGGGGAAACTCGAGATCGGTGGCGCTGCGCGCCGGCACCTGCACCGCCCGCGAGACGGCGGCCCAGACCGTCTGACGCTGCGTCGGCAGCCACGCCAGCCGGGCGTTGGGTTGGACTTCCCAGCCCGTCGGGTCGTGGTGTTCCAGCTTTGTTCCCAGTGTCAGGCGCAGGCGTTCTTCCACCAAAGAGATTTCGTCCTGGACGAAGCTGCTGAAGACCTGCTGGCGGAGCTTAGGCGGATGGCCAAACCAGAGCCTCCGGTTGTCGATATTATTCGGCTGATAGCGATAGCCGAGTCCGTAAACAACGTCCTGCCGTCCCAACAAGGGAAAGCGGTGCTGAGATTCCACGTTGAATAGCTCCTGATACGCCGTGCCAATGCTGTTGCCTTTGAACGCGTAATAGTCGTAGGAAGCCTGCACCTGAAGATCGGAATCCTCGCTGAACCGATGCTGAAACCGGGCCAGCACATTGCCGGTGTCCGTGCGCCGATCCAGACGCTCCTGCGGCAAGTAGGGCGGAGTATATTGCGGGAAGGTGAAAATATTCGCGTAACGTCTTTCAAAGAGGTCCCCTTGCAGCGTGACTTGGTTGTCGCCAGGTTCCCAATCGAAACGAAAGCCGCCTTGCAGCACGTCCGAACTGTCGATGCCGCCGGGACGGGCCGCGCGATCCGCGCCCCGCACATAAGTGCGCAGGAAGGCGTTGTCGAACGGGCGCAGGCCGTACCGCACCGCGCCAAAACCTCGTTCCTCGGTGCCTCCGCCACCCGTCGCGTACAGGCCCTGGGTGGCTTTGGCGCTCTTGGTGACGATGTTGATCACGCCGTTCACGGCGTTGGCGCCCCACAGCGTGCCGCCCGGGCCGCGGATGACCTCGATTCGTTCCACGTCTTCCAAAAGATAATCAATGGATTCCCAGGCCACCGTGTTGTTGAGCGGCAGATAAACACTGCGGCCATCGACCACGACCAGCAGTTTGTCGTTGTACCAGGCGCTGACGTTGCGCGCTGCGACGGCCCAACTGCTCGCGTCCGCTTGCGCCACGCCCATGCCGGGGGCCAAACCGAATTCCTGCCCGACCTGCAAAAGATCCAAGCCGCCGGCAAACACCTCCTCGCGCTCATCAACGACATTCTGGACCTCTCCAAGATCGAAGCCGGCAAGATGACGTTGTATCTGGAAACATTCGACCTCTCGACGACGCTTCGGGAGGTCGTGGCGACGGTCCAACCGCTGGTGGCGAAAAACTCAAACAAGCTGGAAATCGATTGCCCGCCGGACATCGGCGCCATGAGGGCCGACCTGACGAAAGTCCGCCAGACGCTCTTCAACCTCCTGAGCAACGCCAGCAAATTCACAGACAAAGGCGCCATCCGTCTGCAGTTTCAGCGACAGCGAGAAGGCCTGAAGGACTGGGTTTACATGCGGGTGACCGATACCGGCATCGGGATGACTCCGGAGCAGATGGGGAAATTGTTCCAGGCCTTCTCCCAAGCCGATGTTTCCACCACCAGGAACTATGGCGGGACGGGTTTGGGGTTGGCGATCAGTCGGCGGTTTTGTCAGATGATGGGCGGAGACCTCACGGTGACGAGCGAGGCCGGCAAAGGCTCGACCTTTCAAGTGAAGCTGCCCCTCGATCAGATGGCGTCATCCCCACAGCTCGTCGAGAGTGCTTCCTGAAAGATGGCATAGAATCCACCCGGGAAGGCTTGGTTTGGATTACTTGGACGCAGGCGGCTCCGGCCTTGTCTTGGCGGCCTGCTCCGCCGTTTCTGTAACCCTGCACTTCTGCCCGTAAGCGATTGTCTCAACCGTCCCCATCGTGACTTTGGCTTGGAAGACGAGTGCCGGGGATAACACTCGGTTCCGCCCCTCGGCTTCGATCTTTCTCTTTCCGGTCGTCTTCAAAGTGGCCCACACGACTCTGTTCGATTCCGTCGCGGAGGGAGGGGCCACACGCAGCGGACCGCCTTCGATTTCGTAATACGAGGCCGCATCCGGGGTGAGGCCGATCTCCAGTTCGACCGGCAGCTGCGCGGTTTTCATCGGGCGCAGGGTGAACATGACTTGCGCAGGCGCATTCGTGGCGGGCGCCGAGGTCGCGCCGCCCGTCAGGCTCGGCGCAGCGTCGAAGGAGAGCTTCAACGTCTCTTCCGGATAGACCTGGGCAAAGTACTGCGGCGGCGGCTGGCCATTGCGCTTCTTCAACTCGAATTTGTCGAGCACGGCCCCGCGGGTCGTGAGCGCGCGGCCTTTCAAGCTGGCGGGCGTGGCCTCAATCAGCACGAAGTGATTGGTCGTCGCGCTCGCTACCAGGGCCGGATGGGGGTAAGAAGCGTAGAGCGGCGCGCCGCCGCCACCCGTCGTGATGTGCGTGATGGGCCAACTCTCCGTGCCGCTCTTGGATGCGATCGGGCGGAACCGCTCGTAAATGTGAGAGTGGCCGGCCATCACCAGGTCCACTTTGGCCGCGTGGAACAGCGGCAGATAAGCCGCGTGACCCCAGCCGGTGTTGTGACCGCCGATATTGAATACCGGGTAATGCAGGATCACGATTTTCCACGGCGCCTGGGCGGCGGCAAGGTCTTGCCTGGCGAATTCAAACTGCTGATGTGCCGCCTCCTCGTGGCGGAAATCGAGCGAAAGCACGTGCATCGGCCCCACATCGTACGAATACCACAGTTCCTGGCCCGGCAGATGCAGGTAATGCAGGTAATTGATCCCATCCGCCTCGTGATTGCCGATGCAAGGAAGGATGGGCACTTCGTCAATCACCTGCGCCAACGGGCCAAAGAATTCCGTGGCCCACAAATCGTAGCGCCTGCCGTTGGCGACCAGATCTCCCGTGTGCAGGATGAAATCGGGCGAGTGCCGCTTGAAGTTGGCGGCCAGGGCGGCGTGCGTTTTCGGGTTGGTCCGCGTGTCGCCATAAGTGATGAAGGTGACCTTGTCCGGGTGCGCGCCGAACGTCTTGAATTTCTTCGGCCGCAGGCGCAGGCCGTCACTCTCGGCCGCGTAACTGTAAACCGAGTTCGGCCGCAGGTTCGTGAGCGTCATTTCGTAAAGGAACACCCGGTTGGTGACAGACATCTGCGTGACATTGGTCCGGCCGCTGTTGGTGACCTTCGTGACCGAGTTAGTCGAGACCACCATTAACTCGCGCGGTGTTTCCAGCCGCAACTCACGGTCGAGCCGGCCGCTCAAACCGTAGTGGACCAAGCCCGGTCTGTTCGTGGGCGATTCCCATATAATGGTCATCGTGTCCGCTCCGGGGGCCTGCAAATAGGGGCCTTTAAGAAAGGCACGCTCGCTGTCCAGTGCAAAAACGGAGGCAGCAAGAATGGGCAAAACGAAGGCGACAATGAGGCGGCGGACGGTGCGCCGGCGCCGCAGCGTATCGGACAGATTGGCAATCATGCGGCGGAACATTGCGCGAAAGGGCCGCGGCGGACAAGAACAACGTTGGCTGCGGATGCCCTGGTGCACGGCTCATCGGCCCGGCCAATTGTTGAATGTTGAGATGTGACCCCAATCGTTTCCAATTGAAGGGCCGTGCCTCACGGATCTGCAGAGGCGGCGGTATTGGAGGACAATGGAAAAAGCAGCCGGACCGTGGTTTTTTCGTTTGGGGTGCATTCGATGATCAGTTCCCCTCCATGCAATTCCGTCAGGCGTTTGGCGATGGCCAAGCCCAATCCGGATCCCTGTTGCTCGTGCAACCGCCGCTGGAATTGCATGTGCGCGCCGATGCTCGCGATCTGCTCAGCCGTCATGCCGCGTCCGTGATCGGTGACGGACAGGGTAAAAAGCTCATCCTGCACGGTGGCGGCAAGGAGAACGGGAGTGCCCTGGTCCGAGAACTTGAAGGCGTTATCCAGAAGTTCCAGCACGATTTTTTCCAGTTTCCCGCTCGCCATCGGCAGGCTCACGTCCTCGAGGTGCAGGGCGAGATCATCGGCTCGCTGAGCCTGCTCGGCTTTTTGGCGGGCCACGAGGGTGATTCGTTCCTTGATGGGAGATCGTTCCTCTCGGCGGAGAGCGGCCACTTTATCCGGATCAACGGCGACCAGTTCGATTTGGGAGTAGAGCAGAAAATTCTCTACCAACCGCTGCAAGCGAAGCGCGGATTTATGAATATTCTGGGCGAAATCCCGGATTTCCTGGTGTGGCATGGAGGCGCAATCATCCATGAGAAGCGAGGAGAAACCGATGATGGCGTTGAGAGGGGTGATCAACTCATGAGGGAGAGCCAGGCTGAGGTTGTCCCGGAGCTGCTCCAATCGTTGATTTGACTGGTGGGAAATGACGGCCTGTTTCTGCAACTGGGCCTTCACGGCGCCCAGCAGTTCTCTCAAGGAAAAGGGTTTGGTGAGAAAATCGTCCGCCCCTTGTTCCATGCCCTTCCGCATGTGCATCTTGTCAGTAATACCCGTCAAAAAAATGAACGGAATGGCCGCGGTGGCGGCCTGCTGGCGCAGGGCGGCTAAAGTCCCGTATCCATCCAATCTCGGCATCTGGATGTCACAGAGAATCAAATCCGGCAAATGCTCCTTGGCCAGCGCAACTCCCGCCACACCATCCTCGGCGGCCAACGTCTGGAAGCCGTTGTTCTCCAATGTCGAGGTAATCAGGCTGCGCACATCTTCCGCATCTTCAATGATGAGTATTCGTTGCATTCTTCACCGTCTCGGCGACTTTATCTTCATCAGGACCTCAGGCGGTTAACTGTGCCTGGAAATTGTTTGGCATCAAGTCTAAGAGCGAGCTTTTCTTGGGCCGGGCCTTGCCGGGCGGTTTTCGGCGCTTATCGCTGGGTGTCTTTGGCGTGGTTCTGGGCCAATCCCGCCAGTTCCTCCAGCCATTTCGCACAAAGGATCATGGCGCGGCCGCCGTGATAAGCTCCCTGCCACGGGCTGCTGCGTTGCAGGTTGTTGGTGGGTGAGCCATCGGCGTTGCGGCTGGCCCACCAACTGCCTTCTTTGGCCACCTGATACTTTGCGCAAAAATCAAGCGTGCGGCTGAAGGCGCTGTAATATTCCACGTTCCCGGTCAAGCGGAACATCTCCAGCATGCCCGCCAAGGCTTCCGATTGCACCCACCAGATTTTCTGGGTATCGTCGGCGGGCTGGCCCAGCGGTCCCGAAGAATAAAAGCCGCCATGTTCACGGTCATAACCGAGATCGAGGCAAGTGCGACAAAGCGCTTCGGCCCAGGTGCGATAAAGGGCAGGCGAGAGGCTCAGAGTCCTGGCAGCGTCCATGACCAGCCAGACGCATTCAACATCATGGCCGTAGCTGGCGCGCAGATTCCTCGGTTCCTTCACCACCTTCCAATCGGCGAAATAAGCATCGACATTATTGTTCACCGTCGGATAGCGCACCGTGCTGGCATTGATAGTCAGGAGTTCGGACAACCGCCGGCCCAGGATTTCATCCGGCCAAACCCGGTAGAGTTCGGCAAAGGACTCCAGCAGGTGCAGGTGAGTGTTGTAGGTCTTGTGTCCAATGGCGCCAACGTAGCCCGACGCCTTGGGGTCGGTGATCGGAGTCCAATCGGCCTCGAAGAATTCCACGTAGCCCCCATGCTTCTTGTCGTGTGATTTGGCTTCCAGGACCCGGAAAAGTTCCTGGGCGGCCTGCAAAGCCTCGGGTGCTTTCGTTGCCCGGTAATAAGCCGTCAGCCCATACAAGGCAAAGGAATTCAAGTAGGCATGCTTGCGCGGGTCGCGCGGGCCGCCTTCGTCGGTGACCTTGGAATAATAGCCGCCGTTCTGGGCGTCGCGCATTTTGGTCTGGATGAAGCTGAAGCCGGATCGGGCCGCGGCCAAGGCCCGCTCGCTCTCATAGCCTTCAATGGCCAGGGTGCTGAAGAACCACAACTGGCGCGCTTGCAGCGTCAGGAGTTTCTCCCCGGTCAAGGCAAATTTCCCGTCGCGCAGCGATTCCAGGTATCCGCCGTTGGCCTGATCGACGCACGCGGGCAGATAAAACTGAATCAAGCTGGTGCGGAGCAGCTCCCGGCATTGTTGCGCTTGGGCCAGGAGTTGTTCTTTGTTCGGCCCTATGGTTTGTGGGGGCGACGCGTCCGCCGCCGTTGCGCGTGGGGCAGAAGCGGCCAGTGAGATGACGAGGCCTGCCAAAAGGTGGCGTGCAATTCGTGACATGGGGTTTCCAAAGAATAAAGCGAATTTAGAAAGGCTTTTCACACTCCAATAAGTCTAATGATTTCAATGCCAGGTCAAGTTTGCATTCCCCAGCGTGAGCGGCCACAGGGTGGATTCGTGCAAAGGAGCGTAGGCAGCTTGCCCGCGCGATTTTCCGTTGGAACTCACCGAAACGCGGAGCGGGCAAGCTGGCCGCACTCCTTTCGCACCATTTGAATCAGCCCTGGAGCAGCCGAGAACCGCCAAAACCGAGCTTGACGCTCATCCCTGCAGCCCTAGGCTCACGAACAATGAATCCTGGCACGCCAAGCTCAGCCGCTGCTGGCCCGAGCCGGGATACTCCCTTTCCCGGCGCCCGGCCCGCGCTCGTCTTGTTGCTACTGATCAACCTGTTCAATTACATCGACCGGCAGGTGCTCGCGGCGGTCGTCGGGCCGATCAAACAAACGTTTTTCGGCGCGAGCGGCGTGCCGGCGAACAGCGACACCCTGGGCGCCGTGGTGAACTGGTTTCAACATCGTCTCGGCTTCAAACCCGAGGACGCGCTCATCGGCGTGCTGTCGATGGCGTTTATGGTGTTCTACATGGTTGGGGCGCCGATTTTCGCCAGACTGGCCGAGCGGCGGTCGCGCTGGATGCTGGTGGGCGTCGGCGTGATCCTGTGGAGCCTGGCCAGCGGCGCCTCCGGACTGGCCTCCACCTTCCTCATGCTGCTGCTGACGCGCTGTTTTATCGGCATCGGCGAAGCGGCGTATGGGCCTGTGGCACCGGCGGTCATTTCGGATTTCTATCCGGTCAAGGTCCGCGGCCAGGTGCTGGCGTGGTTTTACATGGCCATTCCGGTGGGCAGCGCGCTCGGTTACGTGCTGGGCGGTTGGATCGCCCAATCCAGCATCGGTGAATGGGGGGCCGGCCTGATCGGCACGAAACACGAGAGCTGGCGCTGGGCGTTCTACCTCGTCGTCATTCCCGGACTTCTGTTGGGCCTGTGGAGCTTCTTCATGCGCGAACCACCGCGCGGGCAGGCCGACCTCGCTGTAGCCGCGAAGCCCGAGGCCGTGCGCTGGCGTGACTATTTGATCCTGCTCCGCACGCCCTCCTACGTTTTTTGCACCCTTGGCATGGCGGCCATGACCTTCGCCATCGGCGGCATCGCCTTCTGGATGCCCTACTACCTCGAAACCCGCCCGGGCGCGCCCCATTCTTCGACCGTGATTTTTGGCGCGATCACCGCCGCGGCGGGTTTGAGCGGCACACTGCTGGGCGGCATCGCCGGGGACAAACTGCGCGCGCGGTTTCCCGGGTCTTATTTCCTCGTCGCCGGCGCGGCCATGCTGACGGGTTTCCCGATTTTCCTCGCCGTGCTGAAAGCCCCGTTTCCGTGGATCTGGGCGCTGATTTTTCTGACGTGCTTCTGCTTGTTCTTCAACACCGGGCCGACAAACACGATCCTGGCCAACGTCACGCATCCCTCGATGCGCTCCGCCGGGTTCGCGCTGAACATCTTCGTCATCCACGCGCTCGGCGACGTCATTTCGCCGGTCATCATCGGCCTGCTGAACGACTGGTTCCAGGACATGAGCAAGTCCTTCCTGGTGGTCGGTCTGATGTTCCTCCTGGCCGGCGGTTTGTGGCTGCTGGGCGCGCGGCACTTGAAACGCGACACCGACCTCGCCCCGACGCGGCTCGGCGGCAGCCAAAGTTGTTAAAGCGTTACAACGTTGAATCGTTGAATGAGTTTTATGGTTGAGGCTCCGCTGCGCTGAGCATGTCGTGGTTCCGCCTGTTTTTTCCTGAATCAGGCCGCCAGAGCGGCCAGCAAGTGCCGGATTTCTTCTTCCACGTCGCCGGGTTCGGCTACGGTTTGCGCGATGACCTCACGGAACAGTTCGCGGTAACGCTGCCGAAGCCGGGAGACGGCCATCTTCACCGCCGCCTCAGACAGGCCAATTCGAGACCCAACCTCCGCGTAGGTCCCATGGCTCTTGTCTCCGAGAAGGAAGAACCGCAACTCCCCGAACAGCTTTGCTTTGTTCGATGCCCGGTATTCCTTCTCCAGGACGGCCAGCACTTGTTCCAAGACCGTCATCGCCCAGCGGCGCTCGAAAATCTGGTCCGGACTCCGTTCATCCACCGGCTCGAGACCGTAGCGGCCCTCGGCATCGGTCTCGTCAATGGAGACAATCTCCCTTCCTCCGCCGCGCTTCTGCGCCCGCGCAAGGTCCCGCTGGTCTGCGATGAAGAAATTCAACGAACCCAGCAGAAACGAGCGAAACTTGCCCCGGTCGCGAGCCACGCGGCGGATGGATTGATGCTCGAACAGTTGGGCAAAGAATCCTTGGACGAGGTCCTTCGCATCGTGCTCGTTATGCCCGCGCCTTCTCGCGTAGGCGTAGAGCGGGTACCAATAGGTCTGGCACAACTGCGCCAGCGCGGCCTGCGCGTCCGGCGAAGTGGAACCACCGGCCAGCAGCACCACGCTCCAGTGCGTCGTGGCGAACAATGGGCAGTGCGCGGCTTCGCTTGGATAGGAACCGGCAGCAGGCGGTTGCGGTCGCGTGGGATTGCTCACGGAATCGACCATAACCACTTTCAACACAACGACAAGAGAATTGGATGGACGCCGCAGCCGCTCATGGGGAGCCACCTTTCGTTTTTTCGCCTGCATTGGGACCATGAACGGGGTGCGCCAAGGAACGCAGCCTTCAGGCTGCCGCGGATACGAACGAGTGCGCGCGGCCTGCTGCAGCCTGAAGGCTGCGTTCCGAACCGGCGGTTCATGGAGTGTGCCACCCCATTTTCAATGCGGAACAGCCTGGGGCGGGTGGCGCTTTTCCCAGATCAATTGCAATTTGACGAGCACCAAGCCAAGAGCCAGATAGGCCGCCGCCCAGGACAGCGGAACGTGGACCGGGCTTATCTGTGTGAAGAGGAGCAAAGCGACCAGGAAAAACCCGAGGATGACGCTTCTGGCCTCACGCACCTGGTTTCGGGAGCGGGCATATTCAAACGCGAAATGGGGAGTCAATGCAGCAAACAAGAAAACCTGAGAGGCTTCCCCCCCGGGGCCGGTGATCGCCCAGGCCCCAGCCACGCTCAAAGCAAAGAGGGCTGCGACCATCCCCAAAAGCGCCCTTGGATACCGTTGTCCCCATCGCAGGCCGCCGTTGCTCTCGGATTTGAATTCCTCGTCATTTATTTTTGCTGGAATCCGGCCCATCCTGGTGAAAATGACGCACAACACCAAGCCCACCAGGAGACCCGGCAGGAACCCCTTGCCGACTATTTCCTGTTGGAAACTGGCCATCGCGAATGCGAGTAGAGAAACGCCTATCATAAGACTCCCAAGCAGGAAAAAATGCCGGTGTGCTTTGGTGCTGCTCACGTACGCCTTGGTAAATCCCCAGAAGAAAACCACGTAGGTGACAGCCATATTGAAGAAAGGAATCGAGTCAAGGCTGCCACGATGCAATTGTCCCCAAAGCCAGGTAAGAAGGAGCAAATATAAGAGCGCGATCGCCTGGTACCGATTCCGAAACACGAAGGTTAAGAAGGTGGCGGCACTGATCTTTCTCGAATCACCGAAAACCTCGGCGCGCAAGCCCCGGGACGGCCCGAATTCGCGGAAGCGCTGTTCCTGAAGGGCATACCAAGTGAGGCTTGTCCCAAACCACCAGAACGGGAAGGACATCAAGAGGAAGCCGAACCATCCCATAATCCCACCCGAGTTCTCCTCCCATACGTATTCCTTCACAAGAGCTAGAGCCACGGCCAGACCCAGGACCACTTCCAACACCCCGGCCACGCCGTAAGCGACAAGGTGGTTCGCTTTGAAAGAAAACTGGCGTCCTTTCCTGATGATGAAATCCGCGAAGATAAGCGGTCCTGAGAGATAAAGGAGAACCCAACTGAAACCCAGCAGGGTTTGGCCGAGCAGGGACGCGTTTTCCATCCACCGAAAAATCAGATTACTGTGGTCAACCTTGCCCCCGGGATTCTTGAGCGTCCAAAGCAGGTATTGATTCTGTTGCCAGAGGCTGAAGGAAACGATGATCAAGAACAGCACGATCATGGACGTTCCGCCCGCCAGAGCCCACGGATTGCGCTGCAACCAGCTCCAGCTTTTGCGCGCGAGGCCGGCCCGGGTCGCCTGAACCGGTTCTCCCTTTAGGAATCGGTCCAGTTCCTCCGCCAACATCCGCGCGGAGGCGTAACGTCTTTCGGGCTGTTTCTCCAGGCACTTCAAGCAGATCGTCTCCAGGTCTTTCGAGACATTCGGGTTCAGCTTCGATGGTGGAACGGGCGGGAATTCGATCACCTCGCGCAAAGTCGCCATGATCGTCTCCCCGCGAAACGGCGGCTGGCCCGTGAGCATTTCATAGAGAATGGCTCCGAGCGAATAAACGTCGCATTGCGGCCCGATCCTATCCTGCTGGCCACGAGCCTGTTCCGGCGACATGTAGGCCGGGCTGCCCATCACAGCGCCGCTCGCCGTCAAGCCGCTGTCTTGGTCCACCTTCTTGGCCAGGCCGAAATCGGTGATGCGGGGCTGCCCGCGCTCGTCCAGGAGCACGTTCTGCGGCTTGAGATCGCGATGGAGGATGCCCCGCTGGTGCGCATACTTGACCGCGTCGCTGATGGTCTTGAGCATCTCGGCCGCGCTCGCCGCCGGCAAAGGGCCGCCCCGGAGCAGTTGCGCCAAGTCCTTCCCTTCCACGCAGTCCATCGAGAAGTAATGCCGTCCCTCATGCTCACCGACCTCGTGAATGGCCACGATATTGGGATGCTGGAGGTTGGCGGCAGCCTCGGCCTCGGTGCGGAACCGTTTGACCTCAACGTTGCCGGCCAACTGTCCGGCCAGGATCATTTTGACGGCCACAATCCGATTGAGGCTCTTTTGCCGGGCCTTATAGACGACGCCCATGCCGCCCCGGGCGATCTCCTGGATCAATTCGTAATCGCCGAAGTACCGGATGGTTGGACTGACCTCGACCACGGCGGAGAGGTCTATCGCGATCGTCTTGTCTGGCGATGGAG